>NZ_AGUD01000124.1 GCF_000240225.1 Patulibacter medicamentivorans
GACCCCGATCGTCGTCAACGACTCGCGCGGCTTCTTCACCAGCCGCACGATCGGGACGTTCCTCTACGAGGGGATGAACCTGCTGGCGGAGGGGGTGCCGCCGGCGTCGATCGAGCAGGCCAGCGGCCAGGCGGGCTACCCGGCGCCGATCCTGCAGCTGATGGACGAGCTGACGCTGACCCTGTTCCGCAAGGTCCGCGACGAGACCCGCGCCGCCGTCGAGGCCGAGGGCGGGACCTTCGACGACGAGCCCGCGTTCGCCGTCCTGGACCGGATGGTCCAGGAGCACGGTCGTCCCGGCCGTGCTGCCGGCGCCGGCTTCTACGAGTACGAGGACGGCCGGCGCACCCGCCTCTGGCCCGGCCTGATCGACGCGTTCGGCGGCGTCGCCGACCCGGCCGCCAACCCGGCCGCCGCGATCCCGCTCGAGGATCTGAAGGAGCGGATGCTGTTCCGCGAGGCGATCGAGGCGATCCGCTGCCTCGACGAGGGCGTCCTGGAGACCGTCGCCGACGCCAACGTCGGCTCGCTGCTCGGGATCGGCTTCCCGGCCTGGACCGGCGGCGTGCTGCAGTTCGTCAACGGCTACGCCGACCCCCGCGACCGGCAGCGGCGGACCACCGGCCCGGCCGGGTTCGTCGCCCGCGCCCGCGAGCTGGCCGACCGCTACGGCGAGCGCTTCGCCCCGCCGGAGTCGCTGGTTGCGCGGGCCGCGGAGGGACGCGAGTACCGCGACGCGCCGCTCGCCGCGTCACCGAGCGCCCGCGCGTAGAGCATGTGCCAGGTGACGTCCGACATGCCGCGGACGAGCTTCTCGATCTCCTGATCGCTCGCGTGGCTCAGCACCTGATGCTCGACCCGCTCGACCATCCACGTCAGCCAGGCGGCGGCCTCGTCGGGCGAGAGGGCCGGATCGACCCAGCCCTCTTCCTGGCCGCGGCGGACGTGGGCCTCCAACCGTGTCACGTAGTCGGACATGACCAGGTCGACCTCTCGTTGGAGATCGGGGTCGAACGCCGCGGCGTCGTAGACCGAGGACAGCAGGCGCGCGTAGGGCCGGTAGCCCAGCAGCACCTCGCGCAGGGCGCCGTGCAGCTGCTCGCGCGTCAGGCCCCGGCCGAGCGAGAGCCAGGCGGTCCCGGTCTCCTGCGTCTGGCGCATCGCGCGCCGGGCCCAGACCCGCAGCAGGTCGGCCTTGTCGGAGAAATGGGCGTAGAACGTCGAGCGGGCGAGGCCCGCCTCGGCCATCAGCCGCTCGACGCTGATTCCGGTGAATCCCTCGCCCTGCTGGATCAGGCGGTCGACGACGAGCAGCAGCTCCTCGCCGACGGCCGTTCGGCGCTCTTCCTCGACCGGGTCGCCCGGATCGGGCGGCGGGCTGCTCATCGCAGCCCCGCGTGCAGCGCGTTCCACACGAGATCGGTGAGCGTGGCCATGAGGCTCTCGGTGGCCGCGGCGTCGGCCGGCGTCACGAGCTTGGCGAACCCCCGCTCGGCCATGTAGGCGAGCCAGACCGCGGAGGCGTCCGGATCGATGTCCGCGTGGATGAAGCCCTCGCGCTGCCCGGTCCGGATGTAGGCCGCGAGGCCGTCCGAGGCCTCCTTCATCAGGTCGGCGAACCGCTCCCCGATCAGCGAGTCGTAGGACGCTGCCTCGATCACGGCGGCCATGGTGCGGTGCTGGGAGCGGTAGGCGTCCGCGATCCGCTCGAGCGCCTCGCGAAGGTCGCCCTTGGTCAGGTCGGGGCCGAGCGACCACCAGTAGCGCCCGGCCTCGACCACCGTCCCGATGGCGCTCTCCGCCACCTCGCTCAGGAACGTGCCCTTGTCCTCGAAGTAGACGTAGAAGGTCGCTCGCGACATCTCGGCCTCGCGCGCCAAGTGCTCGACGCGGATGTCGGTGAAGCGCGTCGACTCCAGCATCACCTCCAGCGCGCTCAGCAACCTACGACGGGCTTGCTCGCGTCGTAGGTGGCGGCTGCTTCTGGTGGTTCTGGTCGAAGGAGGCATCGGGTCGAGGTCGAGAGACTGTGAGTCTAGACGAGCATTCGGTTGACGAATCGGGAATGGCAATGCTGCGCCGGGGTAGGGTTCGCCCGATGAAGCCTGCGCGCGTCGAGCGTCGAAGGACCACCGACGAGGTGCGGGCGCTGATCGTCGAGGCGGCGGCCGGCGAGTTCGCGCGCCATGGCTACGGCGCCACCACGATGAGGGCCGTCGCCGTCGAAGCCGGGATCAGCGCGTCGGTGCTGCACCGGCACTTCCCGAGCAAGCGCAGCCTGTTCTCGGCGGCGCTGGTGAGCCCGTTCGCGGCGTTCCTCGAGGAGTTCGCGCGGGTCTGGAACGCGCAGGTCGACGCGCCGTGGGACGACGAGGCGCTGATGCGCGAGTTCGTGCGCGATCTGCATCGGCACCTGGTGCTCCACCGCCAGGCGCTCGCCGGCTTGACCGCGGCTGACGAGGCCTCGGCGCCCGACCTGCTGCACGAGCTGCGGGCGACGCTGGCCGACGTCGTCGAGCGCCTCCAGGCGATCGGCGCCCGAGAGGCGGCGACGCGGGGGTGGTTCTCGCCGGAGGCCGCGGCGACGGGGATCTGGCTGGTGGTCAACTTGCTGATCGGGATCGTGCTCGCGCGCGATTGGATGCCGGATCCGGCCGGGGCCGGCGTCGACGACGAGGCGATCATCGAGCGCGCCACGCTCTTCGCGTTGCACGGCATCCGCCAGGCCGCCGCCCCCTAGCCGTAGGCGCCCGCAGGGCGGCCGGCGCGCCCGCCAGGTTCGCCGTGGCCGGCGACGGTCTGCGTCCGGGTCGTCCTCCCAGGCGTCGACGCAACGTCTAGACGTTGCGAATTCTTGGCCCATTGCCCCGGTGGGTCCCTAGTGATGCTTGTCTGCACCGCGAAGAGGAGCACCAATCCGCCCGAGAACATGACGTTAGGACACACTGTCTGGACTTTGCGTCGCCCATCATGTACCGTGGCCGCGTGATCTGTGGAGGAGCAGGTTCGCGGCGTCTTCGCGCCCGTGGCCGGACGGGCGGATGGCGTGGCGAGTAGCCCGTCGTCGGCAGCGCCGAGCGTGCGACGCCGCGTCCGTGCGGCGGTGCCTCACGGGGTCGTCGAGTTCGGCGGCATGCTGCACCTCGCGGTCCTCTCGGCCCGCCGGGCGGTTCGCCCGCCGATCTCCTACGCCGCCGAGTTCGTCGACCAGTTCCGCTTCGCGATCGCGATCGCCGTCGGGCCGCTGATCATCACGTCGTTCGCGCTCTCGTTCGGCCCGGCGGGCATCCAGGCGTCGAACTTCCTGGGCCTGTTCGGGGCGCTGGACCGGATGGGCGGCATCTACGTCCTGATCGTCGTGCGCTTCTTCTCGCCGCTGGTGACGGCGATCGTGGTCGCGGGCGTCGTCGGCACGGCGATCACCGCGGACCTGGGTGCGCGAAAGGTCCGCGAGGAGACCGATGCCCTCAGCGTGCTCGGCGTCGACACCGTCAAGGCGCTGGTCGTTCCGCGGCTGCTCGCGATCCTCTCGGTGAGCGTGCTGGCCAACGTCTTCGCCCTGATGGCGGGGGTGGCGGGAGCGGTGCTCGTGGTGATCCAGAACCACGCCCCGCTGGGTCCGTTCTTCTCTGCCTTCTTCAGCAGCGCGACGACCCTCGAGCTCGCGGCGTCGTTTCTGAAGTGCGCGATCTACGGCTCGATGATCGCCGTCGTCTGCTGCTACAAGGGCATCAACGCGAAGGGGGGCGCGGAGGGCGTCGGCCGTGCCGTCAACCAGGCGGTCGTCATCTCGTTCCTGATGATCGGGGTGATCGACTACGTCTTCACCCAGATCCTGCTGGCGACGAACCCGCTCCTCTCGGAGGTCCGATGAGCGCCCGCGGGCGGACACGTGACGCGGTCCTGGCGGTCGGCGACGGGGCGGTCTTCGCCCGCGAGATCGTCGGTGGGGTGCTCGGCGGTCGCGTCCGGCGCTACTCCGGAGAGGTCCTCCGGCAGTCGAGCCTGCTGATCACCGGGTCGATGCTGGTCGTCCTCGGGATGGTCTTCGCGCTCGGCCTGGTGGTCGGGATCCAGGGGTCCTACGCCGCCCGCCAGGTCGGCGCGCCGTCCGTCGCCGGGGCCTTCGCCGCGATCGGGGACCTGCGCGAGATCACGCCCTACGCGTTCGGCTACATGATGTCGGCGAAGGTGTCGACGGGGTTCGTGGCCGAGATCGGCACGATGCGGATCACCGACGAGATCGATGCGCTCGACGTGATGGGGATGGACTCGGTCCTCTTCCTCTGCTCGACGCGGCTGCTGGGCTCGTGGCTGATCCTGCCGTTCCTCTACGCGCTGGGGATCGTCGTCGCCTTCGTCGGCTCCTACTTCGCCGTCGTCGTCCAGGTCGCCCAGGTCTCCCCGGGTGGCTACTTCGAGCTGTTCTGGAAGTTCCAGAGCCCGCAGGACTACCTCTTCTCCGGCATCAAGGCGATGGCGATGGCGACCTTCGTCGTGCTCGTCGGCTGCTACTACGGCTACAAGGTCCGCGGCGGGCCGGTCGAGGTCGGCGCCGCGACCGCGCGGGCGATGATCGTCAACCTCGTCGGCGTCCACTTCATCGGCATCGTCGGCAGCCAGATCTTCTGGGGCGGCACCCCGCGACTCCCGATCGGCGGATGAGCGGGCCCGAGATCACCCGTGCCGGCGGCCCGCGTCGGGTGGGCGCGCTGGGCCGGCGCGGCCGTCGCCGGCGCTCGCGTCGGCTGGCGCTCGGGGCGCTGGCGCTCGCGGTCGCGGCGGTCGCGGTAGTCCTGCTGGCCGACCGCGGTCCGTCGTACACGGTCCACGCCCGGTTCGCGAACGCGGGGCAGCTGGTCAAGGGCGGCCTGGTCGAGGTTGGCGGCGTGAAGATCGGGACGATCCGCTCGATCTCGATGGCCGACGGCGGCCAGGCCGACATCGCGATGGCGATCAGCGACGAGCGGTTCGTGCCGCTGCGGCGTGGGACGCGGGCGACGATCCGCTCGGTCGGGCAGGCGACGATCACCAACCGCTACGTCGACCTCGGCCCGGGGCCGCAGAACGCGCCCGCGCTGCCCACCGGCAGCGTGCTGCCGGCGAGCGACACGACCGGGATCGTCGACCTCGACGCGATCCTCAACGCGGTCGATCCGGCCGCCCGCCGTGCGCTCCAGGGCCTGCTCGCCAACAGCGCGAAGATCTACGCCGGCTCGGGGGCGCGTGAGTTCAACGCCACGCTCGCCCGGCTCGACCCGGCGATGGCCCGCGTCGGCGGGCTGCTGCGGGAGCTCGCCGACGACCGGCCGCAGATCGCCGAGCTCGTCCGCACCGGCGCCCGCACGGCCCAGGCCGTGGCCGATCGCCGCCCCGACCTCCAGGCCGCGATCCAGAACACGGCCACTACGATGCGGGCGCTGGCCGACCAGCGCCAGAGCCTCAGCTCGGTGCTGCAGCGCGCCCCGCGCGTCCTGCGACAGGCCAGCGGCACGCTCGAGCGGACGGCGGCGACGGCGGTCGCGCTCCGCCCGACCCTGCGCCGGGTGCCGGCCGTCCAGCCCGGCCTGCGGACGCTGCTGCGGCGGCTGCCCAAGACGCTCGGCCGCGCCCAGCAGCCGCTGCGGCAGCTCAACGGCCTGCTGGAGCCGCTGCGGACCGCGCTCCAGGGCGTCCAGCGCCTGGAGCCCCCGGCGGTCGCGGCGCTGAAGTCGACCGCGACCGGCTTCCGCAGCTCGATGGACGTGCTCGAGGGCCTCCGGTTCTACGGCTCCGACCTGCTGCTCGGCGTCGTCAACGGCCTGACCGGGATCTCCTCCGGCCAGTACAACCAGTTCGGGCACTACCTGAAGCTGGAGTTCATCCAGAGTCCGCAGACCGCCGTCGGCGGCGTGCTGGCGCCGATCGTGACGGGGCTGCTGGACAAGAACGGGGCGCTGCCGGGGATCTTCAGCTCGCTGACCGACCAGCGCAGCCGCTGCCCCGGGTCGAACGCCCCGCCGGCCGCCGACGGCTCCAACCCGTGGTACCCCAAGGCGGGCATCTGCGACCCGCGGCAGAGCATGTCGGCGCTGGTCAACAGCCCGACGGCGCTCTGCCGGCGCGCCACCGACTGCGAGGGCGATCGCCGGTCGCTGGAGCCCGACCCCGAGCCCGCGGCCCGGGCTCGACGGCGGGGCTCGCGATGAGGGCGCGCCTGCTGATCTTCGCGGCGGCCGTCGCTGTCGCCGCGATCCTCGTCGTTCGCGCCGGCGACGAGGACGGATACCGCTTCGACGCCGTCTTCGACACCGGTCGCGGCATGGTCCCCGGCCAGCTGGTCAAGATCGCCGGCGCCAAGGTCGGCGAGGTCGAGCGCGTCGCGTTGACGGCCGACCACAAGGCGCGGATGGAGTTCCGGATCGACGCGAAGTTCGGCCCGCTCCACGACGACGCCAGCTGCCGGATCCTCCCCGAGGGCTTCATCAGCGAGAACTACGTCGATTGCGATCCGGGGACGCCGTCGCGCCCCGACCTGCCGCAGCCGGCGGGGGCTGACGCGCCCACGGTGCCCGTCTCGCGGACGCAGGTCGCGCTGCAGCTGCAGCAGGTGATCGACACCTTCTCGCTGCCCACCGACCAGCGGATCCGCCTGATCCTGACCGAGCTGGGGATCGCGACCGCCGGACGCGGGACCGACATCAACGCGCTGCTGCGGAGGGCGAATCCGGCGCTGGCCCAGGCCCGCCGTGCGCTGAGCGTCGTCAACGGCCAGCGGCACGCGATCCGCGCCGCCGCCGGCGACACCGCCGGCGTCCTGCGCGAGCTCTCGACCCGGGACCGGCAGATTCGCGACTTCGTCGGCGAGGCCGCGGTCGTCGCGCAGGCGACGGCCGCCCACCGCTCGTCGCTGGAGCGCAGCATCCGGACCCTCCCGCCGCTACTGACCGAGGTCCGCGGCTCGCTCGGCAGCCTCCAGCGCGCCGCGGCCGAGCTGACGCCGACCGCGCGCAACCTGCGCGCCGCCGCACCCGAGCTGCGGACGCTGACCGAGCACCTGCCGTCGTTCGCCTTGCCCGCGCGCCGTGCCGTCCGCGCGCTCGGCTCGGCTGCCGACGCCGGCCGCCGGGCGATCGTCCCGGCCCAGCCCGTCGTGGCCGGCCTCCAGCGATTCGCCGAGCGCTCCGCGAAGCCGGTCGCGCTCGCCCGCGAGCTGGTGGCCAGCATGCTCGCCACCGGGGGCTTCGAGAACCTGCAGAAGGCGCTCTATGGGCTGACCCACCTGTCGACCGCCTTCGACGGCGTCTCGCACGTCCTGTCGGTCTCGGCCAAGATCTCGGCCAAGTGCCTGGTGGCCCCCGACGCGAGCTGCTACCAGCAGTTCGACCGGCCGGGCAAGGGCCGGGTCGTGCTCAACGACCCTGCGACCGTCCGCCCCGACGCGCTCCAGGACGGCCAAGCGCGGCCGCGCCGCCACAACGCCGCGGCGGCCCCGTCGCCGCGGACGCCTGACGGGCGGCTGCGGCTCCCCGATCGCACGCGCGCCGACCTCCGGGCCCTCCTCGATCGGATGCTGAAGTGAGCCGCCGAACCAAACCCCGCCCGCGCCGCGACGCCAGCCGCTGGTACCCGCTCGCTGGCTTCCTGGGGATCCTCGTCTGCCTGGCGATCCTCTACGTCGGCTTCACCGCCAACAGCGGCCTGCCGGCGGCGTCGACGTACGAGATCGTCGTCGACGTCCCCAACGCCAACCGGATGGTGAAGAACAACCAGGTCCGGATCGGCGGGGTCCGCGTCGGGCAGGTCTCGAAGGTCGAGGCGATCGTCCCGCCGCGTGGCGTCGCGCGCCCGTCGTTCGCCCGCCTGCACCTGATGCTCGACGGCGACGTCGCGCCGCTGCCGGTCGACACCGCGGTGAAGGTGCGCCCCGCCTCGGTGCTCGGCGCGACCTACGTCGACCTGATGCCGGGCCGCAGCCGGCGGACGGTCCCCTCCCACGGGACCCTGTCGATCGCCAACGCCCGCTCGACGGTCGAGATCACCGACCTGCTCGACCTCTTCGACCCGCGGACGGCGCGCAACCTGCAACGCGGGGTCGGCGACCTCGGCGTCGCGCTGGCGGGCCGCGGATCCGATCTCGGCACCGCGATCAGCGAGCTGTCGCGGGTCTCCGGTCCGCTCGCGCGGCTGATGCGCACCCTGGCCGCCCCCGAGACCCGGCTCGGGCCGCTGCTCGACGGCTACGCCCGGACGGTCGCCGCCTTCGACGCGGTCAGCGGCGACCTCGGCGGCCTGGTCGCGAGCGGATCGCGGACCTTCGCCGCGCTGGCGCGGGAGCGCGGGGCGCTGACCCGGACCCTGGACGTCCTGCCGGGAAGCGCGACGGCGACGACCCGGGCCCTGGCCCGCCTCCGTCCGGCGCTCGACGACCTCGCGATGATCTCGACCGAGCTGCGGCCGGCGTCGGCCCTGCTGCCGGCCGCGCTGCGCGACACGCGGCGGACCTTCGACGACGGCGTCTCGCCCGCCCGGCTGCTGCCGGCCTTCTCTCGGCCGCTGCAGGCCACGCTGAGGTCGCTGGAGCGCTTCGCGCGGCTGCCGCAGGCCGACGGGACCGTCCGCAAGCTCGACGACGCGTTCCAGGCCACCGGCAAGCTGCTGGAGAAGCTGACCCCGGCCCAGGTCCACTGCAACGTCCTCAGCGTCTGGGGCCGGAACATGTACGAGGCGTTCGGGACCGCCGGCACCGGCGCCGGCCCGTCCGTCGGCATCGCGACGATCAAGGCGCTCGGCAACAGCCCGCTCGAGCTGCTGCAGAACCGGGATCCACTGCCCAACCTGCACGTCAACTACAACCCGACCGAGGACGCCCGGGAGTGCGAGGGCGGCAACGAGCCCTACAGCTTCACCTCGCGCTCGCTCGCCAGCCCGCCGGGCCGGCAGAGCACCGCCCACGTCGAGACCCTGCCGCCGCCCGGCGTTCCCCAGCTGGCCGCTCGCGCGCGCCTCCTCGACACGCCCCCGGGGGAGCGATGATCGGCCTCTCGCGCAAGCGCCGGATGCCGCACGGCGACTCGCCGCGGCGGCGGGTCGTAGGCTTCGTCGTGCTCGGCCTGATCATCGGCGGGCTCCTGGCGATCGCCTTCGGGCGGAACGCCATCGTCGGTGGCGGCACGCCGATCCGCGCGGTCTTCGTCAGCGGCAACCAGCTCAAGCCCGGCAGCGCCGTGCGGATCGCCGGACTCGACGTCGGCCGCGTCACCGGCGTCCAGCCTGCGGCCGACGGACGGGCGCTGGTGACCATGAGCCTGGACGGGGACGCACCGCCGATCCACGTCGACGCGCGGCTCGCGATCCGGCCGCGCCTCGCCTTCGAGGGCAACTTCTACGTCGACGTCAGCCCGGGGACCGCCGGCACCGCGCGGCTGCGCGCCGGCGACACGGTGCCGCGGCAGCAGACGTCGGTCCCGGTCCAGCTCGATCAGGTGATGAGCACGCTGACCGCGCCGGTGCGGGGGGCGGCGACGTCCGCCGTCGGGGCGCTCGCCTCGGGTCTCGGCACCGGCAGCGGCGCCGGCATCGAGGCGCGTGCCGGCACCGGCGTCGCCGGCCTCCGGCGGGCCAACCGCGAGCTCAGCCGGGCGCTCAGCAGCGCCGGGCGGGTCAGCCGCGCCGCGCAGGGGACCGATCCCGGCGACCTGACGCGCGCGCTCGCCGGGGCCGGCGAGCTGACGTCGGCCCTGGCGCGGGACCCCGCCGCGCTGCGGGAGATCGTCACCAGCTACAACGGGTTCTTCGCGACGCTGGCCGACAACGACCGGAACCTGGCGGCCGGTCTTGGCGCCGCCGACGACCTGTTGCGGGTGGCCCCGGGGTCGCTGGACAAGCTCGACGCCCAGCTGCCCCGGATCCGGACGTTCGCGACCGCGCTGAACCCGGTCCTGCGGGACCTGCCGCAGACCCAGCGCTCGTTCAGCCGCGCGCTCGCCCAGTTCGCGACCCTCGTCCGCCGCGACGAGCTGCCGCGGCTCGTCGGGGCACTGGAGCAGCCGGTGAGGGCGCTCCCGGGCGTGCTCGAGCAGCTGCGGTTCCTGATGCCGTTGGTGACCCCGATCGGGCAGTGCATCGACCGCCGGGTGATGCCGGTGCTGCGCTCGAAGCTGCAGGACGGACCGCACACCATCGACCAGCCGGTCTGGCAGGAGTTCCTGCATATGGCCGCGAGCCTGACCGGCGCCTCGTCGGACTTCGACGCCAACGGGACCACGATCCGGGCGGGACTGGCGACGGGCGACAACGTCGTCCACCAGCTGGTTCCGGGCATCGGCGACACGATCTCGCAGCTGACCAACGGCGCGACCGGCGTCCGGCCGGCGTGGCTCGGGTACGGCGTCGAGCCGCCGATGCGCCCGGACCAGCCCTGTGCGAGGCAACCGCAGGTCGACCTGCGAGCGGCCGCGGCGCCGCGGTACACCGGAGCAGGCGATTGGGTAGCGAAGAACCCACTGGCGACGATGAGCCCGGCGCAGCAGCGAGTCGGGATCAACCGCGACATCGAGAGCGTTCGCCGCGCTCTGGCCCCGGCACGGAGGAGCGGTCGATGATTCGGCGCCTGCGAGAGAACGCCCGCTACGTCGCGACGATCCTCGCGCTCGCGGTCGTCGGCCTGGTCGCCGCGGGGGCCGTGCTCGTCAAGGAGCGCTTTCCGATCCCGTTCCGCGACGACTACGTCGTTCGGGTGGTGATCCCGACCGCCGACGGCGTGGCGCCGGGTCTCGGTCAGGGCGTCAACGTCTCGGGCGTCCGCGTCGGCTCGATCTCGGGAGCGCGGATCGTCGGCACCAACGCCGAGCTCGAGCTGGCCATCGAGCGCGACCAGCTGCCGCGCGTCTACCGCAACGCGCGCGCCGACCTGCGGCCCATCACGCCCGTCAAGGACATGGAGCTGGACCTCGATCCGGGCGATCGCTCGGCGCCGGCGCTGCCGCCGGGCGGAACGATCCCGGTCGGCCGCAACAGCTCGCCGGTGCCGCTCGCGGACCTGCTCTCGACCCTGGACGCCGACACCAGGACGTTCCTGACCTCGCTGCTGACCGGCCTCGGGCGGGGGACGAAGGGCCGCGCCCCGGACCTGCGACGGATCCTGCTGTCGCTCGGGCCCACGAGCGCCCAGGTCGGCCAGCTGGCGCGCGCGCTCGACGGCCGCCGCCGCGACATCGCCTCGCTCGTCCACGACACCGCCGCGGTCACACGCGCGGCGGCCGCCGACGGCCGGCTCTCCGACCTGGTGGTCGCCGGCAACCGCACGCTGCAGGCCCTCGGCCGCCAGGATCGCCCGCTGCGCGAGATCCTCGCCCAGGTCCCGGGGACCCTGCGGACCGCGGGAGCCTCGCTGCAGACCGTCGGGCAGCTGTCGGACCAGCTCGGGCCGACCGTCGAGGCGCTGACGCCCTCGCTGCGGAAGCTGCCGGCGACGTTCGCGGACCTGCGCGGGTTCACCGACGGCCTGACGCCGATGCTGCGCACGCAGCTGCGACCGCTCGTGGTCGAGGCGCAGCCGCTGGCCCGCCGGCTCGGGCCGACGCTCGACGCCCTCTCGAAGGTCACCCCGGGCATCACGCGGGTCGCGCAGGCGGCCAACTACGTCCTCAACGAGGTCGGCTACAACCCGCCCGGCAAGGACGAGGGCATGCTCTTCTGGCTCGCCTGGTTCGCCCATAACTGGAACTCGGTCGCCAGCGGCGGCGACGCCCACGGCGCGATCCTCCGCGTCGCGCTCAACGTCTCGTGCGAGCAGATCACCGGCGCGCTCGACCTCGCTCCCCTGTTCCGACTGCTCCTCGGAGCCAGCAACATCTGCCCCGTGACCCCGGCGCCCTGATGCACACCGCAGTCCCGACGCTCCGCAGGCTCCTGCTGCCGATCATGTTCGCCCTGCTGTCGATGGGCATCGCGGTCGCGATCTGGCGCTCGTTCGGCGGCACCGTCCCCTTCGAGGCGAAGGGGTACCAGGTGTCCGTCGAGGTCCCCGAGGCCGACGCGCTGTTCGCGAACTCCGACGTCCGCATGGCCGGGGTCTCGATCGGCCACGTCGTCGACGTGCGGCGGGCCGGGCGGCGGGCGAGGCTGACGCTGGAGGTAGATCCGGGGTTCGCTCCGCTTCGCCGCGACGCGCGGGTCCTCGTCCGCAACAAGTCCCTGCTGGGCGAGGGCTATGTCGAGGTCGCTCCCGGGGCGCGGAAGGCGCCCGAGGTGCCCGACGGCGGGGCACTGGCGTTCGCGAACGTCCAGCGCGCACAGCGCCTCGACGACGTCCTCCAGACCTTCGATCCCGCGACGCGCAGGGCGTTCAGGCAGTCGATGGCCGGGATGGCGCGGGCCTTCGACGGCCGGTCGCTGTCGGTCAGCGGCGTCCTCGGCCGAGCGCCGGCCGTCGTCTCCGACCTCGGGACCGTGGTCGACACGCTCAACGACCAGCAGCAGCAGCTCCAGCAGCTCGTCGCCAACGCGTCGGACGTCTTCGACGCGGTCGGCTCGCGCGCCGACGCGGTGCAGGACGCCGTCGTCCAGTCGCGGCGGCTGCTCGACGTCACCGCGACGCGCGACGACGACCTGCGGGCGACGATCGCCGCGCTTCCGCCGTTCCTGATCTCCCTCCGCCACGCGTCGACGACGGCCGCGACGGCCGCTCCCGAGCTGCGGCGGGCCGTCGCGTCGCTGCGGCCGACCGTGCCGTTGCTGCAGCCGGCGCTGCGATCGCTGATCGACGACACCCCGGTCTTCCGCCAGACCTTCCGACAGCTGCCGGGCGTGCTGCGAACCGGCACGACGACGCTGCCGGCGCTGACCCGCCTACTCGAGGTCGCCGGGCCGGCGCTCGAGCCGACCTACACCGGCACCCGCCAACTGATCCCGCTGCTGCAGCTCGCCGCGGCGATCCGGGGCGACATCCTCGGTGCGTTCGCCAACGTCGCGTCGATGACCAACGGGCAGGCGCGGATCTCGCAGGACAAGATCCGCAGCTACCCGGCGGCGAGCCTGACGGTCTGGAACGAGATCGTCGGCGGATGGGCGAAGAAGCTGCCCAGCAACCGGCAGAACCCGTATCCGGCGCCGAGCAGCGCCGTCAACATCAGCCGCGGCGGGCTCGAGGCCTACGACTGCCGCAACACGGCCAATCCCCTGCTGCTGCCGGCGACGGGCACCGGCGTGCCCGACTGCAAGCAGCAGCAGCCGTGGAGCTTCCAGGGCCGGATCGCGTCCTACCCGCGCCTGCTGCTGGCCCCGCCGTAGGCGACCGCCCGCGGCGACCGCGCTGCGACCCCCCCCCCCCCCCCCCCCCC
>NZ_AGUD01000123.1 GCF_000240225.1 Patulibacter medicamentivorans
CGGCGCGGGGGTCGTCGGCGTCGGCGATCGCGCGCACGACCGCGACCCGCGCGGCGCCCGCGGCGACGACGGCCGCGACGTTGCCGTCGTCGATCCCGCCGATCGCGACGAACGGCAGCGGGCCGCGGCTGGCGTGGCGGACCAGGTCGAGGCCGACGCCGGGCGTCCCGGCCTTGGTCGGCGTCGCATGGACCGGGCCGACGCCGATGTGGTCGGGGCCGCGCGCGGGATCGAGGGCCGCCGCCGCGTCGACCTGCCGCGGGCTGTGGGTCGAGAGGCCGAGCAGCCGTCCGTCGCCGACGATCGCTCGCGCCTCGGCGACCGCCAGGTCGTCCTGGCCGACGTGGACCCCGTCGGCGCCGCCGGCGACGGCCAGGTCGGGCCGGTCGTTGAGCAGCAGCAGCGTTCCGGTCGCGTCGCAGAGCGGCCGCAGCGCCCGCAGTCCCGCCACCAGCTCGTCGTCGGAGGCGTGCTTGTCCCGCAGCTGCAGCGCGTCGACGCCGCCGGCGATCGCCTCGGCGGCGACCTCGGCCAGCGGCCGCCCGCCGGCGACCAGCGGGGCGACCAGGTACAGGTGGACGGCGGCGAACCGGGCGCGACGCTGCTCGGGAGTCATCGCGGCCGAGTCTGGCAGCCGTCGGCGGGGGATCGCCGCGCGCCCGCGACCGGCTCGCGGCAACGTCGCCGCAACCGCGGCGGCCGGCCGGGCAGCTCGCGGAGCTACCATCGGGACGTCGCTGGACGCGCGCCGACGAGGCCGCGGGTCCGGGGCTGCGGGAGCCCACGCGGGCTGAGAGGGGGACGAGGTCCCCGACCGCCAACAGCTGATCCGGGTCATGCCGGCGAAGCGAGACCGACCGTGAACGACCTGCCCGACCCCGTCGATCCCCCGTCCTCCCCGGCGATGGCCGGCCGCGGGGCGGGCGCGGGCCCGCCCGACGTGCTGGTGCTCGGCGCCGGGCTGGCCGGGCTGGCCGCGGCCTGGGAGCTGCTGGAGGCCGGTGCCCGGGTGACCGTCGTCGACCGGTCGCCGCCGGGCTCCGGCACCAGCCACGTGGCCGCGGGGATGCTGGCGCCGGTCGTCGAGGCCGAGCCCGACCACCCCGAGCAGCTGGCGCTCGGCCTCGCCGCGCTGCGCGCCTGGCCCGCCTTCGCGGCGCGGCTGCGGG
>NZ_AGUD01000122.1 GCF_000240225.1 Patulibacter medicamentivorans
GCCACCGGCCGCGGCACCGCCGGCCGCGCCACCCGCGGCGGCGCCACCGCCACCGGCCACGGCGCCACCGGCTGCCGGCGCGCCAGGCGCCGCCACGGTCCCGCCGATGATCGACGCCCCGCCGGCGTCCTCCTCGCCGCCGAGCAGCTGCCGGTAGCGGACCTCCTTCTGACCCGGGCGGCGCTCCATCCGCTCCACCAGCCCGCGGCCGATCAGCCGCTCGATCGTCCCGTCGACCGCCTGCTGGTCGGCGAAGCGGTGCAGCCGCTCGGTGCGGGCCCGCAACTCGCCCGGGGTCTGCGGCCCGCGCAGCATCAGGACCGCCAGGATCGCCTGGTCGTCGGGCTGGATCTGGAGGCTGTCGGCGAGCAGGTGGCGGTACTTCGGCGCCCGGCTGCCGGGGCCGCTGGCGTTGCGGGTCCACCGCCGGCGGCCAAGCTCCTCGAGCGCCGCGCGGATCATCCGCTCGTCGTAGTCGACGACCGGCTCGCGGTTCGTCGACTGGTTGCAGGCGGCGCGCAGCGCGTTGAGAGTCAGCGGATAGGTGTCCGGGGTGGTGCGCTGCTTCTCCAGCAGCGCACCCAGGACGCGGATCTGGACGGCGTCGGGCCTCACCCCTCCAGCCTATGCCAGCGGGCCGCCGCGACCGAAACCCGCCGCCGCCGATCCGGCCCCTCCGGTACCGTCGCCCGCCGATGCCCCGCGTCGGCCGGATCGCCCTGCACCTGCTGGCCGCCGCCGCGATCGGCGTGGCGGTCTGGCTGCTGCTCGGCCGGACGGCGTTCGTCAACTACGACAGCGCCTGGTCGCTGGACTGGATGCGCCAGCTGCTGGCCGGCGGCAGCCGTCCGGACCTGGAGCGGCTCTTCTCCCCCACACCGCACCCGCTGAGCGACCTGCTCTCCGGGGTCCTGGTGCCGTTCAGCGACGGCGGCGGCCCGGCGGTCGGCCACGGAGCGGAGACCGTCCTGATCGCGCTGGCGCTGTTCTGGCTCGGCGCGCTCGGGGTGGTGACCTATCGCCTCGGCGAGGCCTGGTTCGGCGTCGGCGCCGGCATCGTCGCGGCGATCCTGGTGCTGACCCGCGAGCCGGTCCTCTCCTACGGGCTGCGCACCTACCTGGACCTGCCCTACGCGGTCTTCCTGCTGCTGGCGCTGCTGGCCGAGACCCGACGGCCGCGCAACGGCCTGCGGACCCTCGGCTGGATCACGCTCGCCGGCCTGCTGCGGCCCGAGGCGTGGCTGCTGGCGGCGGCCTACGTGGGATACCTGCTGGTGGTCCAGGTGCGGGAGGCCGGCTCGTCCGCCGCGGGGACGCCGGACGACGGCCGCCCCGCGACCGACGACCGGACCGACCCTGGTCCCACCGCCGATGCCGCGGCGACCGACGCCGGCGGCCTGCTGCGCGCGGCGCCCCGCGAGCGGCTGGTCGGGTGGTGGCGCGTCGTCGACCGGCGGCAGCTGGCGCTGCTGGTCGCGATCGCCGCGATCGCGCCGCTCGGCTGGATCGTCGAGGGCCTGGTGCTGGCCGGCGACCCGCTCCAGGCCCTGACCGGGACCCAGCAGAACGCGGCCGACCTGGACCGCGTGACCGGCGTCGGATCGGCGATCACCGTGATGCCGCGACGGCTGGGCGAGATCGTCCGCGAGCCGGTGCTGCTGGCCGCCTTCGGCGGCGTGATCCTGTCGCTGCTGCTGCTCCGCCGTCGGGCGCTGCTGGGGGTCGCCGCGACGATCGCCGCCGGGATCGCGTTCTTCCTGCTGGCGGCCGCCGGCCTGCCGCTGCTGACCCGCTACCTGGTGTTCCCCGGGACGCTGCTGGTCCTCTTCGCGGCCGCCGGCCTGCTCGGCTGGCGGCGCCTCGACCGCGACCACCGGTGGCGCCGGCCGTGGCAGGCGTTCGCGCTGCTCTGCCTGCTCGTGCTCGTCGCCTTCGGCCCCGGCCAGGTGCGCCGGGTCGATCGCCTGCACCACGCGCTCGGCCTGCAGCAGCGCGTGATCGGCGACCTGCGGACCGTGACCGGGGACCTGCGGCCGCTGCTGACCGACGGGCCGTGCGTGCGCCCCGAGAACGCCGGCGCCGCCTTCGGGCAGGCGGGCGAGAGCCCCGACGCCGGCGCCCGCCGCGTCCCCGCCGACGTCGCCCTGCCGAACCACCGCGCCGTCCCGCAGGTGCTGCTGTGGCTCGGCCTCCAGGACGACCAGCCGTTCGCCGTCGAGGCCCTCGCCCCGGGAACCGCCCCCGCGGTCACCCTCCTCCCCGCCTCGACCCGCGTCGCCCGCGGCTTCATCCTCGACAAGGCCGACAAGGGCAAGGGCCTCCCCGACCCCCCCAGCGGCAGCGTCCAGGCCGCGACCGTCGGCAGCTGGCGCGTCTACGGACGCGACGCCGCCTGCGCCGCCGCGCTGCGGACCCGGCTCGGCCGCTGACGCGGCCAGGGCTCGCTGCGGGAGACGCCCTCGTCCCGCGCACCCGCGCTTCTATCGAACCTTCGCGGGATCCAATGCTCCAGTTGTCGGATCCTGGGGCCGTGGCATCGGCCCCGCCGGCCATGGTTCGCGGAGGGGACGCCCCTAACGTTTTGGCGGACCACGCGAACGCGCCAGCGATGATCGCCGGGCGCGCTCGCTCCTCGACCGGGCAGGTACTCCCCACATGCGCGACCGCTCCGCCACCGCGGAGGCGACGCTCGACGTCCCCACCGACGCCGACGCCGCCCCCACCGCTCTCGAATCACCCGGCCCATCCGGCCTCAGCCGGCGGGCCCTGGTCGGTCGCACGGGAGCGATCGGCGCCGGCGCGCTGCTGCTCGCCGGCGGCGCGACCGCCACCGCCGGAGCGGCCCGCGCGCGCCGGGCCGCCGCGCCGACCGCGCTGCCCGCGGTCGCCGACGTCAAGGCGCGCCTGCGCGACGTCCGCCTGGTCGACCTGGAGGTCATCGAGCTGGCCGCGCTGCTGCAGGCCGGCGAGCTGACCTCGGTCGAGATCACCGAGGCCTACCTGGCCCGGATCGCCGCGCTCAACGGCGCCTTCGAGACCTACGGCGACAACGGCGGCTACAACGCCTTCGTCCGGGTCGACCGCGACGACGCGCTGGCCGGGGCCAAGGCCGCCGACGCCCGCCTGAAGGCCGCCCGCGACGGCGGCCCGCCCGCCCCCTACCTGTGCGGGATCCCGATCGGGGTCAAGGACTCGATCGGGTTGAAGGGCCGCCCCGCCCAGAACGGCACCATCGCCTTCGCCGGCAACGTCGGCACCGACGACGGCCCGGTGATGGCGAAGCTGCGCGCGCAGGGCGTCGTCTTCCTCGGCCACACGATCTGCTCGGCCTTCTCCGGCTCGATCACCGGGACCTTCGCCGGCAACGCCTGGCAGAAGGACTACTTCCCCGGCGGCTCCAGCCAGGGCTCCGGCGTCGCGCCGATCGCCCGCCTGGCCGCGGCCGCGATCGGCGAGGAGACCGGCGGCTCGATCATCTTCCCCTCGGCCGCCAACGGCGCCTCGGGGATCAAGCCGTCGCTGGGCCTCTGCTCGTCGGCGGGCGTGATGCCGCTGACCCCGGGCCACGACGTGATCGGGCCGATCTCGCGCTCGATGCGCGACTCGGCGCTGCTGCTGAACGCGATGATGGGGCCGGACCCCGAGAACGACCAGCAGACGCTGGCAGCGCCGATGCCGTTCGGGGATCTGCCGACGATGCCGACCGGCGGGGCGACCCCGCTGGCCGGGCTGACGATCGGGATCCCGCAGACCGACTGGCTCACCGGCAACAACGTCGGAGTACCGCCCCAGACCGTCTACGCGCCCGAGAACCTCGCGACGTTCAACCGCCTCCGCAGCCAGCTGGAGACCCTGGGCGCGACCGTCAAGGAGTTCCCCGGCCTGAACATGGCGGACGCAGCGGTCAACTCGTACTTCTCGTCGGCCGACGTGCTCGAGCGCGTCGACGGGACGAACGTCAGCCCGTCGTCGGCGGTCCGCTACCCGAACCTCTACGAGATCGGCTACGCCGAGGCGGTCGGCGCGTTCGCGGCCGACAAGCCGGAGACCCAGAAGAGCGCCCTGCTCAGCAACTACGGGCGCCGCGCCGGTGGCGTGCCCGCCAGCTCGGGCGTCCCGCTGACCTTCGAGGCGGCGACCGCCCTCTACGGCGGCGTCAGCTCCGGCGCCCGCCGCGAGGGCGAGCGCCGCCGCCGTCAGACCGCCGCCAACTACCAGCAGGCGCTGGACGAGGCCGGGGTCGACTTCATGCTGGTCATGAACTTCGGCTCCAAGATCACGCGCCGCGACGGGTCCAGCACCCACGCGCTGCGCTACCGCACCTACTACCAGGTGCCCAACGCCCTCGGCTGGCCGATGGTCTCGTTCCCGGTCGGCTACGGGAGCGACGCCGACCACCTGCCGTTCTCGGTCCAGTTCTGGGGCCCGCGCTTCAGCGAGCCGCAGATCATCCAGGCCGCGATCGACTACCAGGCCGCCTACCCCGAGCACCACCGCGCCGCGCCGCCGGACCCGACGGTCGCGATCACGCCGAAGGCCAAGCGGCTGAGCCCCGAGAAGACCGCCGAGGCCGAGACCGAGACCGACCCGCTGCTGACCAACGACCCCGAAGCCCACGAAGCCGCGCTGCCGGCCGAGTACCGGCCGCACTGATCGGAGCCTGACCGATGCCCTTCATGACCGTCGCCTGGCGCAGCGCCTACTCGATCGGCGCGCTGCCCGAGGACCCGGGATACGTCACCGAGTCGCCGCTGACCATCGGCTGGACCGGGAAGCTGTCGACCTACGTCCTGCCCTACGACCTGGCGGACCTGACCGTCCGCCCCGGCGACCCCGACCCGCCGGTCGTCAACCCGCCCGACGGCGGTGGCGGTGGCGGCACCCCGCAGCCGCCGTCCGGCGAGATCCGCCCGGCGACCCCGCCGCGGCTCCAGATCCAGCCGCGAGTCAACCCGGTCCGCTTCCGCTCGCGCGGGATCCGGGTCCGGATCACGCTGCCCGAGGCCGCCCAGGTCGAGCTCTACGCCCAGTCGCGTGTGCGCAAGACGCTCAGCCGCAAGCGGACCCGGATCGTCACCCGCAAGATCACCCGCCACCGCAAGGTGCGCCTGCCGCAGGGCGTCAGCGCGCTGTTCGTCTCGCCCTCCAGCGCCGGCCGCGCCGCCGTCGGCCGCCGGACGCGCCTGAAGACCACGATGGTCGTGACCACCCGCTACGCCGACGGCCGCACCGTGACGGTCCGCCAGAGCGTCCTGATCGCGCCCAAGCCCGGCAGCCACCGCTAGCCGCCCCTTCGAACCGGAACCGCTCCATGCACGATCGAGCAGACGCCTTCCCCGTCGAGCCCCTCCGCGGCAGCGCCCCGAGCGCGCCATCCGCCCCTGCCCCGACCCCGACCGACGAGCACGAGCCCCGGCACGCGCTCTCCCGCCGCCAGGTCGTCGGCGCCGCCGCCGCGGCCGGCGCCGGGATCGCGGTCGCGTCGACCGCGACGCTGCCGGCCGTCGCCGGCGCCGCCACC
>NZ_AGUD01000121.1 GCF_000240225.1 Patulibacter medicamentivorans
ACCCGGCACCTGACCGGAACAACGTCCCTAGCCCTTACAACTAGTGTCGGGGATGTCGGCCTGTCGGTCGAGGTCCATGCCGGGGCGGGCAACGACCAGGTCTCCACCGGCGCGTCGGATGACCTGCTGGATGGTGGCCCTGGGAACGACACGCTTGACGCTGGTGCTGGCAACGACCAGCTTGTCGGGGGCGACGGGGATGACCAGCTGCTGGCGGGCACCGGTCAGGACCAGATCGACGCCGGAGCCGGTGATGACACGATCGACGGAGATCTCGGTGCCGACGTCGTCACGGCCGGTGCGGGTGATGATCAGGCTGACGGTGGTCCGGGGAACGACACGCTGGATGGCGCGGACGGCAATGACCAGCTGACGGGCTCGGATGGCGACGATGTCCTGACGGGCGGTGCGGGCCAGGATCGCGTCACTGGCGATGAAGGCAGCGACCGACTCGATGGTGGCGGTGATGCCGATGATCTCGACGGTGGCGGCGGGACCGATCAGGTCGTGGGTGGGTCGGGCGGCGATCTGTTGCAGTCGACCTCGGGCGGCGATCTCTTGGATGGTGGCGAGGGCGATGATCAGCTCGAGGGTGACGAGCAGTCCGGCACCCTGACTGGCGGTCCTGGGAGCGACGTGCTGAACGGTTACGGTGGCGCCGACAGCTTGGACGGTGGCGAAGGGGACGACCAGCTCGCCGGCGGGACGGGCGGCGACCAGGTCATGGATGGTGGTGGTCGGGACACGGTCTCCTACGACGACGCCCTCCAAGGCGTGAGCGTGTCGCTGAACGGTCTGGCCGATGACGGGACGCCCGGTGAGGGCGACAACGTCGGTGGGGATATCGAGGTCGTGATCGGGTCCCCGGCCGACGACGCGCTGAGCGCTGGGGATGCGCCGGTCGAGTTGCACGGCGGCTCCGGGAACGATCGCCTGGCTGGTGGTCCCGGTGCGGATCTCTTGGACGGCGGCGACGGTGATGATCTGCTCCATGGTGCCGGTGGCCCGGATGTCCTGACCGGGGCGGAAGGCAGCGACACCGTCACCTACGCGACCCGCACCAGCCCGGTGACCGTCTCGATCGGCACCGCCGCGGATGATGGTCAGGCCGGCGAGGGTGACGACGTGCGTTCGGATGTGGAGACGGTGATCGGGACCGTCAAGGCCGACCGACTGACCGCAGCGGCGAACCTGCCCGTGACGCTGGATGGCGCGGCCGGCAACGACGCCATCGTGCTGCCGAAGATCGTCAAGAACGCCGGTCTCGGCGGCAGCCAAGCCCTCTGCGGCACCGGCACCGACACCGTGACCGCCGCCGGAGAGGACACCGTCGCGTTGGATTGCGACATCGTCACCACGAGCGGTCGGTTGACGCGCCTGGGGGTGCAGGGTGAGCCGTCGCCGCGGCTCTGGGTGACGACCAGCAAGGTCGCTGTGGGGAAGGACCGGGTGCTCAGGGTGCCCGTGTCGTGCGGTGCCGAGACCGCGGTGCGATGCACCACGACCGTGAACGTCTCCCGCAACGGCAAGCGACTCGGATCCACGCGCACCATCGTGGGGCGTGGTCGCAGCGCCACCGTTCGGGTCAAGCTCAAGGGCTCGCAGGTCACGCGGCTCTTGCGCTCTGGTGGTGCGGTCGTGGTCGGCTTGTCGGTCAAGGACAAGGCAACCAAGGCCGCGAGCGGCAAAGCGGCCGTGGCGGTCAAGCGCGCTCGCTGATCGGCGATGGCACGCCCGCCCATGTCTGGTCGCCTCGCCACGACTGCGCTCCTGGCACTGATCCTCACGGGGCTCAGCACCGGAGCGGCTGAGGCGCGTCCGTGGACCGCGAGCTACGACTGGCAGGGCCAAGCCGCCACCGGTTACGAGAACTGGACGGTCAACGAGCAGCCCGCTCCCGGTGGCCCTGGTCCGTGGTACCAGGCGTCCTTGGGCGGCGCCTCGCAGGGCCGCGGCCTCGTCATCGCGCCAACCGGTGGCCGGGTCTACGACAACGGCAACCCGTCGAGTCAGCTTGGTGGTCCGGCCACGATCCTGCGCTGGCAGGTCCCGGGCGCGTCGACGATCACCCGCGGCGTGTTCTCGACGCTCAGGTACCGCAACGAGGACGATGACCAGTACTTCCGGGTCCGGATCTATGGCGGTCCGGGGGCGGATGCGCGGAAGGACTTCGGGCCTGCCTACGGCCAGTCCAGCCCCGCTACGACCTATTCGCTGCCGACCACGACGCTGACCCCGACCGGGCCGGGCACCACGGTCGAGGCGTGGCTGTTCACCGTCTGCCACCCCAACCCGCCCGGATCCGGCGTCTACGCCTGCCCGAACATTCCGTCCGGGACCGGCACGTTCAGCCGTGTCGGCACGATCGACCTGACGCTGGACGACCCCGACCAGCCGACCGTCGACGTCGCCTCGTCGCCGCCGATCGACGATGGCTGGGTCAACAAGCGTCGCCCGCAGAAGCTCACCACGACCGCCACCGATCCCTCCTCGGGCATCCAGCGGATCCGTACCCAGTTCAAGCTCGGCACGTCGACCCGCACGCTTGGTGACGCCACGATCACCTGTGACCCGCTGCACCGCACCGCGGGCCGCGGTGGCCTGGTCTGCCCAGCGACCGCTACGGCGTCGGCGACCGATCGCGCGACCGACAGTTCGACCAAGGACCGCACCTACATCGTCACCGTCTGGGACTACGCCGGCAACCAGACCGTCAAGACCCTGGTCGTGCGGCGCGACATCACGAAGCCGTCAAGCGGGTCGATCGGCGGACAACTCAACACGGTGTCGCGGAAGTGGACCAACCGCCGCGACACCATCCCCGTCACCGTCCGCGCCAGCGACAGCCACTCCGGCGTCGCCCGGGTCGCGCTCAGCGCCCAACGCGTCGGCTCCGGTCGCACCATCGACCTCGGGACCGCCACCCCGCCCTGCGACCGTGGCTGCAAGACCACCTCCTCGACCGTCCCGGTCGACCTCTCGCGCCTGGACCGCGACGGCCGCTACCGCCTGCGCCTCCAGGTCACTGATCGGGCAGGCAACCAGCGCTCGTTCACCGTCGGGCCGCAGCTCAAGATCGACCGCGGGGCACCGCGACCGATCGGACCGGCCCCGACCTACACCGTCCGCAACGACGGGTCGGTTCGCGTGCTGTTCACGCCCTCGCGCGACCCACAGCCCGGATCGGGACGGATCCGGCTCTACATGGTCCGCTACTACCCAGCGCCGACCACTGACGCGCCGCTAGCACCAGCGACCGCCCGGTTCGCCCGCATCCGCGTCGCCTCGGCACGCGCGGCGACCACGAAGGAAAGCCGCTTTCGCAAGTCCCGATCGCGAGCGATCACCTTCCACCCCGCCAAGGACGGCATCGACACCGACCGGCCGGTCGCGCTGGTCGAGCTGGACGACACCAGTGGGGTGTTCGCCCCACCTGAGCAGGCCGACGGGGAGCAGGGCGTGCCCGGCGAGCGGCGAGCCACACCGCGGTTCCTCACCGAACAGGAGTTGTGGAAGCTCCAAGGACTGGACAAGGTCGAGAACGCCGGCAAGCTGTTGGCCAACGCGCCGAAGACGGCACCGGTTCTTCGCCCCGTACTCCGGGGCCTCGTGAAGGGCGTGGGCAGGAGCGCCATCCTCGCCTTGGTCGGATCGCTCGTCTTCCCCGAGAGCACCGGCTGCGACGCCCGCCCGACGCCCGGGATGTTCAACAGCCAAGCGCGGACCGCGTTCGACGCCGCACGCGCAGCGATCAGCCGCGCCGCCAGCGCACCCGCGGGACGCAACACGACCATTCGACGCAGCGTCGCTCGCGCGCGAAAGCTGTTCCGCGCACTCCAACCCGCGATCGACACCCAGATCCGCCTCTACGGCGACCCCTGCGACCGCGCGGGCAAGGTCGGCCAAGCCGGCAAGGACGCCATCAGCCCCGCACTCCAAGCCTCCTACCGCCACCTCAACGACCTGAGCGTGCAGAAGCAGCGTGCCGACGCACGGAAGTGGGCGAAGGCGCGGAGCCGGCGCCAGACGGTGCCGGAGACGCACTGCCGCGACGCGAGAAAGCTTGAGGGTCGTTGGAGCAAGTCCTCCGGGTATGTCGTGTACTGGTCACCGGCGCCGCCACCCGATGCGAGCGTGCGCTACGTCGGCATCTCGCGCTCGCTGCGAAGCCGCTGCAGCAAGCATCCCGAGTACCGCCGCTTCGGCCTGACAACGCTGAAGCTGCCGCATCTGACCAGCGAAGAAGCACACAACGTGGAGGAGGCCCTCATCGCGCATTGGGGGCACGGCCGAGAGGGCGGACAGCTCTTGGGAAACAAGATCCACTCGATTCGCCCCGAGCGTCCGGAATACTGCACGCGACTCCTTCGGGGCCAGTCGCTTCTGGTGCTCTTCGGCTACGGTCGATACGCCTCGGCGCACTTCACACGAACCAAGCGCTGTATTGGAGTCGGATGACGGGAAAGTTGAAGAAGGACGGTCTGGAAGGGGCCTACTCGATCTCCAGCACGCTGGCCGGAATCGATGGCCCCGGACGCCGGATCGTGCGACGTCTCGCTCTGCGGCGCTTGGCGTCGGACGACGTGGACCTCGCGGCGCTCTCGACCTTCGTCGATCTGGAGCATCTCGAAATCCACGGACCGGCCGCTGTCGATCTGTCGGTCCTCGGCATGCTCCCTAGGCTGACCTCAGTCAGCCTTCAGGGCTGCCGGAGTGTCGATCTCCAAGCGCTTGCCCGAGTCCCGGCGTTGGAGTCGCTGATCCTCTATGACGTCGCTAGCCATCCCGCGAACGGTGTTGCATTCTCGCCGACGCTCCGCTCGCTGACGATTGGCGTGGATGATCCCTCCGTGCCGAGCACGATGTTGAAGGACGTCGTTGCGGCACTCGACTGGTCGGCCGTGCCCGACCTTCGCTCGCTCATGCTGGTCGTCGGAGGTGTCCATGACTTGCCACCTGTCGCACTTGACTTGACGTTTCTGCGACACCTGACGCGCCTGGAGCGGCTGGATTTTGCGATGGGAATCGTGGACGCCAGTCCTGACCCATCTCCGCTTCGACCGCCATTCGACGGCCTCTCGAAGCATCTCCGTCACGTCCGGTTTGAGGTCGATGGCGACGCCGCCGCGGTACAGCGGGAGTTGGCAACCCGCATGGGAGTGGATCCGGATGGGTACGACGCTCCCGCCATCTCTCAGAGACGCGCCGGGTAGGCCTCCGAGGGGAGGTTCTGCCTACCCTGAGACACCGGCTACCGTCCCTTAACCACCGGCAGGACATCGGGGCCGGCCGCAATACCGCACAGCGAAATGGTCTCTACGAAGCCGTGCAAGCCCCGCTCACCCGCGAACCTGCTCCGACCATCAGCCAGGCGATTCGCAGCCCTCACTGAGGAGCGCGGCGTGTCCGCAGTTAGCGCGGCGGCGCAGTTGTACTACAAGCAGCGACGTGCTGCTCTTGACCAGAACCACGATCCGTCAGATAATTGATCTTGAAACTATCTGCGGGGGGACCGAGAGATCACCGGCCGTGGCCGTTGATCTCGCGACGCAGGTGGTCGATCAGCCGCTCGACTGCGGTCGAGGCCGTCGCGGGGTTCGAAGTTTGTCCCAAGCTCCCCGCTGAGGACCGACGGCCGCCCTCCTGGGCGGCCGTCGTCGCGTCCTGCGGGCTCAGAAGAGCTGGAACGAGCTCGACGTGACGAAGGTGCCCGTGGCCGCGGCGCCATCGGTGCCGGTGATCGTCGTCGCCGGCGAGAACTGCAGGGTGCCGTTGGACGCCGCCGTCGGGTCGTCGGTCAGGCTGGTCACCGTCACCGTGACGGTGGAGCCCGCGCCGGCGTCGGCGACCGCGACGGTCCCGCCGAAGGTCGCGGTGTCCCAGCCGAGGCCGGCGAAGCCGACCAGGTAGTACGGGCTGCCGGTGTCGACCGCGCCGTTGGTGATCCCCGGGATCGTCAGCTGGACCGGGCCGAGCAGGTGCCGCTGCTCGGTCGCGCCGCTGAACGACGAGGGCACGCTCGACGTGGCGATCCGCTGGTCGAAGGTCAGCACCAGGCGGTCGCCGACCTCGAGCTTGCCGTTGCCGCTCGCGCCACCGGCCTGGAACGAGGCGATCGCGATCACCCGCGGGCGGGTGTCGACCTTGACGACGTTGGCCGAGGTGTAGCTCGCGCGGTTGCCGACGCGGTCGCTGATCCGGTATCGGTAGCGGTAGCAGCGGCCGTTGACCACCGAGGTGTCCGCCCCGCCGGCCAGGGTCACGGTCGTCGACCAGGTGTTGGCGAAGGTGCCGCAGGTGCTGCCCGACAGCGTCGCCTGGTCGCGCTCGATCGCCGCGGTCGACGCGTCGATCCCGGACAGCGGATCGCTGCCGGCGGCGACCGCGATCGGCACCGACGGCGTCGACACCGTCCCGTTGGCGTAGGTGATGCTGCCGCCGGTCGGAGCGGCGCGGTCGCTGACCAGCGCCAGCGACGACGTGGTGCTGGTCCCGAGGCGGTCCTTGCCGACGATCGCGTAGTTCGGCACCGGGGTCGCGCCCGTGGTCCACGAGAACGTGCTCGAGGTGTAGGGGCCGCCGCTCGGGGTGGTGACCGTCTGGGCGGCGTGGGTCCAGCCGCTGAGCCCGATCGCCGGGTACGCGACCGAGGCCGGTCCGACGCCGGCGTCGGTCAGCGCGTCGACGATCCGGAACGAGCCGGCGACGTTGCCGTTGTAGTAGAGCGTGGTCCCCGAGAGGATCGCGCTGGTGGCGGCCGCCAGCTGCAGGTCATGAGCCGGGCCGGCGTCGTCGGCGACCACCCGGAAGGCGTCGGAGGTGGTCCGATCGAAGCCGGCGTGGTCGGTCGCGGTGATCGCCGAGCTGACCGGCGTCGGGCCAGCGCCGTTGGAGGACCAGTCGTAGATCGTCCGGAAGGTCGTCCCGCTGGTCGGCGTCGTCGCCGTGCCCCCGCCGCCGAACCCGTCGATCGCGGGGAACGCGACCCCGGCCACCCCCGAGGTCGAGTCGCTGCTCGACGCGGTGACGGCGAAGCTGCCCACCGCGCTCGGCCGGTAGTAGAGCGTGGTGCCCGAGACCAGTTGCGCGCTGACGCCGGTGACCGGGGTCAGCTGCACGTCGCTCGGCGCCAGCGACGCGGCGGCCGCGGTCTGGACCTTGACCTCGTCGCCGACGAAGGTCGCGACGTTCCCGACCCGGTCCGGCACCTCGTAGGCGTAGCGGTAGCAACGGCCGTCGTCGGGCACGTCGTCGGTCGTGACGCTCGGCGGATCCTGGGCGATCTCCGCGTAGGCGCCGTAGCTGCCGCAACTGCCGTCGGAGACGCCGTCGGGGGACGCCAGCGGCGCCTCGGCCCGCAGCAGCCGGAGGCCGCTGGAGGCGATCCCGGACTGGCCGTCCTGGCCGTGGTCGAGCGTCAGGTGGATCGTGGTCGAGGCGGAGTAGCCGCCGTCCCGCAGGCCGGTCGCGCTCACCGACCCGCCCGACGGGGGCGTCGAGTCGTCGTAGAGCACCCCGCCGCCGGTGCTGGAGTTGCCGGCGACGTCGGTCACCGTCACGTTGCCGGTCGGCGAGCTGGTCGTGCCGGCGACCCAGCTGAAGGGATAGGTCAGCGCCACGTTGCCGTCGAGCGATGCGATCCCGGGCTGGTGCGTGAAGCCGGTGCCGGGGGCGATCAGCGCCGAGGTGCCGATCGTCGCGGGCCCCGAGCCGCCCTGGTCGGTCGCGGTGATCCTGAAGCGGAACGACCCGGCCGCGGCGCCGCGGTAGTAGGAGACCGGCGGATCGCCGAGGATCACGGTCGCTCCGCCGGTCACCTCGACCATCTCGGGAAGGAACGACGGCGGGATCGCGTCGATCTTCACCGGCAGGGTCTGGACCGCCGTCTCGTTCCCGGCCAGGTCGACGCCGTAGTAGCGGATCGTCGTCGTCGCGTCGAGCGCGAGCGGCACCCCGGCGTACAGCTGCGCGGTCGGCGACGTGCGCGGATCGCTGCCGTCGGTCGTCCCCTTGACGAACGCCAGCCCCGACCCGGTGCCGTCGTCGGCGCTGCCGCTGACCTCGACCGGCGTCCGGTTCCAGCCGGCGGCGTTCGGCGTCGGGCTGACGGACGCGGTCAGCACCGGCGGGCTGGTGTCGACCAGGATCGCGGCCCGCGCCGAGAGGCCGGAGAGGCTGCCGTGGACGCGCACGGTGTGCGGTCCGTCGGGCAGGGCCGGGACCGCGAGCGCGACCGTCGCGCCGCCGTTGAGGCCCGCCAGCAGCGGCGTCCCGCTGATCGTGGTGCTGTCGATGCTGTACGTCAGCGGCTCCAGCGGCAGGAACCCGGTCACCGACCCGGTGACCGTCTTCGGGAGCGTCACCCCGAAGACCGTCTCGTCGAGCGTCAGGAACGCCGTGCCGACGGTCACCGTGCCGCTGCGGCTGCTCTCGGCGCCGCGCCAGTGGTCGCCGAAGAGCGGCGTCACCGTGTAGCGCCAGCTGCCGACCGGCACGGCGGCCTCGGTGCAGGTCCGGGCCGTCACCGTCCCCGAGCACGCGCCGCCGACCGTGGCCTCGGCGCCCGTCGTCGCGTCGTAGCGGCGGATCGCATAGCCGCGGACCGGCAGGCCGTTGGAGACCGTGCTGGCGCCCCAGTCGAGGGTCGCGGCATGGTTCTCGTCGGCGCTGACGGTCGGCGGCGCGCCGCTGCCGACGGTCGCGGCGCCGGCCACGCCCGGGCCCCGCACCGGATCGCCGAAGCCGGTCCAGTAGGCGCGCGCAGCGGTCGCCACGACGGCGAGCAGCGCGAGGGCCGCGAGCGCGAGGGCCAACCCGCGCCGACGGTCGATCCTGCGGATCATGCGGTCGCCTCCAGGTGGATCGTGAAGGTGGCGCCCTGGCAGGCGTTCGCAGCGTCCTGCCCCATCGCCAGCGCGCCCGGCAGATCGATCCGCAGGCTGCCGTCGACCGTGCCCGTGCGCGGCGGCACGGACCAGCCGGCGCCGTCGTGGTCCTGATCGGCGAACGAGAGCGTCGTCAGGTCGCAGCCGGCGTGGCCGGCGTCGACGTCGAACCCGCCGCTGCCGCTGCCGTCGTCGAGCACGAGGTGCCCGATCCGGACGACGTAGGGGTTCGGGTTGCTCGCGACCACCGAGACGGTGGCGCTGCCGCCCGGGTAGAGCTGCGCGGTCGGGGAGCCCGCCCCGAGGCTCAGAGGCTGGGGATCGCCGACGCTGGCCTCGGCCCCGCCGCCGCCGGCGCCGGTCCAGAACGCGGCCGCGCCGCCACCGAGGGCGAGGGTCGCCACGGCCGCGATCGCGAGCAGGCGCCGAGGACGGTTCAGGCGGATCATCGCGAGCCTCCGGTCGCCACGCCGGTGAAGCGCAACTCGAGCGTCGCGCGTTGGCAGCCGTCCTGGTCGTAGGTGGTGTCGCGCATCTCGATCCGCGGCCGCTGCTCGGGCGGGACCCGGAGCGCCGAGAGGCTGCGCGTGGAGCGTGCGGGCAGCGGCGCGGCCACCGGGCCGGCGTCGAGCACCGCGAAGTCCTCGAGTCCACAGGAGCGGCCGGCGCTCGCGCCGGGGGCGCGGACGGCCACGACACGGACGGCGAGCCGTTGCACGTGGAGCGGGAAGCGATGGGGGTTCGTCAGCCGCAGGTCGATCGGCACCGCCACGCCGGGGGCGAGCGGGCGGTCGACATGGCCGGAGATCGAGAACCGGCGGACGATCGGACGGCGGACGCGCAGCGCGATCGAGGCCGCGGCGCGATGGGTGCGGCGGGGGTCGCCGGGGAAGAGCGGGCCGGTGTGGCCGACCGCGACGATCCGCAGTCGATGCAGACCCGCGCGGGCGGTCGGCGCCGCGCGGAGGACGAGCGTCGCGCGGCTGCCGCGGGTGGCCGCAGGTCGCCAGCGGGCGACCACGCCGGCCGGTAGCGGGCTCGCCAGCCGCAGGCGGACGAGCGAGGGCCGGCGCCGGAGAGCCGGAGCGCGGAGGATCGCCACCCGGTAGCTCGCCGAGCTTCCCGCGGCCGCGGTCCGCGACGCGGGAGCGACCGCGATCCGCAGGCTGCCCGGCTTCGCCGCGACGTGCGGCGCGTGCGACCCCGAGCGGGTGCCGGTGCCGATCGCGCCGAGGCCGGCGGCCGCGGCGAGCCCGGTCGTGGCGAGCGCCGTGAACGCGATCGTCGTCGCGCCCAGGCGTCCGCGGCGGTGGTGAGGGTGGAGGGGTCGCACGGCGTCGATCCGGGATCGGACGCGCTCGGCGGGGCGGGACCGTGGTCCCGCCCGTTGTCGAGCGGCTCGGAGGGGGCGCGCTAGCTGCTCGCCAGCGTCAGCGTCAGCGTGGCGCCCTTGCAGGCGTCCTGGTTCTCGGCGGTGTTGCGGAACACCAGCGTGCCGGCGTTCGGCAGCGCCTCGGCGGTCGCGTTCGCCGGCACCTCGTGGTTCTCGGTGACGTTCTCCATCGTGAAGTCGTCGGTGGTGCACGCCGAGTGCTCGGCGTCGGCCTGGACCGAGACCAGCCGGACCGTCGTCACCTGGATCGGCGAGTCGGTCGCGTTCGCGGCGGTGAAGCTGACGTCGCGGTTGGTGCCGGGGGCGATCCCCTGTTGAATCGTGCCGGTCACCGTGACGGTGCCGCTGGTCCCGACCTGCGCCTCGCCCGAGCCGCTGCCCGAACCGGTCCAGAACGCGACCGCGGCGCCGGCGATCGCCAGTGCGGCGACGGCGATGAACGCGACGAGCCGCTTGCGTCGATTGATCCTGTGCATGGTGGTGCCCTTTCTGCGAACGGTGTCGTGTCCGTGATCCGCGTGCCGTTCACGCAGCGGTTTCCGTTCGTCTCCAGAGCATCGGAGGCCGCCCGTCGGCTGGCGACCGTAGGCGGTGCCCGACCGGGCTCCGTAGAAGCCCGCGGACGCCTTCGCTGTCTCTGCGGTCCGCCCGCCTCCCGACCGGCACCGACCGCATGCCCACGCGCGTGGTCCCGGGATCGCCGGCCGGTCGCGTCGGCTCCCGCCCGTCGTCCCAGATCGCCGCCGCGCTCAGCCGACGTCCTGCGCGAACCGCAGCCGCCGGTCGGGGTCGACCCGCCGCCGGACGGCCCGCAGCCGCTCGAGGCTGGCGCCGTAGTAGGCCCGCCGGTACCCCGGCAGCGCCGGGTCGGGGTAGTTGACGTACGCCTGGCCGGTCGTCCGCCCGCGCAGCGCCCGGCGGTTGCCGCGGACCCACGCCCGGGCGCCCGTCAGCCCGCCGCTGCCGGGTTGCGCGTAGTGCTGGACCTGGACGATCGCGTCGCGGTGCGGGAAGGCCCCGGGATCGCCGGCGTCGCGGACCGCGCCCCCGAGCGCGTCGAGGATGATCGCCCCCGAACCGCCGCGACGGGCCGCCAGGCGAGCGGTCAGGATCCGCCGCCCCGCGGCGTCGAGCGGCCGTGCCAGGTAATCGCTGGTGCCGGCCCAGGTCTCGCGCGGCATCCGGCCACCGGGCCGCGTCCCGGCCGTGTGGCAGGCCGCCAGCGGTCGGCCCAGGCAGCCGGCCCAGCGCAGCTGGTTGGTCAGGTGCGCCGCGGCGCCGGCGGAGAGCCGCGCGCCGGCGATCCGGGTCAGCGGCGCGATCGCCCGCCGCAGCGCGGCCACGTCGTCGTCGAGCCACTGGCCGATCGCCCGCACCACCGGCGCGGTTCCCCGCAGCAGCGAGAACGTGCTCGACAGCCGCGGGTCGGCCGCCGGCACGAGCGCCTGCCAGGCCGCCAGCGCCTCCTCGGCCGCCGCCCACGGCCACGAGACCGCGAACCAGGCGCTGCGTCGCACGGCGGCCGGCTCCAGCCGAGCCTCGAGCAGGACCGCGAACTGCCCGCCCCCGCCGCCCCGCAGCGCCCACAGCAGGTCCTCGTCGCTGGCGCGGTCGATCGTCCTCAGCGTCCCGGTGGCCGTCGCCACGCGGGCCGAGCGCAGCCGGTCGCAGGTCAGCCCGAGGCCGCGCACCGACGGCCCGACCCCACCGCCGAGGACCAGCCCGCCGAAGCCGACCGACGGGCAGGTGCCGGCCGGGAGCGTCAGGCCACGCCGCGCCAGCCCGGCGTAGACGTCGATCAGCTGGGCGCCGGCGCCGACCACCGCCCGGCCGCCGCTGACGCCGACGTGGCGCAGCCGCGAGAGGTCGACGACGACGCTGCTGGGATCCCCGCCCGACCAGCCCGCGAAGCCGTGGCCGCCGCTGCGGGGCACGATCCGGACGTCGCGCTCGGCGCCCCAGCGCAGCACCGCGGCGACGTCGGCCGCGCCGCGGGCCTGGACGACCGCCGCCGGACGCGGCGCGTAGGCGCCCTGCGCGATCCGGCGGGCC
>NZ_AGUD01000120.1 GCF_000240225.1 Patulibacter medicamentivorans
GATCGGCGCGGCGACCGCGGAGGCCGCGCCGGACGCTCAAGAGGCCAGTCGCGACCGGCCGTCGCACCGCCGCGCCAGGCGGCTGCTCGCGCCCGCGCTGGCCGCCGCGGCGATCGCGCTGGCGACCGGCGCCTTCGCGGCCTCCGGCGGCACCGGCACGCCGCCGCCCGGGTCGGGGCTCTGCAACGGCCACGAGGAGCTCTGCGACCGGCCGCTGAACGAGGTCGCCCTGCCGGCGACCCACAACTCGATGTCGGTCCCGCTGCCCGGCTGGTACTCGGCCGAGCAGGACCGCCCGATCCCCGAGCAGCTGCGCGATGGCGTCCGCGGCCTGCTGATCGACACCCACTACGCCGACCGGCTGCCCAACGGCCGGATCCGGACCGTGATCGACGACGCCGCGGCGCGCGAGACGGCCGGCCGCGACGGGATCGGGCCGGAGGCGGTCGACGCCGCGCTGCGGATCCGGGCGCGGCTCGGGTTCAAGGGCCGGGGCGAGCGGGGGATCTACCTCTGCCACACCTTCTGCGAGCTGGGCGCGACCAAGCTCGACGACGTGCTCGGCCAGCTGCGGCGGTTCCTGGTCGCCAACCCGGGCGAGGTCGTCGTGGTCGTCAACCAGGACGCGATCACGCCGGCCGACTTCGTCGCCGCGGTCCGCCGGGCCGGCCTCGAGCGGCACGTCTACCGCGGCCCGGTCGACGGCCGCTGGCCGACGCTGCGCCAGATGATCGCCAGCGACCAGCGGCTGGTCCTGCTGGCCGAGGAGCGCGCCGGCGGAGCGCCGTGGTACCGCCCGGCCTACGCCCGCGCGCTGCAGGAGACGCCCTACGCCTTCGGCCGGGTCGGGCAGCTGACCGACCCGGCCCGCCGGCCCGCCAGCTGCGTGCCCAACCGCGGCCCGTCGAGCGCGCCGCTGCTGCTGCTGAACCACTGGATCTCGACCGACCCGCTGCCGCAGCCGACCCAGGCCGCGACGGTCAACGCCTACGGGCCGCTGCTCGCGCGGGCGCGGGCATGCGCCGCGATCCGCCACCGGACGCCGAACCTGGTGGCGGTGAACTTCTACCGGCGCGGCGACCTGATGCGGGTCGTCGACGCGCTCAACGGGATCGACGGCGGGAGCCGCTGAGGTCCGGCGGCGGGCGGACGGGCTCGCGCGGGCCTGCGCGGGCGCCGCGTGGCACGGGCGGGCGCCATCGGGTGACGGGGTCCCGTACGCTTCCCCGCTGCATGTCCCGTCGGAGCGAGCAGCGGCGCGAGGCCGTCTTCACCGTCTATCAGCACGATCTGACCGGACGGCCGCTGCACGAGCTGTTCGAGCAGGGGACCGCGATGTTCACGCGCTCCCTCGCGCACGCGACGACCGATCACCAGGAGGAGCTGGACGCCCTGATCGGCCAGTACGCCAAGGGCTGGACGATCGAGCGGATCGCGCCGCTGGAGCGCTCGATCATGCGGGTCGCGCTGCTCGAGATGCTCCACCCCGACGTCGTTCCCGGCGAGACGCCGATCCCGCCGGAGGGCGCGATCTCCGAGGCGGTCGAGACGGCCAAGCGGTTCTGCGGCAGCGACGCGCCGAAGTTCGTCAACGGGATCCTCGCCGCGGTCCTCCGCGACCGCGCCGCCAGCGATCCACCGGCCACGTCGGCCTAGCACGCGCCCGGATCGGGGCTGGCGACGGGGGCGTGACGGTCACCCCACCCACGGGCCAGCCGATCCTTCACACTGTGGGGGTGGCCGACGACGCCGATCGCGACTTCCAGATCCAGCTGGCCCGGCTGGAGCACGCCCTCGGCCGGGTCGCCGACGACGCGGCCGAGCCCGACCAGCAGGTCACCGCCGCCGAGCAGGCCGCGATCACCGCGGGCGAGGCGGGCGCGGCCTTCGACCGGCTGGTGCGCGAGAGCGGGGGCGGTGGCCAGTGAGCACCTCGTCCCCGGCGACGGCGGTCCCGGTCTACCCGGATCACCTGCGCGACACCATCGAGCGCTACCTGGAGCAGCTGCGCTTCCCCGCCCGCAGCGCCGGCGTCGCCGGCCTCGAGGAGGCGATGCGCTACTCGCTGCTCGCCGGCGGCAAGCGGATCCGCCCGGTGCTGGCGCTGGCGACCGCGCGCGCCGTCGGCCTGGAGGATCGCGACGTGCTGCCGCTGGCGGCGGCGATCGAGCTGATCCACACCTACTCGCTGATCCACGACGACCTGCCGGCGATGGACGACGACGACCTCCGTCGCGGCCGTCCCACCTGCCACGTCGCCTACGGCGAGGACGTCGCGATCCTGGCCGGCGACGCGCTCTACGCCGAGGCCTTCCACCTGCTGCTGCGGGACGGCGCGCGCGCCGGCGGCGTCCCGGCCGAGCGGGTCCTGGCCGCGGCCGCCGAGCTGGCCGACGCGACCGGGGTCGACGGGATGGTCGGCGGCCAGTTCCTCGACGTCAAGGGCATCGGATCGAGCGCCCGCGCGGGGGAGGAGGGCGACGCCGGCGAGCGGCTGCGCGTGCTCCACGGCCTCAAGACCGGCCGCCTGATCGGCGCCTCGGTCGGCGGGGTCGTGCGGCTCGCCGGCCTCGACGACGAGCGGGCCGAGCCCTACCGCCGGTTCGCCGCCGAGCTCGGCGTCCTGTTCCAGATCGTCGACGACATCCTCGACGTGACGGGCACCGAGCAGGACCTCGGCAAGCCCCAGGGCAGCGACGAGCGCCACGGGAAGCGCACGTACGTGACCGAGTACGGTCTACAGGGGGCGCGAGAGATGGCGCGGCGTCACCACGCCGCCGCCGCGAGCGCCCTCGACGACGCCGACCCCTCCGGCGCGCCCGACCTCAGGACCCTCACCGCCTTCTTCCACACGAGGACGAACTGACTCGATGACCCGGCTGCTGGACCGCATCGATCGCCCCCAGGACCTGCACGGCCTCTCCGAGGAGGAGCTGCAGCAGGTCGCGCAGGAGGTGCGCGAGCACATCATCGACACGGTCGGCGAGATCGGCGGGCACTTCGGCGCCAATCTCGGCACCTGCGAGATCGCGGTCGCGCTGCACTCGCTGATGGACAGCCCGCGGGACAAGATCCTCTGGGACGTCGGCCACCAGGCCTACCCGCACAAGATCCTCACCGGGCGCCGCGACCAGCTGGCGACGATCCGCAAGTACGACGGCCTGGCGCCGTTCTGCGCGATCTTCGAGTCCGAGCACGACATCATGGGCGCCGGCCACGCGTCGACCTCGATCGGCTACGGCGTCGGCCTGCGCGAGGGGATGCGGCTCAAGGAGCACGACGTCTCGGCCCGCGGCGCCGGCGACGACGGCGTCCCGGGCCGGGTCGTGGCCGTGATCGGCGACGGCGCGATGACCGGCGGCGTCGCCTTCGAGGCCGCGCACCAGGCGGGTGGCCTCGGCACCCCGCTGGTCGTGATCCTGAACGACAACGGGATGTCGATCAGCCCCAACGTCGGTGCGCTCTCCCGCTACTTCCAGGGCGTGCGGCTGAAGCCGAAGCTGTGGCACGGCCGCGAGAAGGTCGAGGAGGCGCTGACCGACCTGCCGGGCGTCGGCGGGCTGGTGGAGCGCGTCGGGCCGCCGGTCAAGGGCTCGATGAAGCTGCTCAACGCCGAGGGCGAGCTGTGGGAGTCGCTGGACTGGGCCTACGTCGGGGTCGTCGACGGCCACGACGTGCGCGCCCTGCGGCGGGCGCTGCGGCAGGCGTTCGCCGCCGACCGCCCGGTCGTGGTCCACGTCAAGACCGTCAAGGGCAAGGGCTTCGCGCCGGCCGAGGACGGCGGCCTGGCGGGCATGGAGCAGTGGCACGCGGCCAAGCCCGGCAGCATCGTCGGCGGCGCCCCGGCGCCGAAGGTCCCCGCCGATCCCGACGCCGCGCCGAAGCCGCCGACCTACACCCAGGTCTTCGGCGAGCGGATGGTCGAGGAGGTCCGCGCCGACCGCCGGGTCGTCGGGATCACCGCCGCGATGAACTCCGGCACCGGCCTGAACCTGCTCCAGGAGGCCGAGCCGCAGCACTACTTCGACGTCGGGATCGCCGAGCAGCAGGCGCTGCTGTTCGCGTCCGGCCTGGCGCTCGAGGGCCTCAAGCCGGTCGCGGCGATCTACTCGACCTTCCTGCAGCGCGCCTACGACCAGATCGTCCACGACGTCGCGCTCCAGGAGCTCGACGTGGTGCTGGCGATGGACCGCGCCGGGCTCGTCGGCGACGACGGCCCGACCCACCACGGCGTCTTCGACATCTCGTACCTGCGGGCGCTGCCGAACATGATCGTGGCGGCCCCGCGCGACGAGGCCGAGCTGGTCCACCTGCTGCGCACCGGGATCGCCTTCGACGGCCCGTTCGCCCTGCGCTACCCGCGCGGCGAGGGCATCGGCGTCCCGCTCCCGCAGGTCGCGCTGACCCAGGAGATCGGCAAGGGCGAGGTCCTGCGCCAGGGTGACCGGGTCGCGATCCTCGGCTACGGCAGCGGCGTCCAGGTCGGCCTGCAGGCCGCGGGGCTGCTGCGCGAGGCCGGGATCGAGACGACCGTCGCCGACGGCCGCTTCGCCAAGCCGATCGACGTCGACCTGGTGCGGACGCTCGCGCGCGAGCACGAGCTGCTGGTGACGATCGAGGAGGGCGTGCTGCCGGGAGGCTTCGGCTCGGCCGTCTTCGAGGCGGCGGAGGAGCACGGCATCGCCCTGACCACCGCGGCCGGCGTCGCGGGCGCCACCCAGCTGATCCGGATCGGGATGCCCGACCGCTACGTCACCCACGGCGCGCCGAAGCTGCTGCACGCCGAGGTCGGCTACACCGGTCGCGCCGTCGCCCTGCGGGTCGCCGCGGCGCTCGGCGTGCCGGACGGGGTCCTGGCCGAGGCATGAGGCCGTCGCGCCCGCCGCGCCGTCCCCTCGGGGTGGCGCGGGGGACGCGTGCCACCCTTTCCGGGTCCGCTCCCGATGCGGCCCCGTACCCGGCCACCGACCGTGGCCGGGCCATCCCTGTTCCTCCGAGGAGCCCCATGTCCCGACGCCGACGCCCACACGCCCTCGTCCCGATCGCGCTCGCGACCGCCGGCGCGACCCTCCTGACCGCCTGCGGGACGTCGACCCTGGACACCGGCGAGGTCGAGAAGACGATCGCCTCGCAGTTCAAGGCGAAGGGGATCCCGCTGACCGACGTCCGCTGCAGGGACGAGATCGAGGCCAAGGTCGGCACGCCCGTCTCCTGCACCGGCAAGAACCCCGGCGGCACCGTCCTGCGGCTGGAGGGCAAGGTCAGCGAGCGCAACGGCGACCGGGCCCGGTTCGAGGTCAAGGCCGTCGGCGGCACCGCCATCGGCAGCGTGATCGCGGCCCAGACCAAGGCGGTGCTCGAGCAGCAGGTCGGGCAGAAGGCCGATGGCATGACCTGCCCGAAGACGGTCGAGATCCCGACCAAGCGGCCGATTCGCTGCGTCCTGACCGCCGGCGGCACGCGCCTGGGCGTCAGCGTCACGGTCGACGAGAACGGCCGCCTCGACGCCAAGGTCGACGACCAGCCCCGGTCCTGAGCGGCCGTGGCGGGGGCGTCCGATCGACCGGGCCCTCGCGCGTGCCGCCCCACCAAGTGAAACGGCCCGCACAAGGCGGGCCGTTTCGGGGAGGAGAGTGCTGTGTGGGTCCAGCTATGTGATGTTGCGTTTCGTGCTCTGGGGGAAGTCTTGGGTCAGCGGGCGCTGTAGCGGGTCGCCATGCTGAGGGTGAAGAGGGCCGCGGCGATCACGAGGATCGACACCGCGACGGCGCCCTGGCCGGCGATCGCGAGGACCAGCGCGGCGCCGGCACCACCGAGGGACAGGCCCTGGTCGTACGCCTGGTGCGCCGTGACCGACGTCGTGGTCCCGCGGGGACCGGCACCGATCGACGTCAGCGAGACGCCGGTGACGAGCACGCCCAGGCCGAAGCCGACGACGATCCCGGCGGGGTCGGCCCCGACGGCGAACGGTGCGGCCATCAACGCCAGACCGAGCAGGAACTCGATCGCCCCGTGTGCGGGGAAGGAGATGAGGCGGGCGCTGCTCACGACAAGACCCATGGTGGGGCACGAACGCCTGTTCCGGTGTGCGGTGCATCACAGCGCATGTGACCGTCCTGTTGCGGCTCGCCCGGCCCCAGGCAGTACGGTGTGCCGGCCGATGGCCAAGGTCCGCCTCGACACGCTCCTGCACCAGCGTGGCCTGTATCCGTCGCGATCCGCGGCCGCGGCCGCGATCCTGGCCGGCGACGTGCGGATCGGCGACGGCCGGCCGTCCGGTCCCGGCGTCCTGAAGCCCGGCACCCAGGTCGACGAGGGGACCGCCGTCGAGGCCGCCGCCCCGCCCCGGTTCGTGTCGCGCGGGGGGATCAAGCTGGCCAACGCGCTGGAGCGGCTGGAGATCGAGGTCGCCGGGCGCCACGCGCTCGACGTCGGCGCGTCGACCGGCGGCTTCAGCGATTGCCTGCTGCAGTCGGGCGCGGTCGCGGTGGCCGCCGTCGACGTCGCCTACGGCGAGCTGGCGTGGGCGATCCGCAGCGATCCGCGGGTGACCGTGATCGAACGCCAGAACGCCCGTCACCTGACGCCGGCCCTGCTCCCGTACGCTCCCGATCTCGTGGTGGCCGACGTCTCGTTCATCTCGCTGACCAAGCTGCTGCCCGCCCTGCGCGAGGTGGTCGCCCCGCGCTTCGACGCGCTGCTGATGGTCAAGCCGCAGTTCGAGGTCGGCCGGGCGCGGATCGGCGACGGGGTCGTGCGCGACCCGGCGCTGCGACGCGAGGCGATCGAGACCGTCGCCGGGGCGGCCCGCGCGGGCGGCTGGTCGGTGCTGGCCGCGGCGCCCTCGGGGCTGCCGGGGCCGAAGGGCAACCGCGAGACCTTCCTGCACCTGGCGGAGGGCGAGCGCGGCGGGACCGACGACCTGGCGGCGTTGGCGCTGGCGGCCGAGCCGGGGGATCCGTCGTGAGCGGTCGTGGACCCGCACGCACCGTCTCGGTCCTGACCCACGGTCGCCCGGCGCAGGCCGCCGACGCGCTCGCCGCCCTGCGCACGATCGCCGAGCGGGACGGGGCGGAGCTGTGGTTCGACGTCGAGGAGACGGCCAAGCACGGCCTGGAGCCGGCGCCGGGGATCGTCGTCGACGCGCCGTGGCGGGCCGACGCCGATCTCTGCGTGGTGCTCGGCGGCGACGGCACGATCCTCAAGGGCCTGCGCCGGCAGGTGCTGACCGACGTGCCGGTGTTCGCGGTCAACCTCGGCGAGATCGGCTTCCTCGCGACCGTCGAGCCGCAGGAGCAGGAGGAGGGGCTGCGGCGGGCGCTGGCCGGCGAGTTCGACGTCCTGCCGCTGCCGGCGCTCGAGGTGACGCTGCCCGACGGCAGCTCGCACGTCGCGATCAACGACGTCAGCGTCCACCGCCGCTCCGGCGACCGGGTCGCGGCGCTGCGCTACAAGATCGACGGCGAGGACGTCGGCCACGTCCGCTGCGACGGGCTGGTCGTCGCCACCCCGGCCGGCAGCACCGGCTACAACCTGGCCAACGGCGGGCCGGTGCTGGCGTGGGGCGTCGAGGGCTACGCCGTCTCGTTCATCGCCCCGCACACCCTGTCGGCGCGGGCGCTGGTGGTCGCGCCGGACGGCGAGCTGGAGCTGCACAACGGCTCCTCGACGCCGGTCGAGCTGGTCGTCGACGGCCGGCCGCGGGGCCTGCTGGCCGCCGACGCGACGATGCAGGTCCGCTTCCGCCGCGACGCCGCGCTGCTGGCCCAGACGCCGGATTCGAGCTTCTACCGGCGGCTGCGCGAGAAGTTCGGGCGGCTGGCGGGCTGAGCGGCTGCGGGCGCGGACGGCGTCGGCTTCGTGCCGATCCGGTGGCGAACCTGCGCGGAACGGGCTATCCGTCCTGTCGCGCTGCCACGCTCACGGCGTGCTGCTGGAGCTGCGCGTCGAGAATCTGCTGCTGATCGAACGGGCCGAGCTGGAGCTGGTCCCGGGCCTCAACGTGGTCACGGGGGAGACCGGCGCCGGCAAGACCGTGCTCGCCCATGCCCTGGACCTGCTGCTCGGGGCCAAGCCGCGCAGCGGCATCGTCCGGCCGGGCGCGTCCGAGGCCTGGGTCGAGGGGATCTTCACGATCCCGGACGAGCTGCCGGCCGAGATCGCCGACCGGCTGCCGGCCGACGCCGAGGAGCTGGTCCTGGCCCGGCGGGTGACCGCGGAGGGCCGCTCGCGCGCGTTCCTGGGCGGCCGCTCGGCGACCGCCGCCGACCTGCGCGAGGTCGGCACCGCCCTGCTCGCGTTCCACGGCCAGCACGAGGCCCGCCGGCTGCTGTCGCCGGCGGCCCAGATGGAGCTGCTGGACGGCTTCTGCGACGGGCGCGGCAAGGCCGGCAGCGGGCACCTGGAGCGCCGTGCCGCGCACGCCGCGGCCTACGCCGCCGAGCGCGACGCCCGCCGCCGGCTCCAGGAGCTGCAGGACGCCGCCGGCGCCCGCGAGCGCGAGCTCGACCTGCTGCGCTTCGAGCTGGCCGAGATCGACGAGGTCGACCCCGGCGAGGCGGAGCGCGACGAGCTGGCCGCCACCCGCGAGCGCCTGCGCCACGTCGAGGCCCTGCGCCAGGCGACGTTCGTCGCCGCGCAGGCGCTGGGCACCGAGGAGGGGGCCGCCGGCACCGCCCTGGTGGCGGGGGAGTCGGCGCTCGACGGCGTGCTCGGGGTCGATGCCGGGCTCGACGTCCTGACCGAGCGGGTGCGCTCGCTGCGGATCGAGGCCGACGACCTGGCGGCCGAGCTGCAGCGCCACCTCGACGGCCTCGACGCCGACCCGGCCGAGCTGGAGCGGGTCGAGGAGCGGCTGCAGGCGATCTCGCGGCTGGAGCGCAAGCACGGCGGCACGGTCGCCGCCGTCCTGGCCCACGCCGAGCAGTGCCGCGCGCGGCTCGCGGAGCTCGAGGACGTCGAGGGCGCGACCGCCCAGGCCGACGCGGACCTGGCCGAGGCGGGCCGCCGCCGCTCCGCGCTGGCGGTCGCGCTGTCGGAGGCCCGCCGCGCGGCGGCCCCGG
>NZ_AGUD01000119.1 GCF_000240225.1 Patulibacter medicamentivorans
CCGGTCGCGCTGGGCGCGGCGCCGCGCCCGTGGCCGGAGCGCGACGTCGCCGCGGTTGCCTACGCCGCCGACCCGGCGAAGAAGGGCCTCGACCGGATCCTCGCCGCGTGGGCCCTGGCCCGGCGCGAGGGCGAGGAGCTGGTCGTCTGCGGCGCCCCTCGCGGCGCGCTGGCGCGGGCGCCGGCCGGGGTCCGCGACGCCGGCATGCTCGACCGGGCCGCGTTCGAGCAGCTGCTGCGACGGTCGCGGACGCTGATCTGCGCGCCGCGGCGCGAGGACCACGGGCTCGTCCAGCTCGAGGCGCTGGCGGCGGGCTGCCGGGTGGTGACCACCACGGCGCCCGGCGCCTACGTCGCGCTGACCCTGCTGCGGGCGATCGATCCGGCGCTGGTGGTCGACCGGCCCGACGACGCCCCGGCGCTGGCGGCCGCGGTCCGGGCGGCGCTCGACGCGCCGCGCGCCGGGGGCGCCGACGACGCCCGGCGCGCGCGAGGGCTGCTGGCGGCGCGGTTCGGCCCGGACGCCGTAGACCGGGTCGTCCGCGACGAGCTGCTGCCGGCCCTGCTGGGCTGACGGCGACGCGGGCGTACCGCGACGCCGAGCCGCGGGCCAACCTCTAGCGTGTACTGCTTCATGGCGACGGTCGCCAACGTTCCGTGGTTGGTGATCCCGACCTACAACGAGGCCGAGAACCTCGAGCGCGTCGTCGGGCTGTCCCGCGAGGTGCTCGGCGAGGCATGCCCGGACGGCTACCGGATCCTGGTCGTCGACGACCGCTCACCGGACGGGACCGGCGCGATCGCCGACCGGCTGTCGGCGGCTCACCCGGACCAGGTCGAGGTGCTCCACCGCGACGCGCCGCAGGGCCTGGGGCCGGCCTACCTGGCGGGGTTCGGGGTCGCGCTGGCCGCCGGCGCCAGCCACGTGATGGAGATGGACGCCGACCTGTCGCACGACCCGCGCGACCTGGCGAAGCTGCTGGCCGCGGTCCGCGGCGGGGCCGACCTGGCGCTCGGCTCGCGCTACGTGCCCGGCGGCGGGGTCGCCGAGTGGGGGCTGCTGCGGCGGTTCATCTCGCGCGGGGGGTCGTGGTACGCCCGCCGCACCCTCGGCTTGAGGATCCGCGACCTGACCGGCGGCTTCAAGTGCTTCCGGGCCGACGTCCTGCGCACGATCGAGCTGTCGACCGTCCGCTCGCGCGGCTACGCGTTCCAGGTCGAGCTGACCTGGCGGACGGTGCTCGCCGGCTTCGAGGTCGTCGAGGTTCCGATCGTCTTCCGCGACCGGACCGCCGGCGAGTCGAAGATGCACTTCGGGATCGCCCGCGAGGCGGCCGTGCTGGTCCCGGCGCTGCGACGGTCGGGCTGGCGTCCGCCGACCGCGACGCTGGCGTCCGCCGAGGGCGATGGCGACGAGCGGCCGGTCCGCGGCGCCGCGACCTCGGGCGCCGGTCGCCCCGGCGAGTAGCGCGGCCACCGCGGGCCGCCGACGGGGTAGCCTGCGTCCCCCGGAACCGTGGCACTTGGCCCGGGGCACTTCATTTTGTATAGTGGTGGTCACGGCATCGTCCGATTCGATGTCGGCAGTGCCTTCCACGCACGTCGCTAGGAGCAGCAATGGCGGGTTCCGTCCCCGAGGTCACCGACACCAACTTCCAGGCCGAGGTCATCGAGCACGACCAGGCGACGCTGGTCGACTTCTGGGCCCCCTGGTGCGGGCCGTGCCGCGCGGTCAGCCCGGTGCTCGAGGAGATCGACGGCGAGCGCGAGGACGTGCGCGTCGTGAAGCTCAACACCGACGACAACCAGCAGACGGCGGCCAAGTACGGGATCATGTCGATCCCGACGATGATCGTCTTCAAGAACGGTCAGGCCGTCGGCCAGATCGTCGGCGCGATGCCGAAGCCGCGGCTCAACGCCGAGATCGACCGCATCCTCGCCTAGGACTCCCGCGGGCCTGCACGGCCCGCGCCCCGGCGGCTCCCCACCGCCGCCGACCGAGCACGACGGGCCGCAGCAGCGCTGCGGCCCGTCGTCGTCTTCGGGATCAGGCCCGCGCGACGCCGACCCGCAGCAGCAGGTCCTCGATCTCGGCGTCGTGGGAGCCGTGCGACGTGGGCCCGATCGGGCCGTACTCGAGCGCCTCGGTCAGGGTCTCGCCGGTGACGTAGGGCTGGTGCGCGCGGGCGGCGGCCAGCAGCTCCTCGTCGCCGTCGAGCGTCAGGTGGATGCGGTCGGTGATCTCGAGCCCGGCGCCCTTGCGCGCCGCCTGGATCGCGTGCACGACCTCGCGGGCCAGGCCCTCGCGGCGCAGGTCGTCGTCGATCGCCAGCTCCAGCGCCACCGCGTGGCTGCCGTCGCGCTCCAGCTGGTAGCCCGCCAGCGGCTCCATCCGCAGGATCAGGTCGTCCTCGGTCAGCTCGTGCTCGTGGCCGTCGACGTTGATCCCGACGCTGCCGCCGGCGCGGACGGTCGCCGCCGCGTGGGCGGCGTCGAGGCCCTCGATCGCGGCGGCCGCCTGCGGCATCGCCTTGCCGAACCGGCGGCCGAGCGTGCGGTAGTTCGGCTTGATCTCGTAGGAGCCCAGCTCGTCGGCGTCGTCGACGAACCGCAGCTGGTGGACGTTGAGCTCGTCGCGGACGATCTCGCCGAGCCGCTCGATCGCCTCGCGCTCGCGGTCGGCGGCGACCACGACCGCCTCGTGCAGCGGCTGGCGGACCTTGAGCTTCGACTGGCCGCGGGCGCCGAGGCCCAGCTGGACGGTCTCGCGGGCGATCTCCATCGCCCGCTCCAGCTCCTCGTCGCGCGGGGCGAGCGCGTCGTCGCGGCCGTCGGCGTCGGCCGGGTGGGCGGGATCGCGCACCACCGGCCAGTCGGTCACGTGGACCGAGGGCTCGCTGCCGTCGAGGTTGTCGTACAGCTCGTCGGCGACGAACGGGGTGAACGGCGCCAGCAGCTTGGCGACCGTCACCAGGCACTCGCGGAGGGTGGCGAGGGCGGCCGGATCGCCGTCCCAGAACCGCCGCCGCGAGCGGCGCACGTACCAGTTGGAGAGGTCGTCGACGAAGGCCGCGATCGCCCGTCCGGCGAACGTCGCGTCGAAGGCCTCCAGCCGCTGGCCGACCTCCTGGACGGTCGCGGCCAGCCGCGAGCGGATCCAGCGGTCCATCAGCGCGCCGGGCGCCTCGGGGTCGGGGTCGCCGGCGGTCGCGGGCGCCGCGCCATCGGTCCCGGCCGCGGCGTTCTCGTACATCACGAGGAACCCGTAGGTGTTCCAGAGCGTGCGCAGGAACAGCCGCACCCCCTCGCCGATCGCCTCGGTCGAGAAGCGGTAGCCGTCCCACGGCTGCTTGCTGGTGAAGAAGTACCAGCGGAAGGCGTCGGCGCCGTAGCGATCGATGACGTCCCACGGCACCACGATGTTGCCGCGCGACTTGCTCATCTTCTGACCCTCGGCGTCGAGGATCAGGCCCAGGCAGACGACGTCCTCGTAGGGCGGATGGGGATCCCGCCCGTCGCCGGCGGTCAGGTGCTCGGCGGCGGTCAGGGCGGTCGCCCGCACGGTCCCGTCGAGCGGCGCGCCGGCCGCGGCCGGCTGCTGCAGCAGGACCGAGATCGCCATCAGCGAGTAGAACCAGCCGCGCGTCTGGTCCTGCGCCTCGCAGATGTAGTCGGCCGGCCAGCGGCCCTGCTCGCGGGTCGCCTCCAGCGACTGGCCGTGCTGCGCGAACGGCATCGAGCCCGAGTCGAACCAGACGTCGATCACCTCGGGGACGCGCCGCATCGTGCCGCCGTCGCAGCCCGGCTGGGCGCAGGCGAACGTGATGTCGTCGACGTACGGGCGGTGCGGGTCCGACAGCTCCCGCCCGCTCAGCCGCTCCAGCTCGGCGAACGAGCCGATGCAGTGCAGGTGCTCGCAGCCCTCGCCGTCGCAGCGCCACACGGGCAGCGGGGTCCCCCAGTAGCGCTCGCGCGAGAGCGCCCAGTCGACGTTGCCCTCGAGCCACTTGCCGAAGCGACCGTCCTTGACGTGCTCGGGGTGCCAGGTGACCTGCTCGTTGGCCGCCACCAGCTGGTCGCGGATCTTCGAGGTGGCGATGTACCAGGACGGCTTGGCGTAGTAGAGCAGCGCCGTGCCGCAGCGCCAGCAGTGCGGGTAGGAGTGCTCGTAGTCGCGGGCCAGCCAGAGCGCGCCCGACGCCCGCAGGTCCTCGACCAGGTCGCGGTCGGCGTCCTTGACCTGACGGCCGGCGTAGCCGCTGATCCGCTCGTCGTAGCTGCCGTCGAGCTTGACCGGGTTGACCACGGTCAGCCCCGCCTCGAGCCCGAGCGCGTAGTCGTCGGCGCCGAACGCGACGGCGGTGTGGACGATCCCGGTGCCGTCGTCGGCGGTGACGAAGCCGGCCTCGAGCACGGTGTTGCCGCGCGGGCCCCACTCCTCCGGGGCGATGAACGAGAACGGCGGCGCGTAGCGGGCGCCGGCCAGCTGGGCCCCCGTCAGCGTCTCGAGGATCTCGACCGTGGTCCCGTTCGGGACGGGCGTGCCGTCGCCGCCGGTCTTCGTGGTCGGCACCACGCGGTCCAGCAGCGCGGCCGCGAGCACCACGACCTCGCCGCCGTCGACCGGGGCCGAGCCCCGCTCGCCGTCGCGCGGGCGGCCGCCGACGCGGGCGCGGACGTACTCCAGGTCGGGGTGGACGGCGAGCGCCGCGTTCGACGGCAGCGTCCAGGGCGTCGTCGTCCACGCCAGCAGCGCGTCGCCCGGCTGCAGCGCCGAGTCCCCGGCGTCGAGCACCGGGAACCGCACGAAGGCCGAGACGTCGACGTCGTCCTGGTAGCCCTGGGCGACCTCGTGGCTGGAGAGCGCGGTGCCGCAGCGCGGGCAGTAGGGGACCACGCGGTGGCCCTCGTAGAGCAGGTCGCGGTCGGCGATCGCGCGGATCGCGCCCCAGACCTGCTCGATGAACGAGTCGTCGAGCGTCCGGTAGGCGTCGTCGAGGTCGACCCAGTAGCCGATCCGCTCGGTCAGGCGGCTCCAGTCCTCCAGGTACTCGAAGACCGAGTCGCGGCAGCGCTGGTTGAACTCGGCGATCCCGTAGGCCTCGATCTCCGCCTTCGACTGCAGGCCGAGGTCCCGCTCGACGGCGATCTCGACCGGCAGCCCGTGGCAGTCCCAGCCGCCCTTGCGCTCGACCAGCCGGCCGCGCATCGTCTGGAACCGCGGGTAGATGTCCTTGAACGCCCGCGCCAGGACGTGGTGGCTGCCGGGTCGGCCGTTGGCCGTCGGCGGGCCCTCGTAGAAGACCCACGGCTCGGCGCCCTCGCGCCGCCGCAGCGACTCGCGGAAGACGTCGCGCTCCCGCCACCGCTCCAGGATCGCCTCCTCCAGCGCGGGGAACGACTGGTTCGGATCGACGGGGCGGCGTGACATGGACGACGGATTCTAGGAATCGCCGGTCGCCGGCGACGCTCGGCGGTCCCGGCCCGCGCGCCGGGGCCCGGCGATCGGCGATGATGCGCGCGTGCCCGAGCGCCCGAACCCGGCCGCCCCGCGCCTGATCGCGCTGCTCGCGGCGGCCGCGCTGGTCGTCGTGCTGCTCCTCGACTGGCAGTCGGCCTTCGGCGTCGGCCGGTCGGGCTGGAGCGGCGCCGGCTGGTTCGCCGGGGCGGCGGCGCTGGTGGTCGTCGCCTGGGAGCTGACGCGGCGGATCGGGCTGGTGGTCGACGAGCGCGGGCCGGACCTGTTCGGTGCCGCGGCGGCGCTGGGGACGGCGGTCGCGGTGCTGGTGAAGTTCCTCGGCGACGCTCACGAGCGGGCGACCGCGGCCTGGATCGGGCTGGCGCTGGCGGCGGTGCTGGCGCTCGCCGCCGTGGCGATCGCGCTGCGGCCGGGACCGGCCGGAGGACGTCGGGACGGCGGATCCGACGCCGATCGGCGCCCCCGGAGCGGCGACCGCCCGGGCCGGCGGAAGGCGCCTCCGCTTCGCACCCGTCGCTGACCGCCGTGGTCGGCGGCGCCAGGACCGAAACGTCCAACCGCCGGGAACTGCGGTTGTCAGCGACCGACGGTAGGCGGATGATGCGCCCGATCCCGGTACCAGACCGGGGCACGACGAACGGAGCCCCACCGTGACCACCCAAGCCGACCTCCAGGCCCTGCCAACCCCGCGCAAGCTCGCGCTCGGGGCAGCGGCGCTGTTGATCGTCAACAGCTTCCTGCCCTGGTACCACGTCTCGATCGGCGGCTTCTCGGCCAGCCAGAGCGGCTGGCACCAGTTCGGCGCGATCGCCTGGATCGTCGTGATCGGCTACGTCGTCTGGGAGGCCGCCCGGATCGCGAAGTTCGCGCCGAACGAGGAGCGCCAGGCCGATCTGATCAGCGCCGGCGTCGGTGGCGCGGGCCTGCTGCTGGGCGTGATCTTCCTGATCCAGCGGATCAGCGACGGCAGCCTCGGCTTCGCGTTCTTCCTCGGGCTGGTGCTGCTGGCCGTGTTCGGCTACGCCCTCTTCCAGCAGTTCAACGCCGCCGGGGGCCAGGAGGCGCTGAAGGCCGCGCAGGAGCAGGCCGCCGCCCGCCGGGCCGCGTCCAAGGACGACCAGCAGCCGCCCGCGCCGGGCGCCTGATCGCCAGCGCGGTCCGCTCCTGCCGGGGCGGGCCGCGGCGCCGGGCGCGCGGCCGGGGTG
>NZ_AGUD01000118.1 GCF_000240225.1 Patulibacter medicamentivorans
GCGCTTCGACGTGACCGTGCCGCGCGGCGATCGCTGGCGGGTGCGGGCCGGCGAGGTGGCGACCCTCGCCGCGCTCGCGCGGCGCGGCTGACCGCGCGCGACCGCGCGCCGCCCCGGGCGACCAGCGCCCCCGAGATCCGGCCCGGTCCCGGGGAGCGACGGGCCGGCGTGGGAAGCTCCCCCGATGCCGCCCGCCCCGTCCCGCCGTCGCTGATGCCCGAGCCACGGCCGGTGATCGAGATCGTGCTCGGCGACGACGTGCTGCGGCTGGACGGCACGGTCGTCGAGACGCTGCACCGGGCCGCCACCGGTCACCGCTTCCACGTCTCCCACGTCGCCGTCGAGGCGAAGGAGAAGCGCGGCACGCTGCACCTGCGCGTCGGCGTCGAGGTCGGCGGATCGATCGTCGGCGGCGTCCGGCTGTCGGTGCCGGAGGAGCGCCGCGACGAGGTGCTGGCGCTGTTCGCCGAGGCGCGCCGCCGCCGTGACGAGATCGCCGGCGGCGGCTGAGCCGGCGCGGGGGCGGCCCGCGCCTCAGTTCGTGTGCTTGACGGTGATCACGTCGCCGTCCTGCATCACGTAGTCGCGACCCTCGGTCCGCAGCGTGCCCTTGTCGCGAGCCTGGCTGTAGCCCCCGGCGTCCAGCAGCTCCTGCCAGCCGACGACCTCGGCGCGGACGAAGCCCTTCTGGATGTCGGTGTGGATCTCGCCCGCGGCGTGCCAGACGGTCAGGCCGCGGCGCAGGTGCCACGATTGCCCGCGGACGCCGGAGCCGACCGTGAAGAACGTGATCAGGTCGAGCAGCTGGAAGGCGCCGTGGGCGATCCGCTGGAGGCCGGACTCGGCGAAGCCCATCTCCTCGCGCAGCGCGGAGGCCTCCTCGTCGTCCATCTCGACCAGCTCGGCCTCCAGCCGCGACGAGACCGCGACGGCGACGGCGCCCATCGCGGCGGCGTGCTCGGCGATCGCGGCCGGGACCTCGCCCGAGGCGTCGTTCTCGTCGACGTTGGCCACGAACAGGACCGGCTTGGCGGTCAGCGGCGACAGCGTCTTGACCACGTTCGGGTGGTCCTCCGGCGCGGGCACCATCCGCGCCGGCCTGCCGTCGTTGAGCGCCGGGATCAGCTGCTCCAGCCAGGCCTGCTCGGCCTTCGCCTCGGCGTCGCCGCCGCGAGCCTGCTTCGTGACCCGCTCGAGCCGCCGCTCGGCCTGCTCGAGGTCGGCCATCAGCAGCTCGGTCTCGATCGTCTCGATGTCCCGCAGCGGGTCGACCGAGCCGTCGGGATGGATGATGTTGGCGTCGTCGTGGGCGCGGACGACGTGGACGATCGCGTCGGTCTCGCGGATGTTGGCCAGGAACTTGTTGCCCAGGCCCTCGCCCTTGTGGGCGCCCGCGACCAGGCCGGCGATGTCGTGGAAGTCGATGTGGTCGTAGACGATCTCCGAGGCGCCCATCTGCTCGGCGATCAGCTTCAGCCGCTCGTCCTCGACCGGGACCACCGCGACGTTCGGCTCGATCGTCGTGAACGGGTAGTTCGCCGCCTCGGCGCCCGACTTGGTGAGGGCGTTGAAGAGCGAGGACTTGCCCGCGTTGGGCATGCCGACGATGCCGATCTTCATCGGGTCGGTCCTTCCGTGGTGGTCGAGTCCTGCGCGCCGGTCGCCGAGGCACCGGCTCCCGGGGCAGGGCCGGCGGCGGCCGGCGGTGGGATCGGGCCGCCGCGGGCGCCCGGCTCGTGGCCCGGCGCGACGATCAGCGATCCGAGGCCGCGGACGAGCCGGCCGGTCACCGCGCCGAGGGTCGCGCCGACGAGGATGTCGGTCGGGTAGTGGACGCCCAGGTGCACGCGCGAGAGCGCCATCGCCCCGGCGGTCGCGAACAGCGGTCCCCGTGGCAGCAGCCCGGAGTACGCCGTCGCGGCGGCGAACGACGAGGCCGCGTGCGAGCTGGGGAAGCTCAGCTGGGTCGGCGTCGGCACCAGCGGCGGCAGGTCGCGCAGCTGCGGCCGCGGACGGCGGGCGACCTGCTTGACGGTCGTGTTGGCGACGTAGGCGGCGGCGACCGCGGCGACGCCGATCGCCCAGCGCTCGCGGCGGCGGCCGTCGAGCGCCACGCCGGCGCCGCCGATCGCCAGCCACAGCGCGCCGTGCTCGCCGGTGCGGGAGAAGCGCACGATCGCGTCGGTCGCACGCGGCGAGCGGGCGGTCGAGCGGATCAGCCGCATCCCGGCCAGGTCGGCCTTGGCGAACATCCGCCCGAACGGACCGTGGAGCGCGCGGGCGGCCAGGCTGCGGCGGGCGTCGATCGCCTCGCGTCGCAGCTCGCGGTCGGTCAGCATCGGTCGGGGTCGGCGCGCCACGCCGTGGAGGGTAGTCGGCGACGCGAGGGGCACGTATGCCGGCGCATCCCGGCACCTGGTTCGCTCGGCGGTCGTCGGCCACCCCGACGCCGCGAGCGGGCCGGTCGGGCAACATGTCCCGGGTGCAGCTCGCGTTGGTCGTCAACCCGAGGTCCGGCGCCGGACGCTCCGCGGAGCAGGTCGCGGAGCTGCTGGCCGGGCCCGGCCACGACGTCCGGACCTTCCCGATCGACCGCGCCGAGGAGGCCGCCGCCTCGGGTCCCGACCGGCTCGTGCTGGCCGGCGGCGACGGCTCCGTGGGGACCGCCTTCGCGGCCTGCGCGCGCCACGGCGTCCCGCTGGCGGTGCTGCCGGCCGGGACCGCCAACGACTTCGCCCGCGCGCTGGGGATCCCGCCGGGGATCGAGGCCGCCGTGCCGGTGGCGACCGATCCCGACCCGGGGCGGCGGACCGTCTGGGGCGGCTCGATCGACGGCAAGCCGTTCGTCAACGTCGCCTCGATCGGGCTCGGCGTCTACGCCGCCGAGCAGGCCGCGCCGCTGAAGCGGGTGCTCGGCCCGGTCGCCTACGGGATCGGCGCGGCGATCGCGACCGTCCGCGGCCGCGCGGCCCGGGCCCGCGTGATCGTCGACGGCGACGAGGTCTTCGACGGCGACGTCTGGCAGGTGCTGGTCGCCGCCTCGGGGTCGTTCGGCGGCGTCGTCCAGCTGCCGGTCTCCGATCCCGAGACGCCGGAGCTCGAGGCGTTCGTGCTGCCGGCCGGCCCGCGGCTCTCGCTGGTGCGGCGGGCATGGGGGATGCGCCACGGCGGCAATCGCGGCGGCGTCCAGGTCTTCCAGGGGCACCGGATCGTGGTCGACCTCGATCCCGATCGGCAGTGGAACGTCGACGGCGACGTCTTCGACCTCGGCGACGTGACGGTCGCCCCGCTGGGGCCGGTCGACGTGCTCGTGCCCCGCGACGGCGATCCGGAGGCGGCACGATGAGCGACGAGCGCCCGCCCGCGGTCGAGCCGGTCCGCGGCGAGGACCCGGAGGGGATGGCGCCGCTGGCCGAGCACCTGCGGCTGAGCCCCGACGACCCCGCGGCCCACAACCGCTCGCGCAACAAGCTGATCCTGCTGCTGCTGTTCGGCGCGCTGCCGATGCTGGTGGTCTTCATCGTCGTGATGACGTCGCTGGTCAACGGCCCGCCGGAGCCCGGCCGCGGCGAGGCCAGCCGCAGCCTCGGCGAGGTCACCCGCTACTGCACCTACGTCGCGCGCGACGACGCCGACTACCGGCTCTGCCTGGAGCGGACCGACGCCCGGCTGCCCGAGCGCGAGCGCTCCAACGCCGGGCGCTACGCCCGCGGCGAGCTGCTGCGGTGCCTGCCCGACGCCGGGCCCCGCTGCACCTTGCGCTGAGCCCGATCAGCCGCCGGCGGCCTGCGCCCGCTGCCGCTGCAGCTCGGCCAGGGCCGCGGGGATCTCGTGCGTGCCCCGCGCCTGGCGCCCGCCCGGGCCGACGCGCGGCGTCAGCTCGAGGAGGTTGAGCGGCTCGCCGCAGCACGAGCAGGAGACGGTCGCCGTCGTGTCGTGGCCGCAGCGCTCGTGGCGCATCACCACCGGCGGGCCCTCCGCGCCGGCCGTCCAGCGATCGCCCCAGGCCTGCATCGCGAGCAGCACCATCGCCAGCTCCGCGCCCTTCTCGGTCAGCCAGTAGTCGTGGCGCGGCGGATGCTCCTGGTAGGCGACGCGCGTCACCACGCCGTGCTCCTCCAGCGCCGCGAGCCGCTGGGCGAGGACCTTGCGCGAGATCCCGAGGTCGCGCTGGATCCGGTCGAAGCGGCTGATCCCGAGGGCCAGGTCGCGCACGATCAACGGCGTCCACCACTCGCCGAGCACGTCGATCGTGCGCGCGACCGAGCAGTGCATCTGGTCGAACGGGGTGCGCTGCATGGACCGACCCTACCGGAGCGAGTTCCTTGAGGGAACGGACTGGTGGTAGCGTGCCGGCGATGCTCGACCGGATCGCGGGACTCACCTGGCGGCGACCACGGCTGGTGCTGGCGCTGGTCGCCGTGGTCGCGATCGTCGCCGGGGCGGTCGGGCACGACGTCGAGCGCCACCTGCAGGCGGCCGGCTTCACCGACAGCGCCTCGGAGAGCGAGCGTGCCACGACCCTGCTGCGCTCGTCGCTGGGCTACGACCCGAACCCCGGGATCGTGGTGGTCGTGCGAGCCCGCGGCGGCGGCCGGCTGGACGTCGCCGATCCGGCCGTGCGGCGCGAGGTCGGCCGGCTCCACGAGGTGCTGGCCGGCGTCCGCTACGTCGGCCGCGTGATCGACCCGCTGCACGACCCCCGCGCCGGTCGCGGGCTGCTGGCCCGGGACGGTCGCTCGCTGGTGATCTCGGGCCACCTGTCGACCAACGAGATCGAGTCCAAGGGCGGCGACACCGCGACAGAGGCGGCCAGGCGGATCCGCTCGTCGCTGCTCGACGTCTCGATCGGTGGCTTCGCTCCCGGCTTCAACGAGGTCAACGACCAGACCCGCAAGGACCTCACCAACGCCGAGCTGATCGCGTTCCCGGTCCTGGCGGTGCTGCTGGTGCTGGTCTTCCGCGGCGTCGTGGCCGCGGCGCTGCCGCTGCTGCTGGGGGTGATCTCGATCCTCGGGACGTTCCTCGTGCTGCGGATCATGTCGGCGCTGGTCGACACCTCGCTGTTCGCGCTCAACATCACCACCGCGCTCAGCCTCGGCCTGGCCGTCGACTACGCGCTGCTGCTCGTCTCGCGCTACCGAGAGGAGCTCGAACGCCACGGCCCGGGCTGGGAGGCGCACCGGCGGACGGTCGCGACCGCCGGCCGGACCGCGCTCTTCTCCGGGGTCACCGTCGCGGTCGCGATGGCCGCGCTGGTCGTGATGCCGCAGCGGTTCCTCTACTCGGTCGGGGTCGCGGGCGCGGCGGTCGGCCTGCTGTCGGCGGCGATGGCGCTGCTGGTGATCCCGTCGCTGCTGGCGCTGCTCGGCCCGCGCGTGAACGCGCTGTCGATCCGCCGCGGCCCGTCGGTCTCGTCCGACTCCGGCGGCTGGTACCGGCTGGCACGCGCGGTGATGCGGCGCCCGGTGGTGGTCGCCGTGCTCAGCGCCGGGCTGCTGCTGGCCGCCGCCGCGCCGCTGCTGGGCACCGTCCTGACGGGACCGAGCGCCAAGGCCGTGCCGCCCGGCCAGCCGTCCTACGCGCCGAACGCCTACGTCCAGGCGCACTACCCGCGGAGCGTGATCGAGGCGGTCACGGTGGCGGTCCGCGGCCCGGTCTCGAACATCCAGCTGGACGCGCTGCGGCGGCGGATCGAGGGGATCCCGGGGATCGGGGCGGGCAGCCCGTTCGTGCGCGGCAAGGGCGAGGTCGCGTTCGCGAACTTCGCCCCCGACGCGCCGGCGCTCGACGCGCGCTCGCAGGACGCGGTCGACGCGATCCGCGACCTGCCGCCACCGGCGGCCGGCGCCAGCGTCCTGGTGTCGGGCAACAGCGCCCGCTTCGTCGACCAGCAGCAGAGCCTGATCGACCACGCGCCGCTGGTGATCGCGATCGTCGCCGCCGCGACGCTGCTGCTGCTGTTCCTGCTGACCGGCTCGGTGATCCTGCCGCTGAAGACGCTGGTGATGAACGCCCTGACGCTGGGAGCGACGCTCGGGATCGTGGTCCTCGTCTTCCAGCACGGCTGGCTGACGGGGCTGCTCGACTACCCGGGGCCGGACGCGATCGAGGTCACCAGCCTGGTCTTCCTGTTCGCGGTCACGTTCGCGCTGGCGACCGACTACGCGGTGCTGGTGATGGCGCGGATCAAGGAGCAGCACGACCGCGGCCTGCCCAACGAGCAGGCGGTCGCGTCGGGGATGGGCCGCACCGGCCGGATCATCAGCGCGGCGGCGGTGATGATCGCGGTCGTCTTCCTGGCGTTCGCGGTCAGCCCGGTCTTCTTCATGAAGCAGCTGGCCGTCGGGATGGCGCTCGGCGTCCTGATCGACGCGACGATCGTCCGCGCCCTGCTCGTCCCGGCCCTGATGCGGCTCTTCGGCGAGCGCAACTGGTGGGCGCCGGCGCCGCTCGCCCGCTTCCAGAGGCGGTTCGGGATCCGCGAGGGCGCCGACTAGGGCCGCCGGCTAGAGGCCGAAGCCGATCTTCTGCTCGTCCTTGTCGACCCGGATGAAGACGACCTTGTCGAGGTTCAGGTGGACCTGGGCGTCCTCGGCCTCGACGTCGGTCCAGCCACCGCCGGCGAGGGCGGAGCGCAGCGTCTTCAGCTGGGACTCGGTGAGGCGGATGGCGAGCGGCGGGGCGCTGTCGAGGCCGATGCTGACGCGAAGCTTGTCGTCGGACACGGTGGTCTCCTGGGGTCGGGTGACGGTCGGAAGGGGCGTCGGGATCAGTGCGCCGGCTCGGTCAGCTCGGTCAGCACCTTGCCGGTCGACTTCGGGTGCAGGAACGCCACCCGGCTGTTGCGGATGCCGACGCGCGGCTGCTCGTCGATCAGCGTCACGCCGCGCTCCTTGAGCGTCGCCAGGGCGGAGACGATGTCGGACGTCTGGTACGCGACGTGATGCATGCCCGGGCCGTTCTTGGCCAGGAACTTCGCCACGCCCGTCTCGGGGCCGAGCGGCGAGATCAGCTCGACGTGGTTCTCCCCGACGTCGAAGAGCACCGCCTCGACGCCCTGGGACTCGACCGTCTCGCGGTGGACGAGCTCGAGCCCGAGCACGTCGCGGTGGTAGGCGATCTGGTCCTCGAGGTCCTCGGGGGCGACGGCCACGCCGATGTGGTCGATCCGGTCGAACATCGGCCGCAGTCTATGAGAGCCGCGGCGCGGGCCGTTGGCGCACGGCGCTCGCGGCCCCGGCGGCGGCCCGGAACGCCGACGCCCGGCGCGGATGCGCCGGGCGTCGACCTGGGTCGGGCTGCTCGCCCGAGCTACTTCTTCTTGACGCCCGTGGTCGTCTTGTGCGTCTTCTTGTGGTGGTGCTTCTTCTTGTGGTGCTTCTTCGCGACCGTCGACACGGCGGTGCCGTGGTTCGGCTTGGCGCTCGGGGCGGCGAGGGCCGCGGCCGGGGCCAGGGCCAGGGCGGCCAGCGCCCCGACGGTGGCGATGGTGGGAGTGATGCGGGTCATGGGGGCCAGCCTGCCGGCGGCGGTTCACGGTCCGCTCAACATCGCGTTCCGGTGCGGGTGACCTGCGATTGGGATCGCGTTGGAGTGCTGGCGGGCCGCCGCTGGTCGGGCGCGCTCAGAGCTCGCCGAGCGGCTCCAGCCAGCGGCCCTCGCGCGGCAGGCTGGCGAAGGTCAGGCGCGGCAGCGGCGACTCGAACAGCCCGGGGACGTCCTCCAGGTCGACGACCTCGATCCCGTCGACCTGGACCAGCTGCGTGGCGTGCTCGGGGAAGACCAGCGCGGTCGTCCGGATGCCCGACGCGATCAGGACCTTGGCCGCCTCGGCGAACGCCATCCCGTCGTGGGACATCAGGATCGCCTCGCTCAGGCGGCCCTCGTCACGGCGCTCGTGGAGCAGCGCCAGGATGTCCTCGTCGACGTCGGAGTCGTCGCTCAGCTTCGGCTTGAGGAACATCCGGAAGCCGGACTGGCGGACGACCTCCGCCCAGCCGAGGACGCCGTTGAACGTGCGCTCGGTGACGTTGGCGAAGACCGCCGCCTCGGTCGTGTCGCCCGGCTCGGTGCGGTCGCGCAGCCAGTCGGCGAGGGCGTCGATCCGCGGCCGCTCCTTGCCCGTCGGCTTGCGCCGCAGGATCAGCTGGCCGAGCACCATGTCGATGTTCGGCGAGTCCCACAGCAGCAGGGTGTGCCCGGCGTCGCTCACCGGGTCATCCTGTCAGCCCAGCAGCCGCGCGACCACGTCGCGGTAGCAGCGGGTCGCGAAGTCCAGGTCGCGCTCGTCGATCCGCTCGTCCTTGGCGTGCATCAGCCCGGCCTGCTCGCGCAGCTCCAGGTGGCGGTGGGGGAAGAAGCCGTAGGCGACGCAGTCCGGGAACGCCGTCCGCCAGGTCCGCGAGTCGGTGAAGCCCGGCAGGAAGGTCGGGACGATCGTCGCCTCGGGCGCCTGCTCGCCGATCCACTCCCGCAGCGCGTCCATCAGCGGGCTCTGCTCGGGCGACGCGTTGCCGAGGATCGTCTCGGTCCACTCGATCTCGACGTCGTCGGGCAGCGGCCCGATCTGGTCGAGGATCCGGGCCTGCGCCTGGGCCTCGGTGAGCCCGGGCGGCACGCGGCAGTCGACGCGCAGCTCGGCTCGCGAGGGGATCACGTTGAGCTTGTCGCTGGCGGCGATCTGCGTCGGGGAGAGCATGATCCGGCTCATCGGCTCGATCGCGGCGGCCAGCGCCGGGTCCTCGGCTCGCAGCGCGGCGTAGGACGCGGCCGGATCGGCGCCGTCGAGCCCGAGCCCGTCGAGCATCGTCGCGATCGCCGGCTCGAGGTCGTAGGGGAACTCGGCGTCGGCCAGCCGCTGCAGCAGCGGCACCAGCTTCAGCAGCGCGTTGTCGCCGAGCCCGGGGGTCGACGCGTGCGCCGCGCGGCCGCGGGCCCGCAGCAGGAACCGGACCGGGCCCTTCTCGCCGACGCAGACGCCGTAGTGCAGCCGGCCGCGGAACGGCATCGGCGCGCCGCCGCCCTCGTTCAGCAGCAGGTCGCAGGCGGCCAGCTCGGGGTGCTCGCGGGTCAGCCAGACGGCGCCCTCGTAGCCGCCGACCTCCTCGTCGACGACCACGATCACCTTCAGCGCGCCGCGCGCGGGCCGCCAGCCGCTCCGGGCCAGGTCGATCGCCGCGGTCACCTCGGCCGCCGTCTGCGACTTCATGTCGATCGCGCCGCGGCCCCAGATCACGCCGTCGATCAACTCGCCGCCCCACGGGTCGTGCTGCCAGTCCTCGGGGCTGGCGAGGACCGTGTCGACGTGGCTCAGCAGCCCCAGGACCGGGCCGGCCGCGGCGGCCGCCGGATCGGTGGCCCGCAGCTCGGCCACCAGGTTCGGGCGCTCGGGGGTGTTGCCGACCGTCGTGACGGCGAAGCCGGCGTCCTCCAGCAGCCCGGCGAGCAGCTCGATCGCCGGCCGCTCGTTGCCGGGCGGGTTGACCGTGTTCAGGCGGATCAGCTGCTGCAGCAACCCGGTTGCCGACGGGACGTTGGCCATGGCGGCAGGCTAGATGATCGGTTCGGCGGCGCCGGCCGCCGCGGACGGGCGGACGACGGCCCGGCCGCGGTTGGTCCGGCCGGCGGGCCCGGATCCGGTCCTGTCGCGGCGCCCGACGGCGCTCTACGGTCCCGGCAACGCACGACGGGAGCGGTGATGCAGGTAGCGGTGATCGGCGGGACGGGGACGATCGGGAGGCTCGTGGCGGAGGAGCTGGCTGGGCGCGGCGACCGGGTGCGGGTGCTCAGCCGCACGCCGCCGGCGGTCGCCCTCGCCGGGACCGCCCACCACCGGGTCGACCTGGCCGACGGCGCCGGCCTGCGCGAGGCGCTGGACGGGGTCGACGCGGTCGTCGACGCGAGCAGCCGCCGCTCGGCCCGCCGGTCCGCCTGGCTGCCGCCGACCGCGCGGCTGCTGGCCGCGGCCGCCGATGCCGGCGTCGGGCACCTGGTCGAGATCTCGATCGTCGGCTGCGATCGCTCGCCGGTGGCCTTCCACCGCGTCAACGCGGCGCAGGAGCGGCAGGTCCTCGACGGCCCGGTCCCGGCCTCGGTCCAGCGCCTGACCCAGTTCCACTCGCTGCTCGACCAGGTCCTCGCCGCCGCCGCCCGCGTCGGGCTCTCGCCCCGGCCGCGGTTGCCGCTGCAGCCGATCGATCCGGCGGCGGCCGCGGCGGTCGTCGCCGCGGCGGTCCACGAGGGGCCGGCCGGGCGCCGCCCCGACGTCGGCGGACCGGTGGTGCAGCCCGCGGCCGAGCTGGCCGAGGAGTGGTCGGCGATCCGCGGCCCGCG
>NZ_AGUD01000117.1 GCF_000240225.1 Patulibacter medicamentivorans
GCGGCGCGGTCCCGGCCGCGAGCGCCGATCCCGCGGCCGAGGTCGGCGCGCCCGGCGTCAGCCAGCCGTAGCCCCGGCCGGCCCCCGCCTGCCCCGCCGGCCGCAGCGAGCGGGCGGGCGGGCGGGTCCATACACTCGCGGCGATGGCCGCGAGGATCGTCCTCTACACCGGCAAGGGCGGCGTCGGCAAGACCTCGGTCGCCGCCGCGACGGCCCGCCGGATCGCCGCCGCCGGCCAGCGGGTGCTGGTCGTCTCGACCGACCCGGCGCACAGCCTGGCCGACGTGCTCGGGCAGCCGATCGGCCCCGAGCCGACCGCGCTCGGCGAGCGGCTGGACGGGCTCCAGGTCGACGCCCACGCCGAGCTGACGCGGCACTGGAGTGCGGTCCGGGCCTGGGCCGGGCGGACGCTGGTCGCCCGCGGCGTCGATCGGGTCTCGGCCGAGGAGCTGACCGTCCCGCCGGGGATGGAGGAGCTGCTGGCCCTGCTGCGGCTGGTCGAGCTGCGCGATGCCGGCGACCACGACGTGCTGGTGGTCGACTGCGCCCCGACCGGCGAGACCCTGCGGCTGCTCTCCTTCCCCGACATCGCCCGCTGGTGGCTGGATCGGATCATGCCCCGGCAGGACCAGCTGCTGGGGGCTGCGCGCCCGATCGCCAAGGCGGTCCTCGACGTCACGATCCCCGACAGCGAGGTGCTCGACGAGATCGGGCGCCTGATGCAGAACCTGCTGACGATGCGCGAGATGGTCCAGGACCACGACGCCGTCAGCGTGCGGCTGGTGACGACCGCCGACCGGATCGTGATCGACGAGGCGCGGCGGACCTACACCTATCTGTCGCTCTACGGCGTCGCGACCGACGCGATCGTCGTCAACCGGCTGTTCCCGGCCGACGTCGGCTCCTACTTCACCCGCTGGCGAGACCAGCAGCAGCGGCACCTGGAGGAGATCCACGCCGCCTTCTCGCCGCTGCCGGTGCTCGACGCGCCCTACTTCGACGCCGAGGTCGTCGGCGAGGCGGCCCTCGACCGGCTGGCGGCCGAGCTCTACGCCGACGTCGACCCGGCGGCGCTGCTGCACGCGGGACCGGCGCGCGAGCTCGAGGTCGACGGCGACCAGGCGTGGCTGCGGATCGCCGTGCCGCTGGCGGATCGCGGCGAGGTCGCGGTCCGGCGCGCGGGCGACGAGCTGGTCGTCGAGGTCGCGGGCCGCCGGCGGACGGTGCTGTTGCCCGCCTCCATCGCGCACTATCGTCCTTCGGGGGCCGCGCTCCGAGACGGCACCCTCGAGGTGACGCTCAGCGCCCCGCCCCCCGCCGATCGATGACCGACACGACCGCCAACGACTCGCTCGACGAGCTGCGCGAGCGCATCCGCGCCACGCAGGAGGCCGCCGAGCGCCTGCACCGCGAGGCGGCCGAGGCGAACGCGGCCGAGGCCGCCGGCGAGGTCCCGCCGGCCGGCTGGGCGACGCCGCAGGACCGCAGCGAGAAGGCGGACGAGGTCCACGCCCTCGCCCTGCTGCTGCGGACGATCCGCGACCTGCTCCCGAGCGAGCTCCAGGCCCAGGTCAACGCCCTGATCCGCGAGCTGCTGATCCTGGTCCGCGCGATCATCGACTGGTGGGTGCTCCACCTGGAGGGCGCGCCCGGCCGCGACGGCGGGACCGCGACCGCCGGCGGGCCCCGCGTCCAGGACATCCCGATCGGCTGACCGTGGCGACCTCCGAGCCCGCACCCCCGCCCCCCGCACCGTCGCGCCGCCCGCGCTACGGCGTGCTGCACGCGTGGTCGAACCTGAGCTCCGCCCAGCAGCGGACCGTGGCCGCCGCGGTCGTCGTGCTGGTGAGCCTCGGCGCCCCCTGGTACACGAAGTCGGTGACCTCGTTCCCGGGACCGAGGACCAGCGACAGCAGCCTCTCCGCGTTCGGGTCGTTCTCGTTCGTCGAGGCCGCGGTGCTGCTGGTCGCCGCGGCGGTCATGGCCCTCACGTGGGGCCGTGCCACCGAGCGCGCCTTCACCCTCCCCTTCCGCGACGGCACGCTGGTGACCGCCGCCGCCGGGTGGGTCGGGGTGCTCGTCGTCTACCGACTCTTCGACCATCCCGCCAACGAGACCGCGTCCGGCGCGGGCGGGTCGGGGATCAGCACCACGATCGGGCTGTCGTGGGGGATCTTCGCCAGCCTCGCCGCGGTCGGGCTACTGCTGGCGACCGGGCTCGACCAGCGTCGTGGCGCCGCCGAGCCGGCGTCCCGCTCACGGCGCCGCGAGCGCGAGCGCCCCGTCGTCGATCCGCGCGCCGTCGCGGATCGCGACGAGCACGACTGGGATCCCGCGCCTCCCCGCCGCCGCGAGCGCGACGCCGCGGCCCGCGAGCGGGCCCGTCGCGACGACGGCCCGGCC
>NZ_AGUD01000116.1 GCF_000240225.1 Patulibacter medicamentivorans
GGTCGGCGTGCCCGGGGTGAAGACCTCGGCCACCCCCCGCTCCTTCAACGGACCGATGTCGTCGACCGGGATCGTCCCGCCGACCGTCACCAGCACGTCGTCGACGCCCTGCGCCTCGAGCAGCTCCACGATCCGCGGCACCAGCGTCATGTGGGCCCCCGAGAGGATCGACACCCCGACCGCGTCGGCATCCTCCTGGATCACCGTCTCCACGATCTGCTCCGGCGTCTGATGCAGACCGGTGTAGATGACCTCCATCCCCGCATCACGCAACGCACGGGCGATGATCTTCGCCCCACGATCGTGACCATCGAGACCGGGCTTGGCCACGACCACGCGGATCTTGCCCTGGGGGGTCGCCGGGTCGCTGCTGGCGGGGGTTGCCGAGATGGCGCTCATCGCTGGGTCCGTCCTGTCGCTCGCTGGGCGGTCAGAAGACCGGGGTCTCGGTGTAGCTGCCGAACACGTCCTGCAGCGCGTGGATGATCTCGCCCTCGCTGACGTGGGCGCGGGCGGCGTCCATCAGCGGCGGCATCAGGTTGGCGTCGGGCTTGGCCGCCGTCTCCTTCAGCGCCACCAGCGCGGCCTCGACCGCCGTGCTGTCGCGGGCGGCACGGACCTTCTGGAGGTTGCCGAGCTGCTTGCGCTCGAGCGCCGGGTCGACCTTCAGGATCGGGTGCTCGCCATCGTCGCCCTCGGTGAAGGCGTTGACGCCGACGACGATCCGCCGCTCGTCCTCGATCGCGGTCTGCAGCTCGAACGCCGCCTCGGCGATCTCGCGCTGCGGGTAGCTGAGCTTGACCGCCTCGACCATCCCGCCGAGCTCGTCGATCTTGCGGAAGTACTCGTAGGCCTGCCGCTCCATCTCGTCGGTCAGCGACTCGACGAACCAGCTGCCGCCGAGCGGGTCGATCGTGTTCGCGACGCCGGTCTCGTGGGCGATGATCTGCTGCGTCCGGAGGGCGATCCGGACCGCTTCCTCGGTCGGCAGCGCGAGCGCCTCGTCGTGCGAGTTGGTGTGCAGCGACTGGGTACCGCCGAGCACGCCGGCGAGGGCCTCGATCGCGGTCCGCGAGATGTTGTTGTACGGCTGCTGGGCGGTCAGCGAGACGCCGGCGGTCTGGGTGTGGGTCCGCATCAGCCACGACTTCGGGTTCTTGGCCCCGTAGGTCTCCTTCAGCTCGCGCGCCCAGATCCGGCGGGCGGCGCGGTACTTGGCGATCTCCTCGAAGAAGTCGATCTGGGCGTTGAAGAAGAAGCTCAGCCGCGGCGCGAAGTCGTCGACGTCGAGCCCGCGCTCGATCGCCTGCTCGACGTAGGTCAGGCCGTCCTTGAGCGTGAACGCCAGCTCCTGGGCGGCGGTCGCCCCCGCCTCGCGGATGTGGTACCCGGAGATCGAGACCGAGTTCCAGCGCGGCATGTGGTGCGTGGACCACTCGATCATGTCGCCGAGCACGCGCATCGCCGGGTCGACCGGGAAGCACCACTCCTTCTGGGCGATGTACTCCTTGAGGATGTCCGCCTGGATCGTCCCGTTGAGGCGGTCCAGCGCGACGCCCGGGTTCTCGGCGTCGCCGCCGCCCTGGCGCTCGGCCGCGACGGCGTAGTAGGCGAGCATGATCGCCGCCGGCGCGTTGATCGTCATCGAGACCGAGACGGCGCCGAGGTCGATCCCCTGGAACAGGGTCTGCATGTCGTCGACGGTGTCGATCGCGACGCCCTCGCGACCGACCTCGCCCAGCGACAGCGGGTGGTCGGAGTCGTGGCCCATCAGCGACGGCATGTCGAACGCCGTCGAGAGGCCGGTCTGGCCGTGGTCGAGCAGGTAGCGGAAGCGCTCGTTGGTCTCCTCGGCGGTGCCGAAGCCGGCGAACTGACGCATCGTCCACAGCCGGCCGCGGTACATCGACGGATAGACGCCGCGCGTGAACGGGTACTGGCCCGGCAGCCCGATCGACGGGTCCGGCTGGCCGTCGGCCGTCTCGGTCGGGCGGTCGGCGGCGGTGTAGAGCGGCTCGATCGGGATCCCGCCGAGCGTCGTGAAGTCCGCGTCGCGCTCGGGCGCGAGCCCATAGGCGGCCCGCCACTCGTCGTGCGTGGAGGGCAGGGCGGGAGCGGTCTGCTCGGAGGGCGTGGGCATCGTCGCTGGTTCAGTCGGTCGTGTCCGTGGAAGCAAGATAGTCGGAAGTCCGCATATCTCGGTGGTTGGATCGTACGGGGCCCGCGGCCCGACGTCCAGCCCGAGGGCGCGTCGCGCGCGCCGATCGGGGCGATCGGCCCCGCGCGGCGGCCGCGCTCACCCGACGAAGTCCCCCTCGGCGCGGCGCATCGCGCCGAGCAGCTCGGTCAGCCGGTCCTGGTCGGCGGCCTCGAGGGCATCGAGCGCGAAGCCGGCGGCGTTCAGCCGCTCGGTCGCGCGCGCGGCGAGCGCGCGTCCGCTGTCGGTGATCTCGGCCAGCGTCGCGCGGCGGTCGTACTCGTGCGGGACGCGACGGACGAGGCCGTCCTGCTCGAGCTTGTCGACGATGTTGGTGACGCTCGTGCGGTGAACCTGCAGCCGCTCGCCGATCTTGCCCAGCGGCAGCGCGCCGGTGCGGGTGAACGAGAGCAGCATCAGCGCCTCGTAGCGCGGGAAGGTCAGCGCGTCCTCGCGCAGCAGCTCGTTCAGCCGCGCGAGCAGGATCTGCTGGACGCGCATGATCGAGGTGACGGCCGCCATCGGGCGCGCCGGCTCCGCGCCCCAGCGCGCCGTCCAATGGCGGCGCGCTTCGGCGATCGGGTCGATGCGCAGCGACGAGGACACGCCCCGAAGGCTCGCACACGCCGCTGATGGGAGCGCTCGCGCTCTTCGCGGGTAGGCCGTCCCCGCGGCCTAGCGGCCACACACGGGCCAGGGCTGCGTGCCGCGGGCGGCCAGCAGCTTGGCGGCGATCCGGTCCTGCTCGGCCTCGGAGGCCGCGGCCGGGTCGCCGCTGCCGCCGTTGGCGCGCCAGGTCTGACGATCGAACTGGTACTTGCCGCGGTAGGTGCCGTCGGACGAGATCGCGGTCGGGTCGCCGCCCGACTCGCACCGGGCGATCTTGCGCAGCGTCGCGTTGGTCGTGCCCGAGGCCGAGCTGCTCTTCGCGGTGCCGCTCTTCGCCGTGCTGCGGGCGGTCGCCGTCGAGCCACCGGCCAGGCCGAGCGCGGCCAGCGTCTGGGGCCCGATCACGCCGTCGACCGCGATCCCGGCCTTGCGCTGGAAGCGCTTGACCGCGGCGCGGGTCTGGGGCCCGGCGACGCCATCGGCGCTGATCCCGAGCTTGCGCTGGACGCTGGTGATCGTCGTGCCGCTCTGGACCTTGGCCGCAGATCCCGAGGTCGTGGTCTGGGCGGCGGCGACGCCGCCGAAGCCGATCACGGCGGTCGCCATCGCGGCGACGGTGGTGCGGCGGCGGGTGCTCCATCGGCGCTTCGAGGCGGCGCTGGTACGGCGCTTCTGCGAGGCGCGCAGGCTCCGCGACCACGGCAGCGTGGACGCGAGATCGCGATCGTGACTCACGGGGTGTGTCCCTTCGTCTCATCGCCTACGGGGTTAGCTGTCGGGCTCGCGCGTAAGACGTGCGCTACGCCGGACTCGTCCGGCGATTCGCCCCCGATCGCCACTCGGCGATCACTGGGTCCCCCGCTCCCTGCCAACGCGTGGCAGGAACTCGGCATGGGTTATGGAGCGCGGAATCGTACCGGAGCCGGCGACCGCGGGGCGCCGCGAGCGCTCGCGGGGCCGCCGCCGGGCGCCCTGTCGCCGGATCGGCCCTGGCGCCGGAAGTGGAGCAGGATCAGCACGCTCATCAGCGCCGCGTAGAGGCACCAGACCGAGGTGAACTCCTCCTCCTGCATCGTCGCCGCCACCAGCAGCCCGCCGATGTTGACGACCCCGAACCAGCGCAGGTGGCGCTGGCTGGAGAGCAGCGCCGGACCGCAGACCGCGAGCACGTAGGCGGTCGCGCTCGGGATCGCGTAGGGCGTGTGGGTCGTGTACGCCACGCAGTGCGCGCGCTCCTCGGCAACGATCGGCCACTGCGTCAGCTGCCAGAGCAGGAACAGCCCAACCAGCAGCCCGAGCAGCGCAAACGGCCAGACCAGCCTGCGGCGCGCGGGCCGCGGCTCGAGCAGGGCGAAGCCGAGCGGGACGACGATCGGCAGCACCGCCTGGCCGTAGATCACGTAGGCGTCGCGGGCGGTGGCGCCGAGCGCGGGCGACACCTGGCCGCGCAGGCCCAGCCAGACGAAGCCCTCGACCAGCTGGTGCAGGCCGAACCCGAGCGGCAGCGCCGCGATCACCAGGTCGCGTGGCCGTCGCACCAGGCCGAGGGTCGCGATCCCGACCCCGGCGATCGCCGTGCCGGCGACGAAATCGACCTCGGGCGACAGGCACACGGCGTCGGAGCGGTCGGCGGTCAGCCGCGGCGGCGGCCGGTGCCGCCGCTCGGCCGGCCGGCGGTGGCGGCCCGTCCGAGTCCGCCGAGGGCCCCGACGGCGACGAGCGCGGCCGCGGTCTTCAGGTGCGTGGCCAGCCGCTCGAGCCGGATCACCTCCCAGCCCTCCTGCCTGGCGACCCTCGCCAGGTCGCGGTCGGGGTTGACGGCGACTGGATGGCCGACCGCCCGCAGCATCGGCAGGTCCGACTCGCTGTCGGAGTAGGCCCACGAGGCCGCCAGGTCGATCCCGTCGCGCTCCGCCAGCTCGCGCATCGCCTCGACCTTGCCCTCGCGGTAGGTCATCGGCCCCGAGAGCCTGCCGGTGTAGCGGCCGTCGACCGCCTCCAGCGGGGCACCGAGCGCGCCGTCGAAGAAGAGGACGTCGGCGATCATCGCCGCCGTCTCCTGGCTCGAGGCGGTGACGACGTAGATCGGCCGACCCTCGTCCTGGTGCTCCCAGGCGATCGCCAGCATCTCGGGGTAGAGCCGCGGCAGGACGCCGGCGAGGACCCGCGGCGAGAGCCGCTCGAAGTCGCGCACCCGCTGTCCGGCGAGGAACTCCCCGACCCGCTCCCAGACCTTGCGCGTCGACTGGTCGGTCGATCCGCGGATCCGGAACTTCAGGTTCTCCCAGCCGTCGGCGGCCAGCCGCCGACGCGAGATCAGCCCGTGGGCGGCCGCGGCGCGAGCCCAGTAGAAGGCGGACGAGCCCGCGACGAGGGTCTTGTCGAGGTCGAAGAAGGCGGCGGCGCGGAGGCCCGGCGCGGGCGCCGGGACGACGGTGGCCTCGGGGTCGGCGGGCGGCTCGGGCGGGACGACGTCGCTCACGCGGTCCAGGGTAGCGACGGGTCGACGGCGCGCGGTCGACCGGCGGTGAACGTGCTGGCCGGCGCGCGGGCTCAGCGGCCCCGCCGCTGCCACCGCGGCAGCACGTAGGCCGTCCAGGTCCGGCGACCGGTGAGCAGCAGGGCGACGACGATCACGCCGAGGATCGCCAGCGAGAGCGGATCCCAGCCCTCGTCGGCCGCCGAGGACACGCCGCCGATCGCGAGCGCGATCAGGAGCACGAACCAGATCGGCGCGGGAATCAGGTACCAGAACGGCCGCCAGCGGTGCAGCTGGCTGCGCTCCCACCAGCGCTGGTCGGCCAGCAGGCGCTGGGCGGCGGGGCTCAGCGCGGCCCGCCGCCGGCGCCCGCGGACGAGCAGGAAGGCGGCCACCGCGAGCGCGACCAGGACCCAGGAGCCGGCGGCGGCGAAGCCGGACGCCGAGCCGTCGCCGTCCGCCGCCGAGCCGATCGCCATCACCGACGCGAAGACCACGCCCGCCCAGCCCCAGCGGCCGTTGACGAAGCTGCGGGCGTCGGCGGCCAGGTTCTGGCGGGCGATCCGATCGCCGGGGTCGGCGCGGGCCGAGGTCTCGAACAGCTCGCGGGCCTCGTCGCGCCGGTCCTGGGCCTGGAGCGCGACGCCGAGGTCGTTGATCGTCCCGCTGTCGTGGGGGTTCAGGCGCAGCGCCTCGCGGAACGCCGCCTCCGCCTCGGCGTGCCGGTCGAGCCCGAGCAGGGCGTGCCCGACCGCGTCGTGGGCGGCCGCCCACCGCGGGTCGAGGGTCACCGCCCGGCGCGCCGCCTCGAGCGACTCGCGGTGCCAGCCCGCGCGTCCCAGCACCCGGGCGTAGACCAGGTACGGGTAGGGCTCCTCCGGCGCCAGCGCGACGGCGCGGTGTGCGGCGTCGACCGCCTCGCGCCGCTGCCGCAGGTCGTCGATCAGCGCCAGCGCCCGGACCGCGTGGGCCAGGCAGTCCTCGGGCGCGCGGGCGATCGCGCGGTCGGCCAGCGCCAGCGCCTCCTTCGGCCGCTCCTGCACCAGCAGCGAGCGGGCCAGCTCGACCTGCAGCTGGGGATCGTCCGGGGCCAGCGCCAGCGCCTTGCGCAGCTCCTGCTCGGCCGCGTCGTGGCGGCCGACCGCGGCCAGCGCCTCGGCCCGCGAGAGGGCGCGCAGGATCGGGTCGTCGTCGACCGGGAGCGGGTCGAGGTCGAGGTCGCTCACGAGCGGGCTAGCCCAGCCGGTGCCGCCGGACGTACTCGAGCAGGTCGTCGAACTCGCCGCCCTCGCCGGCGAAGGTCGCGTAGCTCTTGGCGACCTCGAACCACGGGCGGGTGCTCGGGCGGGTGTCCTTGGCCGCCGCCCGCAGGTCCCCGCGCGAGATCGGGTCGACGATCCCGCTGTCGACCGCTCGCTCCATCGCCCGCTCGGTGGCGCCGTCGACCAGGTGCACCAGGTCCGCCCCGGAGCAGAGCTCGGTCCGGCGCGCGATCTCGTCGACGTCGACGTCGGAGGCGACCGGCCGGGCGGCGAGGGCGCCGCGCAGGATCGCGACCCGCGCGGCCTCGTCGGGCGGCAGCACCAGCACCGAGCGGTCGAAGCGGCCGGGCCGCCGGAGGGCGGTGTCGACGTCCCACGGGTGGTTGGTCGCCCCGAGGACGAACAGGCCGTCGTTGTCGCGGTCGGCGCCGTCGAGCTCGGCGAGCAGCTGGTTGACGGTCGTCCGGACCCCCGAGTGCCGCAGCTGGCTGCGCTTCTGCCCGAGCGCGTCGAGCTCGTCGAGGAAGATCACGCAGGGCGACAGCCGGCGCGCGTGGTCGAAGGCGGCGCGCAGGTTCTGCTCCGAGCGGCCGACCCACATCTCGAGCACGTCGCTGATCCCGATCGAGACGAAGCTGGCGCCCAGCTCGCCGGCCAGGGCGCGGGCGATCAGCGTCTTGCCGCAGCCGGGAGGCCCCCACAGCAGCAGCCCGCCGCGCAGCTGCGCCCCGTACTGCTCGCGCAGCCGCGGGTTGGAGAGCGGGCCGAGGAAGCTCAGCTGCAGCCGCCGCTTGACCGCCTCCATCCCGCCGACGTCGTCCAGCCGCACCGTCGGCCGCTCGGCGTCGAACCAGGGCTCGTCGTCGTCGTCCTCGTCCTCGTCCTCGTCCTCGTCGCCGCCGTCGACCGGCACCCGGTGGGCACGCGGCGGCTCGACCGGGGCCGGGCGGGTCGCCGGCGGCTGCTGCATGCCGAGCGCGGCGGCGTAGCGCGCCGCGGCTTCCTCGTCGCCGGCGGCGCGGGCGGCGCGGGCGGCGATGTCGAGGACCACGACGTTGCCGGGGTCGGCGCCGAGCAGGTGACGGGCGTGCTCGAGCGCGGCCGGGGCGTCACCGGAGATCAGCTCGGTCTCGGCCAGGTGCCGGCGCAGCTCGGCGTTCTCCGGCTCGCGGCCGAGCGCATCGCGCAGCGCGTCGATCAGGCCACGGTCGCCACCACCCATGGCCGGGAGCGTACGCGCTGCGCGCGCGGGCGACGCCGGTGGTGGACGAGATGACGGGCCACCGCGGGCCCGCGGTGGACGGGTGGCCGTCGCGGTCGCTGCCACGTCGCGGTCGCGGGGCGACCGGAACGTGACAGCGAGCAGTGCGTGCGGCTCAGACCTTGATGATCACAGCGTCGCCCTGACCGGTGCCGGAGCACGCGGTGGCGATGCCGTAGCCGCCGCCGCGGCGGCGCAGCTCGAGCAGGGCCGAGCCGATGATGCGGGCGCCCGAGGCGCCGAGCGGGTGACCGAGGGCGATCGCGCCGCCGTTGACGTTGACCCGGTCCTCGTCGATGCCGAGGTCCTTGATCGAGTTGAGGGCGACCGAGGCGAACGCCTCGTTGATCTCCCAGACGTCGATGTCGGAGGCCTTCAGGCCGGCCTTGTCGAGCGCCTTGGCCGACGCCTTGCCGGGCGTCGTCAGCAGGTTCGGGAAGTCGCCGGCGGCCTGGCCGAAGGCCACGATCTCGCCGAGGACCTCCTTGCCGTTGGCCTGGGCCCACTCGTCGGAGGCCAGCACCAGCGCGCCGGCGCCGTCGTTGACGCCCGGCGAGTTGCCGGCCGTGTGGGTGCCGCCCTTGACCAGGCCCGGCAGCTTGGCCAGCGCCTCGAGCGAGGAGCCGCGGCGCGGGCCCTCGTCGGTGTCGACGACGGTGTCGCCCTTGCGGCCCTTGATGGTGACCGGGACGATCTCCTCGCCCAGACGGCCGCCGTCGATCGCGGCCAGCGCGTTCTCGTGCGAGCGCAGCGCCCAGCGGTCGAGCTCCTCGCGCGACCAGCCGTGGGCGTCGGCGACCTCGGTCGTCTCGTCGAACATCTGGCGATGCGTGAACGAGTTGGTGAGGCCGTCGAGGACCATCGAGTCCAGCGTCTTGCCGTCGCCCATCCGGTAGCCGAAGCGGGCGTTGGTCAGCAGGTACGGCGCCAGCGACATCGACTCCATGCCGCCCGCGATGCCGACGCCGAGGCCGTCGGCGCGGACCAGCAGGTCGATGATCGCGGCCGAGCGGATGCTCGACGTGCAGACCTTGTTGATCGTCTCGGACGAGACGTGGTTCGGGATCCCGGCGGCGATCTGCGCCTGGCGGGCGGTGATCTGGCCCTGGCCGGCCTGGATCACGTGGCCCATCGCGACGTGCTCGATCTGCTCGGGATCGACGCCGGCGCGCTCGAGCGCGCCCTTGATCGCGATCCCGCCGAGCTCGACGGGCTTGACGGTGGAGAGACCTCCGCCGAGCTTGCCGACGGGCGTGCGCGCGGAACCCAGGATGACGGTCTTGGCCATGATCAGAACTTCCCTTCCTCGACGGAGGATGGGAAGCATACGCAGCCTCGGACGATGACCCGACTCACCCGTAGGGTGGAGGGGTGTCCAGCGCTTCCGCCGAGCCCGTCCCCTCCCCCGACGTCCGTGCGCTGCGCGCCGACGACCCCGCCCCGGACGCCGTCGTCGTCACCGTCTCGGGCGCCGGGCCGCTGGGTCCGCCGGCCGACGCGCCGCTGCCGCTGATCGAGGGCCTGCTGGAGCGCGGCGAGGCGCAGGCGCGGCTGGGGCACGTCGCCCACGTCCACGGCCCCGACGGGGTCCGCTGGATCCTGGTCGGCGGCGGCGAGGACGGGCCGCGGCACGACGAGGACCGGCGGGTGGCGACCGGAGCCGCCCTGCGCCGCGCGAGCGATCTGCGGGCGCGCGCGGTGCGGATCGTGCTCGACGACGAGCAGGCGGCCGCCGCCGTCGCCGAGGCCGCGGTGCTCGTCGCCCACCGGCCGGCCCGGGTCG
>NZ_AGUD01000115.1 GCF_000240225.1 Patulibacter medicamentivorans
CCGGCCGCCGCGCCGGCCGATCCCGACTCCGGCGGCGTCACGCCGTCGGCACCGGCGCCCGCCGCGGCGTCGCCCGGCTCGGGCGGCACCCCGCTCCCCGGCGCCTGAAGCCTCCACGACGCACCGTCCGGCGCCGCGGCGAATCGCGGCGCCGGCAGCGTCGCGGTCGACCGCCTGCGACGTTCCGGTCGGCCGGCGACCGGTTCGTCACCCGCCGCCGCCCGTCAGCCGGTCATCCCCCCGAACTGGCCGCCGGTCACGTGCAGGGTCTGCCCGTGGACGTAGTTCGACCACGGGGAGCAGAGGAAGAAGATCCCGCCGGCGGCCTCCTCCGGCGTGCCCGGACGGCCGATCGGGACCATCATCGGCGCCAGCTCGCGCAGCTCGTCGGGGATCCCCAGCTGGACCTGCTGACCGTCGATCTCGGTCACGTTGGCCTCGTCCTTGGAGGCCGTCAGCCGGGTCTCGATCCAGCCGAACGCGACGGCGTTGACGTTGACCTTGAACTGGCCCCACTCCTTGGCCAGCGTCTTGGTCAGGCCGACGACGCCCGCCTTGCCGGCCGCGTAGTTCGCCTGCCCGGCGTTGCCCATCGTGCCCGACATCGAGCTGACGTTGACGATCTTGCGGAAGACCTCGCGGCCCTCCTCGCGCTCCTTCTTCGCCGGCTCGCGCAGGTGCGGGGCGGCGGCGCGGACGACCCGGAACGGCGCCACGACGTGGATGTCGAGCATCCGCTGGAACCAGTCGTCGCGCATCTTGTGAACCGGCGCGTCGAGCGTGTAGCCGGCGTTGTTGACCACGATGTCGAGCCGTCCCCAGCTGTCGATCGCGTGCTGGACGAGCGCGTCGGGCACGCCCTCCTTGGTCAGGTCGCCGTGGAAGACCGAGGTCTCGCCGCCGAGCTCGTCGGCCGCCGCTCGCGCGAGGTCGGCGTCGAGGTCGTTGATCACGACCTTGGCGCCGTGCTCCAGCAGCAGCTCGGCCGTCGCGCGGCCGATGCCGCGAGCCGATCCGGTGACGATCGCCACCTTGTCGTCGAGGACTCCCATGGTCCGTCTCCTCGGGTCGTACGTGCGGGACGTGCCCGCCAGACCGACCGATCCTATGGCGCGCGTCCCGCCGGCCGTCCCGCCCCGCTCAGGCGACCGGCCCGACCAGCGCCGTCGCCCGCACCGCGCCGTCCGGGCCCAGCAGCCACCGCCGGTCGCCGGCGACCGCGACCTCGAAGTCGCCGTCGGAGGCCTCGGCGTGGTGCTCGACCTCGGCGCGCAGCGGCACGGCGGCGTCGTGGTCGCGCAGCTCCTGCTCGAGGGTCCGCCAGTAGGCGGCGTTGTTGACGTGGTCGGCCAGGTCGAGGTCGGCGACCGCGAACGACCAGGGCCGCCGCTCGGCGCCCTCGGGCGGCGCCGGCGGGTGACGCAGCCGCGCCTTCGCCTTGCGGCCGTCCGCGGAGGGACCGTAGACCGCCAGGAACGCCTCGGTCTTGCGCGGCCGCAGCGTCGCGGGATCGAGCGGCACCCACAGCGCCGAGGCCTCGACCGCCGCGCCGTGCTCGCCGACGATCGACGTCCGCCGCTCGGCGACCAGGGTGCCGATCGCGGTGCAGGCGGTCCGCAGGTCGAGCCGCTCGCCGAAGGCCGGGAAGCGGCTGGCGAGGACCGTCGTCCGCCGCACCAGCCAGACCGAGTCGTGCTCCAGGCCGGCCTGGACGACGTCCTCGTAGGCCACCTGCTGCAGCCAGTCGACGATCGCGTCCAGGCGCGCCCGCCGGAGCGGCGAGACGTGGCCGGGGCCGACCCGTCGCGTCGCGCGGTAGACCCGGCCGCGGGTCGGGAAGGGGGTCAGGGCCTGGTCGGGCATCGAGGCCGCTCAGAGCTTCTTCCGCAGCATCCCGAAGACGCCGCGGATGACCTCGCGCTGGATCTGCTTGCCCTGGCGCGAGTTGAGGAAGTCGCCGAGCGCTCCTCCGCCGCCGTCGTCCTGCTTCGGCGGCGCCTTCGGGGCGGGCTTCGGCTTCGGCGCCCCGACCGGCGCGTTCGGGTCCTTCGCCGGCGGCGCCTCGGCCTCGGTCGCGGCCTGCTCGACCCGTGCGGCCAGCTTCTCGCGGGCACTCTCGTTGTCGACCCGGGTGCCGTACTTCGCCCACAGCGGCGAGGCCCTCGCGGTCCCGTCGACGTCGTCGGCCGGCGCGGCGCGCGACGCGGGGGAGACCAGCCGCGTGTGGACGACCGGCGTCGGCACACCCCTCTCCGACAGGATCGTGACCGCCGCCTCGCCGATCCCGAGCGCCGGCAGCGTCTCCTTCAGGTCGTAGAACTCCGACGTCGGGAAGGTCGAGACGGTCGCCTTCAGCGCCTTGGCGTCGTCGGGGGTGAAGGCGCGCAGCGCGTGCTGGACGCGGTTGCCGAGCTGGCCGAGGACGTCGCCGGGCACGTCCTTCGGGGTCTGGGTGACGAAGAAGACGCCGACCCCCTTGGAGCGGATCAGCCGCACCGTGTTGGTGACCGCGGCCAGGAACGCAGGCGTCGCGTCGCGGAACAGCAGGTGCGCCTCGTCGAAGAAGAAGACGAGCTTCGGCTTGTCCAGGTCGCCGGCCTCGGGCAGCGTCTCGAACAGCTCGGCCAGGATCCACATCAGCGCGGTCGAGAACAGCTGCGGCTGCTGCTGGACGCCGGGCAGTTCCAGGCACGAGATCACGCCGCGGCCGTCGGGCGCGGTCCGCAGCAGGTCGCCGATGTCGAACTGCGGCTCGCCGAAGAGCTCGTTGCCGCCGGCGGTCTCGAGTCCGACGAGCGCCCGCAGCAGGACGCCGACGGTCTGGCCGGAGAGCCCGCCGATGCCCTCCAGCTCGGCCTTGCCGGCGTCGGAGTCGAGGAACGTCAGCAGCGCACGCAGGTCCGAGAGGTCCAGCAGCGGCAGCCCCTTGGAGTCGGCGTAGTGGAAGACCAGCTGGAGGCTCTGCTCCTGGGTCTCGTTGGCGCCCAGGACCTTGCCCAGCAGCTGCGGGCCGAAGTCCGAGACGGTCGCGCGGACCGGGACGCCGGCGCCGATCCCGCCGAGCGCCAGGTACTCGACCGGGAAGCCGGTCGGCGTCCGCGGGACCTGCAGCTCGGCCATCCGCTTCGACGCCCAGCCCTCGGCGTCGCCCGCGGCGCCGACCCCCGACAGGTCGCCCTTCATGTCGGCGACGAAGACCGGCACGCCGGCCGCCGAGAGCTGCTCGGCGAGGACCTGCAGCGTGACCGTCTTGCCGGTGCCGGTGGCGCCGGCGATCAGCCCATGGCGGTTCATCATCCGCAGCGGCACCTGGACCGCCGCGTCGGGGAAGAGCTGGCCGTCGTGGACGCCGCGGCCGAGCGTGATCGCCGGCCCCTCGACGGCGTAGGCCTGGGCGATGGTGGGCGCGAAGTCCGGCATGGCCCGGCAACCTATCGGGCGGTGTACACCGCGGCCGTGAACGGACGGTCGACATGGCGTCCGGGCGCTCGGGCGCCGGACCGCGCGCTCAGTCGCAGAGGCGCAGGCGCGAGACCCGGAAGCCGTCGCTCCACGGATCGGCGGGCCCGTAGTAGGCGCCCTGGATCCAGAGCCGGTCGTCGCCGCGGACGCCGCGCAGGGTCAGCCGGATCTCGCCGTTGCGCCAGCGGCTGGCGGTGCGGCGGACGACGATCCGGTCGTTGCCGCCGCGGGTGATCGCCGCGTAGACGCCGATGTCGTACTTCTCGGCGCTGGGGTTGTCGCCGATCTGGGACAGCGTCCGCACCCACCAGGGGCCGTCGGCGCGGTGGCGCTCCTTGCAGGCGTAGTGGCGGAAGGCGTCGCTGCGGACGCGGGTCGGCGCGTCGGCCTGGGCCGCGGCGGGCGCGGTGACGGCGGCAGCGGCGAGCAGGGGGGCGAGCACGCGCTTCATGCTGGCAGCGTAGGCGCAGGGTCCGGATCGTGCGCCGACCCGGTCCATGTCGAGCGGTGTGCACGTCGGCGTGACGCGCTCGCCGACGGAGCCGCCGGGATCCGGGGTCCTCCGCAGTCGCACGGCCGTGGTCCGCCCCCGCCGGGCGCGCCGGACCACCGATGATTCCGGGCCGCGGCGATGGTCTCATGGGATGACGCCCCGCAACCCGAGGCCACGGTGATCACGATGATGCCCCCGACCCCCGATCCGCAGCCGATGACCCAGCTCGAGCTGGCGGAGTCGCGGCTCGCCGCCGACGTCGAGGCGCTCGCCTCGATCTTCGACGACGCCCATCCGGCCACCCGGCCCGCCGTCGCGCTGGCCGGCCGGGTCGCGGTCCAGGAGCGCCGGGTCCGGAGCCTGCGGGCGCTGCCCCACCACCGCGAGGCCGACGGCGCCCAGGACGCGCGCTGGGACCTGACGCTGGCCTACGAGCACCTCGCGTTCGCCTGCGACCAGCGCGGCGACCGCGCCGCCGCGACCTGGGCACGGGAGCTGGCGATCGCCGAGCGGCACGCGATCGACCCGCCGATCGAGCGGCGCCCGGCGCCGGCGCTGCGCGGCAGCCGCCCGGCGTTCGCGTTCGCGCTCGCCGGTTGAGGCCGCCACCGCCGCCTACAGCCCCATCAAGCGCCCGACGACGTCCTTCATGATCTCGTCGGTGCCGCCGCCGATCGGCCCCAGCCGCGCGTCGCGCCAGGCCCGCTCGATCCCGTACTCCTTCATGTAGCCGGCGCCGCCATGCAGCTGCAGGCACCGGTCGACCACGTCGACGAGCGCCCGCTGGGTCATCAGCTTGGCCATCGAGACCTCCTGGATCACCTGCTCGCCGGCCACGTGGCGGCGCAGCGTCTCGTAGGTCAGCGCGCGGCAGGCCTCGATCTGGGTGCCCATCTCGGCCAGCGCCCAGCGGGTGCCCTGGAAGTCGGCGATCCGGCGGCCGAAGGCGGTCCGCTCGGCGACGTAGGCCTTGGCCTGCTCGAACGCCAGGTCCATCCCCGCGACCGCGCCGAGCGCCATCGACAGCCGCTCCCACTGGAAGTTGGCCATGATCAGCTTGAAGCCGCCGTCGAGCTCGCCGAGCAGGTGGTCCTCGGGCACGAAGACGTCCTGGAAGCTGATCAGCGCGGTGTCGGAGGCGTGCCAGCCGAGCTTGTCGATCAGGCTGGCGCTGATGCCGTCGCCGCGGGCGGCGCCGAGCGCGACCGGGTCGTCCTCGATCCCCTCCGGCTGCTCGCCGCGCTCGATCACCAGGAACGAGATCCCGCCGTGGCCGCCCTCCCCGGACGTCTTCACGGCCGCGACGTAGTACTGCGCCCGGACCCCGCCGGTGATGAAGCACTTCTCGCCGTTGACGACGAAGCCGCCGTCGACCTTCTCGGCCCGGGTCTGGATGCCCGCGACGTCGCTGCCGGTGCCCGGCTCGGTGATCGCCAGCGCCGCGACCTGCTCGCCGCGCAGGACCGGCGGGACCCACCGCTGCCGCTGCGCCTCGCTGCCGAACTTGACGATCGGCGGGGCGGCGATGGTGGTCGGCGCGCTCAGCGCCGCGGCGACGCCGCCGGAGCCGGCGCGGGCGATCTCCTGCGTCCAGACGGCGTCGTGCAGGTGGTCGCCGCCCTGGCCGCCGAGCTCGGTCGGGAACCAGGTGCTGGCGAAGCCGGTCTCGCCGAGCGCGCGGAAGACCGAGCCCGGCACCCACTTGGCGTCCTCCCACGCTTGGACGTGGGGACGGATCTCGCTGTCGACCCAGCCGCGGATGCTGGCCCGCAGCTGCTCGTGCTCGTCGGTGAAGAGGTGCTCCCAGCCGGTGGCCGGGTTGGTGGCGCTGCTGTTGGAGAGGCCCGCCGAGGCGTGGCTCGGGGCGGGCGGACGGGACGTGGGGGCGGTCATGGTCGCTCCTCAGATCCCGTACGAGCGGCCGATGTACTCCAGCAGCGTCTCGTCGGTGCCGGCCCCGATCCGGTTCAGCCGCAGGTCGCGCCAGGCCCGTTCGATCCCGTACTCCCGCATGTAGCCGTTGCCGCCGTGGATCTGCAGGCACTCGTCGGCGACCTCGCAGGCGATCCGCGAGGCGTAGAGCTTGGCCATCGAGATCTCGCGCACCGGGTACTCGCCGGCCATCACCCGGCGGGCGGTGTTGTAGTTCAGCTGGCGGGCCGCCTCGACCTTGGTGGCCATCTCGGCGAACTTCCAGCGGATCCCCTGGAACTTGCCGATCGGGCGGCCGAACGCGGTCCGCTCCTGGGCGTACTGGAGCGTCCGCTCGATCAGCAGGTCGCAGCTGGCGACGGCCCCGACGGCGCCGATCAGCCGCTCGCCCTGGAGCTCCCACATGATGTGGTAGAAGCCCTTGCCCTCCTCGCCGAGCAGGTTGGCGGCCGGCACGCGGACGTCGGTGAACGACAGCAGCGCGGTGTCCGAGGCGGCCATCCCGGCCTTCATCAGCTTCTTCTCGCGCACGATCCCCGGCGAGTCCATGTCGACGATGAAGAGGCTGAAGCCGGCGTAGCCCGCGTCGGGATCGGTCTTGGTCACCAGCACGATGTAGTCGGCGCGGTGGCCGTTGGTGATGAAGACCTTCGAGCCGTTGATCACGAACTCGTCGCCGTCCCTGACCGCGGTGGTCTTGATCCCCGCCACGTCCGACCCGGCGTCGGGCTCGGTGATGCCCAGGCAGGCGATCTTCTCGCCCTTCATCGCCGGCACCAGGTACCGGAGCTTCTGCTCGTGGGTGCCGAGCATCTTGATCGGCGGGTTGGCCATGTCGGTATGGACGGCGACGCCCATCACCATCCCGCCCGAGTGCGAGCGGGCCAGCTCCTCGGCGAGGACCAGGTTGTAGGCGTAGTCGCCGCCCTGGCCGCCGTACTCCTCGGGGTAGGAGAGGCCGAGGAAGCCCAGCTCGCCCATCCGCGTGAAGACCCAGTCCGGGAAGGTCGTCTCCTCCCACTCGTCCGCGTGCGGCGCCAGCTCGGTCTCGACGAAGCGGCGGATCGTCGCCCGCATCGCCTCGTGCTCCTCGGTGAAGATCGGGTGCCGGCTGCTGGCGGCGTGGTCGGGCTTGAGGACCTGATCGGTGGCCATCGGGGCGGGTCTCCTCGGGCGTGCTCGGCGGGCCGCCGGAATGCGGCCCACCGCGCCAAAGTAGCACGTGCTACTTCCCACTTCGCGGATCGGGCGGCGCGGTCTGCGCCGTTGTGGCGCATCGCGTGCCCCGACCGTCGCGATCGGGTGGGATCGCCAAGCGCGGATCGCCGCGGTCCGGCAGGATCGCCCCCGGGGGACGTGGGCCCGAGCCGCCGTCCCCGCCGTCCCCAGCGAGCGAGGAGCACCCGTGGCCGAGACCGACGAGCAGCCGACCCCCGACGTCCCCGTCGCCTACGCGGCGGCCGAGGGCGTCGCCACGATCGCGCTCGACCAGCCGGCGACCCGCAACGCGCTCTCCGACGAGCTGCTCGACGCCCTGATCGCCGCCTTCGAGCGGGCGCGCGACGACGACGCCGTCCGCTGCGTCGTCCTGACCTCGACTCACGAGAAGGTCTTCTCGGCCGGCGGCAACCTGGCCGGCTTCGCCGCCGACGTCCCGCTGGTGACGAAGTACGGCGCGATCGACCGCTTCCCGCGGCTCTTCCGGCTGATCCTCGACCTCGGCAAGCCGACGATCTGCAAGGCCAACGGCCACGTCCTGGCCGGGGCGCTCGGGCTGGCGCTGGCCTGCGATCTGATCGTCGCCGGCGATCAGGTGACGTTCGGGACGCCCGAGATCAACGTCGGCGTCTTCCCGTTCATGATCATGGCGATCATCTACCGCAACGTCGGGCGCAAGAAGGCGACCGAGCTGCTGCTGCTCGGCGAGCGGATCAGCGCCGCCGAGGCCGAGCGGATCGGGATCGTCAACAAGGTCGTCCCGGCCGCCGAGCTGGACGCCGCGGTCGACGCCTGGGCCCAGAAGATCGCCCGCAGCTCGCCGCTGCTGATGAGCATGGGCAAGGACGCGATCAGCCGCCAGATGGACATGCCGCTCGACGACGGCCTCGACTTCCTGCGCGGGCAGCTGGCGCTGGCATTCTCGACGGAGGACATCCAGGAGGGCGTGAAGGCCTTCTTCGAGAAGCGCGAGCCGCAGTGGAAGGGGCGCTGAGGGGGCTCTTCTCGCGGGTCTCGACGGGTCTCGACGGGTCTCGACGGGTCTCGGGGTGGCTCGTCTTCTGGTCGTGGTGGGCTTCGGCTCGGCTATCGGCTGGGGCTGGGTGCGGCCGCTCGGCCGGCCCCTGCGCCGACGTGCCGTCTGTGGCTTGGTCCTCGGTTGGCGGTCGGCTCCGAGGACTTCCGGTCGAGCGGCCCCACCCAGCCCTTCCCTGAGTCCCCGGGCTGGCTCCTCCGCTGGCGGTGGCGGGCCATCGGTCGCGCAGGACGGGCGCGCAGGAGGGTGGGCGCGGCGCCCGGCCGTGCTTGGGGGAGCGAGCCGTGGTTGGCGAGCGGCTGCCGCTCGTCGGCTGGGGGCCGCCGCTCTAGCGCAGGTCGCCGAGCCAGCGACGCTGGCCGACCACGGCGTGCTTCTCACGAGGGAAGGGGGCCTACTCCCGCTGAGCCAACGACGCTGGCCAACCGCGGCTTGCTTCCCACAAGGGCCGCGCCGCCCGCCGCCCGCCGAGCCACCACCGTGTGCCCACCAGCCCGACCCGGCAAGCACGAAGCGCGGACCGCCCGACCGCGGCGCCCGATGCACGAACCGGTGGACGGGGAGGGCTGGGTGGGGTCATCCGCCGCCGGCACCATCCGGAGCCGAACCAAGGACCGAGGGCCAAGCCGCCGGTCAGTAGGTCGGCGGAGGGCCGGCTCGGAGGACCGCACCCAGCCCTCCCCGTCCACCGCCGAGCCACTCCACCACGACCCAAGCCGAGCCACGCCCCCCGAACCCCGAAGGCCCTCAGCGACCCCGGCCGATCACGCCGAACCAGGCGCTCCGAACCACCTGGCCAGCGCCTCCCGCAGCCCATCCTGCGACCGTTCCCCGACCCACGCGACGTAGCCGTCCGGCCGGATCAGCGCGGCCGTGGGGGCGGTGACGGCGCCCAGCACCGGCAGCTCCCACTGACCGTCGTAGGTCGCGCCGACCAGCTGCACCCGGTCGGCCCACGGGGCGATGTCGAAGCCGCCGGGCTCGCCGAGGTCGAGCAGCAGCGGCCGGGCGTCGTGCAGCAGCTCGAAGACCCGGAGCGGGCCGTCGGCGGCCACCAGGTCCAGGTCGGGCATCCGGCGTCCGAGCAGCGGGTGGCCCTCGCCGAGGTCGTAGTGGATGTCGAGCCCCGAGGCGATCCCCGCGAGCCGCTTGCGCGGCTCGTCCATCGTCGCCAGCTCCGACACCACCTCGACCAGGGCCTGCATGCGTTCGTCGCCGCGCTGGAGCGCGGTCTGCACCATCGTGTGCCGGAGGGCGCGGGCGGCGACCGGGTGGCGCTCGTCGTGGTACGTGTCCAGGAGGCCCTCCGGGGAGGTCCCACGGACCACCTGAGCCAGCTTCCATCCCAGGTTCATCGCATCCTGCACTCCCAGGCTGAGGCCCTGTCCGCCCGCCGGGGAGTGCACGTGCGCCGAGTCGCCGGCCAGCAGGACGCGCCCCGCGCGGTAGGCCGCCGCCTGGCGGGTCATGTCGGTGAACCGCGAGATCCAGGTCGGGCTGTGGGCCCCGAAGTCGGTGCCGTAGACCGCGATCAGCCCCTCCCGCAGGTCCTGCAGGGTCGGCTCGTCGCTGGAACCGAGCTGCCGCTCGGTGAGCATCACCCGCACCGGGCCCTCGTCCTCGTAGACCACCTCGCCGTCGCGGATCTCGTACCCCAGCCGGCCGAGGCCGTGGATGCCGTGGGCGTCGCGGCGGACGCCCAGCTCGGGCTCCTCGGTCATCTCGACCTCGGCGATCAGGTTGCTCCTCGTCGGATCCCAGCCGGGGAACTCGATGCCGGCCGCCTTGCGGACGAGGCTGCGTCCGCCGTCGCACCCGACCAGATACCGGGCCCGCAGCGACTCGCCGTCGGACAGCCGGACGTCGACCCCGGCGTCGTCCTGCGCGAAGCCGGTCACCTCGCGACCGTGGTGGATCCGGACCGGCAGCTCGGCGACCCAGCCGGCCAGGATCCGCTCGATCTGGTTCTGCCAGATCCCGAGCGAGTAGGGGTGGCGCGTGGGGAAGTCGCTCATGTCCAGCGTGGTCGTGCCGAACGCGGCGGCCTGCGCCACCTGGCCCTCCGCGAGGAACCGATCGGCGACCCCGCGCTGATCGAGCGCCTCGATCGTGCGCGAGTGGAACCCGCCGGCACGCGAGCCGACGAGCACGTGGTCGGGGCGCCGCTCGACCACCGTCACGTCGATCTTCGCCAGCGCCAGCTCGGCCGCCAGCGTCATCCCCGCCGGACCGCCTCCGGCGATCACCACGTCGTGCTCCGTCATACCCATCTCCGCTCCTCCGATGTTCGTAGGTCCTGGCCTGCGATCGGCGAGTATGGGGCACGAACCGCGGCCTCATGAGGGCCGTTCGTGCGGTATAAATTGGATGTGGAGAGGAGCGCGTCGCGCCCTCTCCTTCTTCGTTTCGCGGGCCGGGATCGCCCGCGGGCCGGGGTCTGGCCGGTGCGCGTCGCCGGGCCCGAAACGCGAAGCGCGCCGCCGGTTCGGCGACGCGCTGGGCGATCCGGGGCCTGGGCCTGGCGGCCGCTCAGGCCAGGAACGCGCCCCCGCGGACCATCTCCATCCGCGTCACCAGCCGGGCCGCGTCGTCCGCGTCCTCCGGCAGGTGGGCGTCGAGCAGGGCGTTGACGAGGGTCGAGCGGCGGACCGAGGCGACCAGCCCGGTCGCGCCGGCGACGACGTCGTCGAGCTCGCCCCGGAGCGGCTCGGGGACGCGCGCGTTGCGCTCCTCCCACGGGTGGTCCAGCGCCTCGAGCCGCCGCCGGCGGTAGCCGCCGATCGCCCGTGCGGCGGCATCGCCGTCGGCCGGCAGGTGGAAGTGCAGGACCGCGGTGACCAGCGCCGCGAAGGTGACCCGCGGGCCCGTCGCGGCGACCAGGGCATCCGCCCGGGCGGACAGCTCGCGATCGAGGATCAGCGCCGTCTGCTTGGGGCGGCCGAGCAGCCGGTCCGGCCGCAGGGCCGCGCCGTCGAGGGCCGCGGCCCACGCCGGCAGGTCGTCGGGCGACGCCGCGTCGACCTGCGGGGCGGTCTCTGCAGCGGCCTGGGCCGGGGGCGCGGCCGGGATCGCGGCGACGGCCGCGGGCTCCGGCTCGG
>NZ_AGUD01000114.1 GCF_000240225.1 Patulibacter medicamentivorans
CCGCTGGGTCGGCGCCGCCCGCCGCACCGCAGCGCCCGCGCCGAACCGCGGCGACGATCGCGGTCGCGACCGCGCTGGGCGTGGTCGCGGTCGGCGGTGGCGCGTACCTGCTGGCGCGCGACGACGACGACGGCGGACCGGACCGCTCGCCGGCGACGACGAGCGTCGGGCGGACGACCACGAAGGGCGGTGGCTCGACGCCGGCGGCCCGGCGCACCGCCGTCGCCCGCGACGTCGCCCGCCTGATGACGCTCTCGGCGAAGGGCCGCGCCCTCACCGCCGTCGACCCACAGGCGGCGCTGGTGAACCGTCGCCGGGTACTGCGCCGGCTCGACGCGTTGCGGCCCGCCGACGACGGGCAGCGAACCGCGATCGACGCCTTCCGCGACGCGATCCGCGCCTCGATCAGCGCCAACCAGGCGCGACTCGCGGGCCGCCCCGCGACCGCCGACGCCGACGCCACGGCCGCCAAGCGTCGCTTCTGCGATCTCTGGAGCAGCTCGGGGATGGCCGCCGACGCGCAGCGCTCCTGCGATCCCGGACGGATCTGAGGGCGGCGGCCAGCGGGCATGGCGCGCCACGGCCGGGGAGCGGCGGGGACCGTGGCGTCTCCTGCTCGCCAGAGGTGCACCAGACGCCAAGGCCCGACCCGACACGGGGGTCTGGCTTCCGGTGCAGGCTCGCGCTCGGCTGGCCGTCCGCTGCGACCCGGAGCGATCCGAGCGCGCCCGCCCGCCTCGCCGCCTTCCCCCCCTCCCCGGCCTGGCGCCCAGCCCGCTCAGCCGCCGGCCAGCAGGAAGTCGCGGATCCCGCTCGCGATCGCGCGGCCCGCGCGGCGGCGCCAGGCGGGGTCGCTCATCCGCGCGGCGTCGGCGGCGTTGCGCATGTTGCCCGACTCGATCATCACCGCCGGGACCCTCGCCAGGTTGAGTCCGCCGAGGTCGGTGCGGACGTCGAGCCCGCGGCGCCCGAGGTAGGTCGCGTAGCCGCTGCCGGTGCCCGTCCGGAAGGCCGCTCGCAGCGCCCGCCCGAGCCGCTCCGACGGGGCCACGATCCGGTCGTGGCCCGCGACCTGGGGCACGCGCCCGGGCAGGATCACGTGGAACCCGCGACCGCCCGGCGGCCCGCCGTCGGCGTGGATCGAGACCGCCGCCGCGGCCCGGTTGGCGTTCGCGATCCGGGCCCGCCGGTCGACGCACGGCCCGACGCCGCGATCGTCCTGGCGGGTCAGGACGACGGTCGCCCCGAGCGCGCGCAGCGCCCGTCGCGCCTGGATCGCCACCAGCCAGTTGAAGCGCGACTCGTTCAGCCCGCGGACGCTGGTGGTCCCGGTCGTGTTGCACGGCTTGCGGCCGTTGCCGATCGCGACCAGCCGGTTGATCGCCGCCGGGTGCGCGCCGTTGGCGCCGTTGTGGCCCGGGTCGATCACGACCGTGCGGCCCGCGAGCACGCGCCCGTCGGTCGCCGCCGGCGGCTCGGTGGCGGTCACGACGCCGTCGGTCCCGCCCGTCGCGCCGCCGCCTGCCGCATCACCGCCGGTCGCGCCGCCTGCCGTCGCGCGCCCGGTCGCCGCTCCGT
>NZ_AGUD01000113.1 GCF_000240225.1 Patulibacter medicamentivorans
GCTGGCGGCCTGGCGACGCCGGACCGCGGAGCCCGCGCACGCGACGCTCGTCGCCGGGCTGCTGCTGCACGGCGAGGCGGGCGGCGAGCTGGCCGACGTCCTGCGCGACCAGGCCGACGCCCTCGAACGGGCGCGACGGGCGACGGCCGAGGCCGAGAGCGCGACCGTCCAGGCCCGGACCGCCGCGCGGATCGTCGGCGGGATCCCGGTCGTGGTCGCGGTCGCCGCCGTCGTGCTGGCGCCCGGCGCGGTGCGCGCGATCACCGGCTCGGCGCTCGGAGCGACCCTCGTGACGGCGGCCGTGCTGCTGCAGGTGACGGCGGTCGCTGTGGTCCGACGGCTGACGGCGGGGCTGGGACGGTGAACGGGGGGACGACGGCTGCTCACGGCGGCCCGATCGCTCCCGTCGGCCGGCGCGCCCGCCCGAGGCGAGCCCGGTGAGCGCGGTGTTGGCGGCGGCGACCGCCGGGGCGGCGTGCGGAGCGGGGGTCGGGGAGCTGCTGCTGGCTCGCGCCGAGCGCCGGCGCCGGTCGGCGAACCGGGGCGGCGGCACGATCGGGGCGGTCGCTCCCCGCGAGGTATCGACGATCGACCAGCTGGGCGGCCTCGGCGCCCTGGTCCGGATCGGCCGTCGGATCGGTGGCGGTGCCGGTGCGCGACTGCCGCGGCCGGTCGACGCCGCCGCGCGGCTCGACGCCGCGGGCCTCTCGCCGACGGTGACGGCCGCCGACCTCGGGGCGCTGCGAGGGGCCGGCATGGTGATCGGGGCGGCCCTGGCGCTGGTGCTGCTGCCGGTCGCGGGCGCGGCCGGCCTGCTGCTGAGCGCCCTCGCGCCGGTCGCGCTGGTGCTGGTGCCCGACCTGCTGATCGGCCGCCGGATCCGCGACCGCGGCGCGGCGATGCTGCAGCAGCTACCGGACGCGATCGACCTGCTGCGGATCGCCCTGCGCGGCGGCCGCTCCGTGCCGGAGGCGCTCGCCGCCGTCGGGGCCCATCACCACGGCGTCCTCGGTGCCGAGCTGCGGCGGACAGCGGCCGAGATCCGGATCGGTGTGGCCGGCGACCGGGCGCTGGTCGCGCTCCGCCGCCGCTGCCCCGCCGACGGAGCCGCCGAGCTGGTCGCCGTGCTGCTGCGGACCCACCTGCACGGCGACGCCGCGACGGTCGGCCTGCGGTCGCTGGCCGAGGACCTGCGGGCCCGGCGGGCGCGGGCGGCGATCGACCGGGCGGCACGGGCGGCGCCCAAGGTCCAGCTGGTCGTCGCGCTGCTGCTGGTGCCGGCCGCGATGCTGCTGATCGCCGCCGCGATGATCCAGATGCAGCGATAGCGCGGCAGCGTCGTCGATCCGGGCGCGACGGGGCGCCGGCCTGGTCGGCGAGCGCCCGCCGTCGCTCGGGGCCGGGTCGAGGCCGTCGCGGGCGCCCGACCCTGACGGCCCGCCTAGCGCTGCGCCGAGGACCCCGTCGCGGGCGCCGGGCCGTACTGCAGGACCGCGCTCCCGCGCCAGGTGGTGGCGCCGGTGTTGGTCGCCCCGGCGCTGAGCAGCTGCAGGCGGCGGACGACCTGCATCACGCCGCCGGCTCCGAGGCGGTCCAGCGGCAGGCTGCCGATCAGCTCGCCGATCCGGCTGGCGTCGAGCAGCAGCTGCGGCTTGGCGCCGCCGATCAGCGCCTGGGCCCGCGCGTAGACCGGATCGTCGCCCAGGCGGCCCTTGGGCTCCAGCGCTCCGGTCACCGAGTCGGGACCGAGGCCGATCGCCAGCCGGTCGCCCTTGGTGCCGATCGCGACCTGCAGCGGCAGGCCCGGCAGCTGTCCGACGAGGCCCTTGTCGGCACCGGGGATGTCGCTGCTCCGCAGCTTCAGGCTCGTCTTGTCGCCGAGCACGCCCGCCAGCGCGTCCATCAGGCGGCCGCTGCCGGCGGCGTCCTTGGTCTGGACGACGACGGCGCCGCCCAGGCTCAGGAGGCTGTCGCCGCGCGCGCCGAGCGTGATCGCGCGGACGTCGCCGATGTCGCTGAGGAGCTGCTCGGGGACGTCGACGCCGAGCAGCTTGCTCAGCTGCTGCGCCGCCTGCTTCGGATCCTTGCCCGTGGTCCCCGGCAGCAGGCTGTCCCGGAGCTCGCCGAGCCCGGCCGCGAACCACGACCCCGAGGGCAGCGCGGCGACCGCGTCGGCGCCGCCGCTGGTGGTGTGGGCCAGCTCCTTCGGCTGGGTCCCGCCCAGCTGCAGGCCGATTCGGCCCGGGCGCGCCTCGAGCGCGACGCCGATCGATGCGTCGATCCGCGGCAGCCCGGACGTCGAGGAGCGCAGCCGCTTGCCCAGGCGCCGCTCCCTGCCGCTCAGCCGCGACGATCCGAGGTCGGCGGAGTCCAGCTCCGAGAGCACGGCGTCGAGCGCCTCCGTCTGCTGGAGGTCGAGCCAGACGACGCCGACCTGGTCGGTCGCGCGGACCTGGCCGATCGCGCTGCGGTAGCGCGCGGCCCCCGCCAGGTCGGGGCCCGAGGCGGCGGCGACCGCCTTGCGGACCGCGTCCTCCTTGCCGACGGAGAAGGTCCGGTCGCCGACCCAGATCGCGAACGGGTCCTTGCCGCCGTCCGGCTCGCGGTAGACCTCCTGGCCGTCGACCTCGAGCTTGGTGCTCTTGCGCAGGTCCGCGTCGAGCGCCTTGCGCAGCGCGGTCGCGTCGCGGACCTCGGCCACGAGGGCGCCCGAGACACCGGCAGCCTTGCCCTTTCTCGCCGGCCGGGCGATCAGGAACCCGCCGACGTGGTCGCCGAGGGTCGGCAGGATCGCCGACTCGAAGCTCTTGCCCGACGCCAGGTCGTGGCTGTCGAGATCCAGGGCCTTGATCAGCTCGCCGCCCGGATCGGTGATCCCGAAGGCCTTCGTCACGTCGAGGATCCCGGCCTTGGTCGCGCCCTCGGGGCGGATGTCCGCCTCGCCGAAGGCCACGGCGTCGGCCGGCACGTCGTCGGCGAGCACGGCCTGGACCGGCGCGCCGCTCGCGGCGGAGGGAGCGGCCGCGGGGTCCTTCTTGTCGTCGCCACCGCAGCCGGTCAGCGCGAGCGCGCCCGCGAGGAGCGCGGCAGCGGACGCGTGGCGGAGCGAGGGACGGAGCGTCGGAAACGAGGTCATGGGGATCTCCCGGCCACGGCACGGGCCAGTCGCAGGTGCCCGGATCGTACGGGCTCGGCGGGGTCGAGGGCTTGGCACCTCGACGGGCGGCCGCCCCACCACCCGCCCCGGGTCGCCCCACCACGCCCCACCGCGTGCCCCACATCGCCCCACCACGGTCATCGAAGGCCGCACATAGCGGGGTCGCCGGACGACGACTGAGATCGAACACGACCGAACGGGCGTGGATCATGGACGAACACCTGTTCTAATTTACGCTGCACGAAATCGTGCGACGAGCAGGATGCGAGCGTCCCGATCCGACGAATCATTCGTCCTAAAGCTGGATCTCTCAGACCGAACAGATGTTCCGCCGGAGCCGGTGGTATCGCCGAGTGGGGCGAACGTCCAGATCGGTGGTGCAGAGTGGGGTGAAGTGGGGTATGTTGCCCGCAGCGAGTCGGGCCGGGAGCGGTTCCTCCCACCGCTTCCGGCCCGGCTCGCACCGGTCAACCCGCCGGCCTTCTCGTGAGCGACCTGCAGCTGCAGTCACAGTTCGAGCTCACCCTCGACGCCAAGAACCGCCTGACGATCCCGGCGCGGTTCCGCGATCCCTTCAAGGCCGGCCTGGTCCTCGTCCGCTCCCACGACGTCCCTGCCGTCGGGGTCGAGCCACTGGCCGACTACCGTGAGTTCGTGCAGCAATCGCTCGCCGGACGGCACCCGCTCGATCCCGCCACGCGCCAGATCGAACGCTTCCTCAACTCCGCGGCCACGCCGGCGGAGCTCGACGGCCAGGGCCGCGTCACCGTCTCGCCGTCGCTGCTGGAGCACTCCCGGATCACCGGCAAGGACGTGCTGCTGGTCGGCAGCGGCCGCCGCTTCGAGCTCTGGGACCGCGAGCAGTGGGCGGGCTACGCGCCGACGCTGCAGGACGCGATGCTCCAGATCGGCAACGCGATCGGCGGGGCAGCCGGCTTCCCGCCGGCGCCCGGCTTCGGCCCGGCCGGCGGGACGACCGATCCCGGCCCGGGCGGGGCCTAGCCGATGTCCGAGCCGGCACCGCACCTGCCGGTCCTGGCCGAGGAGGTCCTCTCCCTGCTGGACCCGCAGCCGGGACAGACCGTGGTCGACGCGACCTTCGGCGCCGGCGGCCACGCGCGGCTCGTGGCCGAGCGGCTGGGGCCGACCGGCACGCTGGTGGTCATCGACCGCGATCCGGTGGCGCTGGCGATCGCCGAGCGCTTCGCCGACGAGGTCGCCTGCCAGGTGCGGATCGTCGCGGCGCCGTTCGCCGACGGCCTCGAGGGGCTGGTCGAGGAAGGGTTCGCGGCCGACGGGGCGTACTTCGATCTCGGCATGTCCTCGATGCAGATCGACGAGGCCGCACGCGGCTTCGCTTACACGCGCGACGCTCCCCTCGACATGCGGATGGGGGCGGGCGCCGAGCGCTCGGCCGCCGACATCGTCGCCAGCTGGGACGAGCGCGACCTGGCCCACGCGCTCCGGACCTACGGCGAGGAGCGCCACGCCGGCCGGATCTCCCGCGCGATCGTCCGCGAGCGCGCCCGGGAGCCGATCGAGACCACCGGCCGGCTGGTCGACGTCGTCACCGAGGCGATCCCGACCCCGGCCCGGTTCGCCGGCGGCCATCCCGCCAAGCGGACCTTCCAGGCGCTGCGGATCGTCGTCAACGACGAGCTGGGCCAGATCGACCGCGCGCTGCCCGCCGCCTGGCGGCTGCTCGGGATCGGCGGCCGGCTGGTCGCGATCAGCTTCCACTCGCTCGAGGACCGCCGCGTCAAGCGCTTCCTGGCCGATCGCGCCCAGGGCTGCATCTGCCCGCCGGACCTGCCGGTCTGCGCCTGCGGCAGGACGCCCGAGGCCGAGCTGCTGACCAAGCGCTCGATCGTGCCGTCCGCCGACGAGCAGGAGCGCAACCCGCGCTCGCGCTCGGCCCGCGTCCGCGGCGCGCGCCGCGTGCAGGTGGCGGCATGAGCGCGCTGCCGGCCGAGCGTCCGGCGCCCCGCCGCCGGCCCGC
>NZ_AGUD01000112.1 GCF_000240225.1 Patulibacter medicamentivorans
CCGCGACCGCGCCGCCGGATGCCGCGGCGGCCGCGCGCGCCGCCGCGGCCGGCTCCCCGTCCGGCCGCGGCGCGGTGACGGTCGAGCCGCTCAGCCGGATCCAGCGGACGATCGCCCAGCGGATGGTCGAGGCCAAGACCACGGCCCCCGAGTTCGTGCTCGAGGTCGACGTCGACATGGGCGCCGCGGTCGCGCTGCGGGGCGAGCTGAAGCAGGTCGCCGGCGAGCAGCCGGTCCCGTCCTTCAACGACCTCGTCGTCCGCGCCAGCGCGCTCGCGCTGCGCGAGTTCCCGCGCGCCAACGGCGCCTACGGCGACGACGGCTTCTCGCTCTTCGAACGGGTCAACGTCGGGGTCGCGGTCGCCGCCGACGACGCGCTGGTGGTGCCGACGATCTTCGACGCCGATCGCCTGGCGCTGGCCCAGGTCGCCGCCGAGACCCGGCGGCTGGCGCAGCGGGTCCGCGACGGCTCGATCGAGCCGTCCGAGCTGGGCGGCGGCACCTTCACCGTCTCGAACCTCGGGATGTTCGGGATCGACCGCTTCGTCGCCGTCCTCAACCCGCCGCAGGCCGCGATCCTGGCCGTCGGGCGGATGGCCACGCAGCCGGTCTGGGACGACGCGGCCGGCGCCTTCGCGCCGCGGCCGCTGATGCGCCTGAGCCTGACCTGCGACCACCGGATCCTCTATGGCGCCGACGCCGCGCGGTTCCTCGGCCGGATCCGCGAGCGGCTCGAGTCCCCGTTGCTGCTGGCGCTGTGAGCACGATGACCGACCACGACCACCGTGGCGCGCTCCCGCTGGAGCCGCTGACCGCGTTCCTCGACGCCCACGGGCTCGGCAGCGGCCCGGTCGCCGCCGTCCCGATCGGCGAGGGCCACTCGAACCTGACCTTCCTGCTCCGGCGCCGGTCGCTGCGGCTGGTGCTGCGACGGCCGCCGCTCGGTCCGCTGGCGCCGTCGGCCCACGACGTCCTGCGCGAGGCGCGGCTGCTGCGGGCCCTGCGCCCGGCCGGCGTCCGCGTGCCGGAGGTGCTGGCGGTCGGCGACGACCCCGCGCTGATCGGGGCGCCGTTCTACGTGATGCCGTTCCTCGACGGCCACGTGCTCACCGCCACGGCGCCGCCGGCGCTCGCCGGGGCGTCGCGGGCGGCGGCGATCGGCGAGCAGCTGGTCGACGCGCTGGTCGAGCTGCACGCCGTCGACGCCACCCGCGAGCCGCTGGCCGGGTTCGGGCGCCCGGCCGGCTACCTGGAGCGCCAGCTGCGCCGCTTCGGCACGCTCCTGACCGAGCACGCCAGCCGCCGCCTGACCGACCTGGAGCTGGTCGCCGAGCGGCTGCGGCAGACGCTGCCGACGTCCGGTCCGGCGACGGTCGTCCACGGCGACTACCGGCTCGGCAACGCGATGCTCGCCGCCGGTCCCGGCCCGGTGCGGGTCAGCGCGATCCTCGACTGGGAGCTGGCGACCGTCGGCGATCCGCTGGCCGACCTCGGCTACCTGACCGCGATGTGGGCCCAGACCAACGACCTCGAAGACCCGATGCTGGCCCTCGGATCGCTGACCCGGATGCCCGGCTTCGCGACCCGCGAGGAGCTCGCCGCCCGCTACGCCGAGCGCTCCGGTCGCGACGTCGGCGGGCTGGGCTGGTACCAGGCGCTGGCCGTCTGGAAGGCGGCGATCTTCCTCGAGGTCAGCTACGGCCGCTACCTGGCCGGCGCCACCACCGACCCCTACTTCGCCGGCCTCGGCGAGGGCGTGCCGCGACTGGCGCGCCGCGCCCGGGCCCTGATCGAGCAGACTGCCGTCGCATGAGCGTTCCCTCTCCGATCCTCGACGCCTTCGGGCTCCACGGCCGCGTCGCCATCGTCACCGGCGCCTCGTCCGGGCTCGGCGTCGCGTTCGCGCAGGCGCTGGCCGAGGCCGGCGCCGACGTCGTCCTCGGCGCCCGCCGGGTCGACCGCCTGGAGCAGACGAAGGCGCTGGTCGAGGCGACCGGCCGCCGCGCGCTGGCGGTCGCGACCGACGTCGCCGATCCCGACAGCTGCCGGGCGCTGGTCGCCGCGGCCGTCGAGGCGTTCGGCCGCGTCGACGTGCTGGTCAACAACGCCGGGATCGGGACCGCCGTTCCGGCCCTCAAGGAGACCCCCGAGCAGTTCCGCTCGGTGATCGACGTCAACCTCAACGGCGCCTACTGGACGGCGCAGGCGGCGGCCGCGGCGATGACCGACGGCGGCAGCATCATCAACATCTCCAGCGTCCTGGGGATCACGACCGCCGGCCTGCCGCAGGCGGCCTACGCGGCCAGCAAGGCCGGCCTCGACGGCCTCACCCGCGACCTGGCCCAGCAGTGGACCGGCCGCCGCGGGATCCGCGTCAACTCGGTGGCGCCCGGCTTCTTCGCCTCCGAGATGACCGAGCAGTACGCGGACGGCTACCTGGCCAAGCAGCAGGAGCGGATCCTCGCCGGCCGCACCGGCGACCCCCGCGAGCTGGCGGCGACCGTGGTCTTCCTGGCCGGTCCCGGCGCCGGGTACATCACCGGGCAGACGATCGTCGTCGACGGCGGGTTGACGATCGCCTAGGGCGGCGCCGGACGCCCGCTCAGCCGGCGACCAGCGCCAGCAGACCGGCGCCGTCGCCGTCCGGTTGCGAGAAGAGGTCCTGGAGCAGCCCCTCGACGACCGCCAGCACGTCGGCGCCGGGGGCGACGCTGGCCGCGAAGTCGCCCAGGTAGAGCAGGTTCTTGAAGAACAGGACCAGCTCCTTCGGGATCCGCACGCCGCCCGCGGACAGCGACTGCAGCAGCCGTCCGAGGGTCAGGCCGAGGCGGTCGAAGGTGACGGCGCCGTCGCTGCGGTCGGCCAGCCGGTCGACCTCGGCCTGGAAGCGCTCGACCAGCGCGTCGACGTCGGCGTCGTGCTCGAGCGCGCCGAACGAGCGCATCGCCTCGACCTGCATCCGCGCGTCGGCGGCGGCGAAGCCGATCAGGAACCGCACCAGCCCGGCCCGCTCGGCGGCGTCGAGCCGGCCGCAGAGGCCCAGGTCGACGAGCGAGAAGCCCTCGCCGGCGATCAGCACGTTGCCGGCGTGGAGGTCGCCGTGGAAGACCCCGTGCCGCAGCGTCGCCTCGAGCACCGCCCGGACGCCGAGCTCCAGCAGCCGCGGGCCGTCGACCACGGCGCCGGGCTGGTCGGCCAGCCGCGCGTAGGAGACGCCGGGCAGGTGCTCCATCACGATCACCCGCTCGTTGACCATCCCCGGCAGCGGGCGCGGGACCCGCACGCCGTCGACGCCGATGTCCTCCAGCACCGCGACGCTCTCGACCAGGTTCGCCGCCTCGAGCCGGAAGTCCAGCTCCTCCAGCGACAGCCGGGCGAAGACGGCCACGAAGCCGGGCAGGTTGGCGACGCGGACCGCGTTGTTGATCCGGTCGGCCCCGGCGCAGACGAGCGCCAGCGTCTCGATGTCGGAGCGGAACCGCGCCCGCAGGCCGGGGCGGCGGACCTTGACCACCACCTCGGTGCCGTCCCGCAGCCGACCGCGATGGACCTGGCCGATCGAGGCGGCGGCGAGCGGCTCGGGATCGAGCTCGATCCCGTGGGCCCGCTCCCCCAGCTCGCGCCGGAGGATCGCCTCGGCCGTCCCCGGCTCGAGCGGCGGCGCCGCGTCGCGACACCAGGCGAAGGCGTCGACCCAGGCGTCGGGCAGCAGTCCGCGGGCGCTGGCGATGAACTGCCCGAGCTTGACGTAGGCCGGTCCCCCGGCCCGGACCAGCCGCTGGGCGCGGGCGATCGTGCCGGCCGAGGCGTCGGGCGGACCGACCGGCAGCCCGAAGGCGGTCGCCGCGGCCCCGACCAGGACCACCGGCGCGTCCGGCGCCGCGGTCCGCGCGACCCGCCAGCCGGTCGCGGCCAGCGCCCCGAGGGTGTCGGGCCAGATCCGTGGGCGGGCGATCCGCTCGGCCTCGTACGCCAGGGCCCGGCGACCCTCGATCGCCGCGCCGTGCCAGCGCAGCGCCTGCTCGGGAAGGCCGTCGAGCTCGGCCAGCCGCCGCGACGCGCGCAGCAGCGCGACCCGGTCGGGCAGCGGCGGCGGCGCGGACGCGTCGGAGGCCGCTGGAGTCGCCTGGCGTCTCATGGCCGGACACTACCAGTGCACAGTTGTGCACTGAGTGTGCGGAGGGACACGCAACGAGCGCCACCAGCCTATCCGGCCGCGGCGAACGCCGCCACCGCCTCCGCGACCCGTGCCGGGTCCTCGACCTGCGGGTAGTGCCCGAGGTCGTCGAAGGTCGTGACGGCCGCGGCCGGCCGCAGCGCCCGCAGCGCGTCCAGCACCGCGGTCGTCGCGACCGGGTCGAGCAGGCCCCAGGCCAGCCCCAGCCGCCCGTCCCAGTCGCGCAGCGCGCCGTGCCAGCGCTGCGCGAACGCGATTCGCTGACCGTTGTAGGTCGCCAGCTGGTGCATGTTGCGGTGGCCGCCGGCACGCGCCACCTGGGCCCACTGGGCGGCGGCCTCGGCATCGTCCAGCGGGTGGCCGGGCGAGAACAGCGCCGCCATCTGGCGCCCGAACATCCGGCGGTTGGAGAGCCGGGCGACCAGCGGGCCGAGCGGCGAGCGCAGCAGCTTCTGGATCGGCCGCAGGCTGGCCCGCTCGACCACGACCGAGCCGTTGCTCAGCAGCACGCCGGCCAGCGCGAACGGCAGGCGGCCCTCGATCTCGCGGGCGATCAGCTCGTTGGCGACCGTCGTGCCCATGTCGTGGGCGATCACCGTCACCGGCCCCTCGACGCCCTCCGCGGCCAGCACCGCCTCGGTCAGGTCGGCCTGCTCGAAGAGGTCGTTGTCGTGGCCGCGCGGCTTCTCGGACAGCCCGAAGCCGAGGAAGTCGAAGGTCAGCGCGTCGTGGCCGGGCAACCGGTCGATCGTCGCACGCCAGTCGAACGACGAGGTCGGGAAGCCGTGCAGGAAGAGCAGCGTCGGCGCCCCGGCGACGCTGCCGTCCCCCGGCCGCCGGCGGACGAACAGCCGCCGTCCCGCGATCGTCGCGATCCGCCCCGAGTCGCGCCAGGCGACGGCGGCGGGCGGCAGCTCGGGGTCGGCCATGGGCGCCAGCCTAGTCGCGCCCGCGCTCCGCGTCGTCGTCCCGCGACGACGCGGTCGCCTCGTCCAGCCGCTCCGACAGCTCGTCGACGATCAGCAGGTCGCGGCGTACGCGGCGGGTGCGGTAGGCGGCGCGGGCGACCATGTGGGCCGCGACCGGGGCGGTCATCAGCTGGAAGATCGCCACCAGCACCAGCGTCGTGACGTCGATCCCGGTCCGCAGCCGCAGCCCGACGCCGGTCAGGATCAGCAGCAGGCCGAGCACCTGCGGCTTCGAGGCGGCGTGCATCCGGCTCAACAGGTCGGGGAAGCGCAGCAGCCCGATCCCGGCGGCCAGCGAGAGCGCCGCCCCCAGCAGCAGGCAGATCGCGGAGAGGACGTCGGCGGCGGCGCTCACGGACGGCCCTCCCGCTCGCCGGACCGCTCGTCCTCGTCGCCGGCCGCGAAGCGCGCGACCGCGACCGAGCCGACGAAGCCCAGCAGCGCCAGCACCGCGAGGATCGGCAGCGTCGTGCCGTGGCGGTTGAACGCCGCCTCCAGGCCGATCCCGCCGATCAGGCACGAGAGCAGCACGTCGAGCCCGACGATCCGGTCCAGCACCGCCGGCCCGCGGACGATGCGGATCAGCGCCAGCAGCCCGGCGACGCCGAGCATCGTCGCGGCGATCCAGATCACGACGGTCATCGGTCCTCCTCGTCGCGGGCGAGCGCCGCGCGGTCGTCCGGCGAGCCGAACGCGCGGATCATCCTGGCCTCCAGCGCGTGGACCTTGAGCCGCTCGCGCTCGACCGCCGCGCGATCGCGGACGCCGATCAGGTGCAGGTAGAGGGTCCGCGCGCGGCGGTCGACCTCGACCACCATGCTGCCCGGCACCAGGCCGAGCGCCTCGGCGACCAGCGTCAGCATCAGGTCCGAGCGGGTCCGCAGCGGGACGGCGATCACGGCGGTCTCGGGCTCCGGCCCCGGGCGCACCGCGAGCCACGCGACCTGGACGCTGGCCAGCAGCACGTCGCCGGCGAAGCGGACCCCGAACCGCAGCGCCGGCAACGGCCGCGGGCGTCCCTCGACCGCGATCGGCGCCAGCGGGAAGGCCAGCATCACCAGCGCCGCGACCACGATCCCCGACGCGGTCAGCCCGAGCGACACCCGCCCCCACAGCAGCAGCCAGAGGACGACCAGCCAGACGCCGGTCAGGGGCTGGAGGATCCAGGCACCGGCCACCCGGCGGCGGATCCGCCGCACGCGCGAGGGCATCAGGTCGCCCCCTCCCGGCCGACGGCCTGGATGTAGACCGCGCGGTCGCGCAGCTCGCCCGACGTGCGGTCGCTGAGGTCGGCCAGCGGCCCCGCGCCGACGGTGAAGGCGAGCCCGAGCAGGACCAGCGCGATCGTCGCGCCGGTCATCGCCCGCGGCATCGCCGAGCTGGTCGTGATCGCCCGCCCGCCGAGCGTCGCGCCGACGACCTCGCCGCCGATCCCCGCGCCTCCGCGGTCGAGCGCCGCCTCGGCCGCGCCGGCCTCGGCGTCGCCGACGACGGCGGCCCCGTCGGCCCCGCGCAGGGCGACCCGCGGGGCGCGCCAGAAGACCCGGCTCCAGACCTTGCCGACCGCGTAGAGCGTCAGCAGGCTCGTCACGACGCTGCCCGCCACCAGCAGCCAGGCCAGCGCCGTCCCGTCGGCGGCCCCGGCCTGGATCAGGGCGAGCTTGCCGAGGAAGCCCGAGAACGGCGGGATCCCGGCCAGGTTCATCGCCGGCAGGAAGAACAGCACCGCCACCAGCGGCGCGGTCTTCGCCAGCCCCCCGATCCGCTCGGTCGAGGTCGATCCGGCCTTGCGCTCGATCATCCCGGTGGTCAGGAAGAGCGTCGTCTGGATCGTGATGTGGTGGACGACGTAGAAGACCGCCCCGGCCAGCCCCAGCCGCGAGCTGAGCGCGATCCCGAAGACCATGTAGCCGATGTGGCTGACGAGCGTGAACGACAGCATCCGCTTGATGTCGGTCTGGGCGACCGCGCCGAGGATCCCGACCACCATCGTCAGCAGCGCGACGACCAGCAGCACGTTGTCGACCCGTCCGTCGGGGAAGAGCAGCGTCTCGGTCCGGATCACCGCGTAGACCCCGACCTTGGTCAGCAGGCCCGCGAAGACCGCGGTGACCGGCGCGGGCGCGGTCGGGTAGCTGTCGGGCAGCCAGGCCGAGACCGGGAAGACCGCCGCCTTGATCCCGAACGCCAGCAGCAGCATCAGCTGCAGCAGCAGGCGGATCCCGTCGCCGAGCCCGTCGAGCCGGGTCGCCAGGTGGGCCAGGTTGATCGTCCCGGCGGCGCCGTAGATCAGCCCGATCGCGGCCAGGAACAGCAGCGACGAGAGGATGCTGACCACGACGTAGGTCGTCCCCGCGCGGATCCGCGAGCCGGTTCCGCCGAGCGTGATCAGGACGTAGCTGGAGACCAGCAGGATCTCGAAGCCGACGTAGAGGTTGAAGAGGTCGCCGGCCAGGAACGCGTTCGAGACGCCGGCCGAGAGCACCAGGAAGGTCGGGTGGAAGACCGCCAGCGGCAGCCCCTCCTCCTCGTCGGCGGTGCCCTGGCCGTAGGAGTAGATCAGCACGCAGAGCGTCACCGATGCCGAGATCACGAGCATCAGCGCCGACAGCCGGTCGGCCACCAGCACGATCCCGAGCGGCGGGTCCCAGCCCCCCATCGCCGCCACCTGCGGGCCGTCGCGGTCGGCGGCAACCAGCAGCACGACGGCGATCGCCAGCACCGCGGCGAGCGTGCCGACGCTGATCAGGCGGTGCAGGCGCGGCAGCCGCGGGCCGATCGCGAACTTCAGCCCAGCGGCGAACAGCGGCAGGATCACCGGCAGCGGGACGAGCGACGCGGTGCTCATCGCGGCAGCTCCGCCCCGGTGCCGGTCCCCGGCGCGGGCTCGTCGCCGGCGATCGCGTCCCGCTCGGCGGTCTCGCCCGCGGCGGCGGCCGCGTCGGCCTCGGCCTCGGCCTCCGCGTCGGCGCCGGCGTCGGAGGGCTCCTCGGCCGCCCGGCGGGCCGCGACCAGCCGGTCGTCGATGTCGTCCTGGACCTCGTCGCTGCCCTGTAGCTGCCAGCTGCGGTAGGCCAGCGCCAGCACGAACGCCGTCAGCGCGAAGGTGATCACGATCGAGGTCAGGATCAGGACCTGCGGCAGCGGGTCGCTCATCGGCCGCGCGTCGCTGCCGCCGATGATCGGCGCCCGCCCGGCCTTGCCGCCCATCGCCAGGATCAGGACGTTGATCCCGTTGCCGAGCAGCGCGACGCCGAGCATCACCCGGGTCAGGCTGCGCTCCAGCAGCAGCACGACGCCGCTCGCGCACAGCACGCCGACGACGAGGGCGAGGACCAGGCTCATCGGCCGTGCGCCTCCGCGTCGACCTGGCGGTCGATCTCGGATCCGAAGCTGCGCAGGACGTCGAGCACGACGCCGACGACCACCAGGTAGACCCCGATGTCGAACAGCGTCGAGCTGTAGAGCTTCAGCGTCCCCACCAGCGGCAGGTGCAGGACCGCCTTGCCGCCGTCGAGGATCGCGTCGCCGAGCAGCGCCCCGGCGATCCCGGTGCCGGTCGCGATCACCAGCCCGACCCCGATCAGCAGCCCGGCGCCGACCGGCGCGGTCTCGCCCAGCTCGTAGCGGCCGCCGGCCAGGTAGCGGATCGTCAGCGCGAGACCGGCGACGATCCCGCCGGCGAAGCCGCCGCCGGGGAAGTCGTGGCCCGCCAGCAGCAGGTAGACGCTGAGCACCAGGACGGTGTGGAAGATCAGCCGTACGACGACCTCGAGCAGGATCGAGCGGCGCTCGGGCGCGAGCGTGTTCTCGGCCACCAGCCACTCGCGGGCGCGGCGGGCGCTGCCGGCGCCGCCGGCCGGCGTCTGGGTGACCAACAGGGCCGGCAACGGCGGGGCGTCGATCCGCCAGACCGCCTCGCCGTCGTCGGCGTCGGTCAGCCGCGGCAGGTCGCGCGAGCGCCGGCGCAGGAAGATCAGGCTGGTGACCCCGGTGGCGGCGACGACCAGCACCGCCAGCTCGCCCATCGTGTCCCAGGCGCGGATGTCGACCAGGGTCACGTTGACGATGTTCTTGCCGCCGGCCGCGTGGGCGGCGGCCGCCATCCCCTCGGAGACCGGCACCGCCTCGCGGGCGCCGAGCGCGACCACGGTCACGGCCGCCATCAGGACCCCGACCGCGATCCCGATCAGCAGGTGCAGGCGGCGCCGTCCGGCGTGGCTGACCGTGCCGGTGAAGTGCGTCGGCAGCCGCCGCAGGACCAGGACGATCACGACCAGCGTCACGGTCTCGACCAGGAACTGGGTCAGCGCCAGGTCCGGCGCCCCCTGGAGCGCGAACAGGGTCGCGATGCCGTAGCCGACGACGCCGGTGATCATCACCGCCTTCAGCCGCCGCCGCGCCCGCAGGGCGAGGATCGCCGCCGCCACGACCAGCGCGGCGACCAGCGCCTGCGCCGGCGAGTCCCAGGCGCGGACGTCCACGTCCCACGGGGCGCCGAGCGCCAGCGCCGTCGTCAGCGCCGCGATCAGGACGACGAGGATCGTCATCAGGTAGGCCGGCAGCGAGCCGGACTGGGTGGCGCGGGCGGCGGCGACGGCCAGCCGCTCGGTCGCGGCCACCAGCCGGACGTAGCACTCGCGGGCGTCGCGGAGGTGGCTCCAGGGGCGCGACCGCGGCGCCGGCGGCGCGACAGGCGCCGGCGACCCCGCGGCCGCCACGGCG
>NZ_AGUD01000111.1 GCF_000240225.1 Patulibacter medicamentivorans
CCGGCCGCGCGCCCGTCGACTCGGCCACCGTCGCGCCGCCGCCGCAGGCGCTCAACGCGATCGCCGCCGCCAGCGCCACGCCGCCGGCAACCCGGCCGCCCGCGGCGCGCCGCTCACTCCGCATGCCGGACCCGCCGATCGACCAGGACCGCCGCCGCGACCGCGAACAGCAGCCCGAACCCGATCAGGATCGCCGCCGCCGCGCCGGGCGCGAGGCCGAAGAAGTCCGGGCCGTAGCGGCTGGCCCGCGCGAAGACCGGGTCGCGGGCGATCCGCTCGTTCATGTCGATCGCCGAGCCGACGCCCGCGAACGACCACTGCGCGAACGCCAGGCCCGAGATCGGCTTCAGGACCGCCGTCATCTGCGCCACCGATACCAGCGCGCCGCTGAACAGCAGCTGCGGCACCAGGATCAGCGGGATGAAGCTCGACGCCTGGTCCTCGCTGCGGGCGAGCGCCGAGACGACCAGGCCCATCGCGACCGCGGTCAGGCCGCCGACGACCAGCAGCCCGACCACGACGGCGACCGTCCCGGCCCCCTCGTGCAGCGGCCGCAGGCCGAAGACGATCGCCGTCAGGGCGACGATCTGGAGCGCGACGATCGCTCCCTGGACCACGAGCTTGGAGACGACGTAGGCCGGCACGCGCGCGCCGACCGCCAGCTCGCGCCGCAGCACCGCCCGCTCCTTGACGATCTCGCGGGCGGCGCCGATCGCCCCGAACCAGATCGAGATCGTGACGACCAGGAACAGCAGCTGGGTCGACGCCGACGCCTCCATCGCTCCCGGCGGCCCGTCGTGGCGGAAGACGTCGGCGTGAAAGAGGATCGCCGTCAGCAGCGCCAGCACCGGCACCTGCGCGACGTTGGTCACCAGCGTCCGGCGGTCGCGCAGGGTCAGCTTCACGTAGCGGCGGGTCAGCATCCACCACTGCGGCAGCGCCCGCGGCCGCGGCTGGCGGGCCGGGGCCGCCGCCGGCGCGACCGGGCCGTCCCACGACGCCCGCGCGTGCTCGGACGCGAGGAACGCCTGGTGCCACTGCTCCGCCGGGGTCCGGTCGAGCGCCTCGTAGATCTCGTCGGCGGTCTCGACGCCGAAGAAGGCCGGGGCCCGGTCGGGCGGCCCCAGGTAGCAGAGCACGCCGCCCCGGCCCATCACGCAGAGCTTGTCGCAGAGGTGCAGCGAGCGGGTCGCGTGGGTCACCAGCATCACCCCGCGGCCGGCGTCGGCCAGGTCGCGCAGCAGCAGCATCAGCCGCCGCTCGAGGCCGGCGTCGAGGCCGGTCGTCGGCTCGTCGAGGAACAGCAGCCCGGGGCGGCTGACCAGCTCGGTCGCGACCCCGACCCGCTTGCGCTGGCCACCCGAGAGCGCGCCGATCCGCTTGCCGGCGTGCTCGCCCAGGCCGACCTCGTCGAGCACCTGGGCGACCGCCGCGTCGCGCTGCTGGCGCGACGCGTCCTGGGGCAGCCGCAGCTCGGCCGCGTAGCCGAGCGCCTCGCTGACCGTCAGGTCGCGGTGGACGATGTCGTCCTGGGGGACGAAGCCGATGTCGCTGAGCCGGGTCTCCAGCGGCTCGCCGTTGACCGTCACCCGGCCGCCGCTGGCCTGGCGCACGCCGCAGAGGGCGGTCATCAGCGTCGACTTGCCGGCTCCCGACTCGCCGATGATCGCGACCACCTCGCCGGGACGGACGCTCAGCCAGGTCGGCTGCAGGATCGTCCGGCCGCCGGCGACGACGCTGACGCCCTCGGCGTCGAGCCGCAGCGCCCCGGCGTCCTCGCGCGTGTGCAGCAGCGACCCGTCGAAGATCAGCCGGTAGGGGCCGATCGCGATCTCGTCGCCGATCTGCAGGTCGGCCGCCCGCACCAGCGAGCCGTTGACCCGCAGGCCCGCCCCGGAGCCGGAGCGGTCGCGGACGATCGCCACGCCCGGGCGGCTGGGGCTGGTGCGGATCTCGGCGTGCAGCGGCGAGACGGTCGGATGGGCCAGGACCACGTCGCACCCGGGATCGCTGCCCAGTCGCAGCACGTCGCGGTCGAGGGCCAGGTTGGCGCTGACGACCTCGGCGGTCGCGGCCGCGGCGCCGGGCACGGCGATCGTGTCGCCGTGGCGGTCGCTGACGAAGAAGAGGGTGTGGCCGCCGACCTCGAGCCGCTCCCCGTCCTGCAGCGGGCGCTCGTCGTCGGCCAGCCGCTCGCCGCCGAGGACGACCCCGGTCCGCGCGTCGAGGCTGCGCAGATCCACGCGCGATCCGTGGCGGTCGAGCTGCAGCGCCGGGTCGTGGACGTCGGCCTCGGCGGTCCCGAGCGCGAGCGCGCCCGCCGGATCGGTCCCGACCACCAGGCCGCCGGGCGGGATCGGGATCCGGCGCCCCTGGATCAGCAGCGCCGGCTCCTGGCCGCCGTCGGCGGCGCGCGGGCGCAGCACGACCTCGATCTCGTCGTCCCCGCTGGTCGACGGCGGCATGGGCGGCATTCAACCACGGCCCTCCGAGCCCGCGGGCGGACCGCTCCCGGGCCAGTCTCGCGCAGCCGCCGGAGCGGCGCGATCCCTCGCCGGAGGGAACTGATCGACCTCTGGTGCGCGCCCGGTCGATCTGGTGTGATGGCTGCCGTGGAGGCCCGTCCAGCGACACCCCGACCGACCGTCCGCGCCGACCGCGGAGCGCGCTCGTGAACCCCCGCGACCGGCGGCTGCTGGCCGACCACCGCCACCTGCAGGAGCTGACCCGCGAGGACCCGCGCGTCAGCATCGAGGCCGAGGGGCACCCCGCGGAGCGCTACGTCGTCACGATCGCCGCCGACGGGCTCGCGCGCGGCGCCGACGACCTGCCGCTGCTGCGGTTCGGGCACCGGGCGTCGATCGAGCTGCACCGCGACTACCCGCGGCTGCCGCCGGTCGTCCGCTGGACGACGCCGATCCTGCATCCGAACATCCTGCCGCCGCGCCGTCACGGCGGCGTCTGCCTGGGGGCGTGGAGCGCCGGCGAGGGGCTGGCCGACGTCGTCCGCCGACTGGTGCGGCTGGCCACCTGGCAGGACTTCAACCTCGACGACCCGCTCGACCACGAGGCGGTCGCCTGGGCGCGGGCGGTCGGCGCGCGACCGGGCGACGACCTGGCCCCGCTGGTCGCGCGCGCCGTCCCGGTCCCGACCGCCCAGGTCGTCCCGATCGCGGCCTAGGCCGTCCGACCCGACAGGATCCGCGCGTGGACATCACCGTCATCGACGCCACCGGCAACAAGACCGAGGACGCCACCGTCCCCGACGACGCCGCCGCGGGCCGGATCATCGCGCGGCTCGTCGAGCTGATGGAGATGCCCGCCGTCGGCCCGGACGGCGTCCCGCTCTCCTACAAGTTCCACCACAAGCGCACCGGCCGCCAGGTCGCCGACGAGGAGACCCTGCCGCAGGCCGGCGTCCGCGACGGCGACGTCCTGCGGCTGGTGGCCGAGATCACCGCGGGCGGGGCGTGACCGACCGCGACCCCGATCCCGCCGGCGGCCGGCTGACCGTCGACCCCGACGCCCGCGACGGGCGCTACCACCGCCAGAGCCTGATCACGTGGTGGGAGCAGCCGCGGCTGGCGCGGGCGACCGTGCTGGTGGTCGGCGCCGGCGCGCTCGGCAACGAGCTGGTCAAGAGCTGCGTCCTGATGGGCGTCGGGACGGTCGTGGTCGTCGACCTGGACGTGGTCGAGGACTCCAACCTGTCGCGCTGCATCTTCTTCCGCAGCAGCGACGAGGGCCGGCCGAAGGCGGCGGTCGTGGCCCGCGAGGCGGCCGCGCTGAACCCCGACGTGACGGTCGTCGGGGTGGTCGGCGACGTCCGCTCGACCGTCGGGCTCGGGATCGTGGCCGACGTCGACCTGGTCCTCGGCGGCGTCGACAACCGCGAGGCGCGGCTGCACGTCGGCCAGGCCTGCTGGAAGACGGGCACGCCCTACGTCGACGGGGCGATCGAGGGCCTGCAGGGCGTCGTCCGCGCCTTCGTGCCCCCGGACGGCCCCTGCTACGAGTGCACCATGAACGAGCGCGACCACCAGCTGGTCGCGGCCCGCCGCTCGTGCGCGCTGCTGAGCCACGAGGAGCTGATCACCGGCAAGGTGCCGACGACCGCCACGACCGCCGCCGTGATCGCCGGGATCCAGGTCCAGGAGGGGATCAAGCTGCTGCACGGGATCGCCGCCGACGACACCCTCGCCGGCCGCGGGTTCGCCTTCAACGGCCTGACGCACGACTCCTACGTGGTCAGCTACCCGCGGCGCGAGCAGTGCCTCTCCCACGACCACTACGACCCGGCCCGCACGTCGCCGGTGGCGGGCGACGCCAGCTTCGCCGAGCTGCTGGCGCTCGGCCGCGGCGCGCTCGGCCGCGAGGACGTCACGCTGGAGACCGAGCTCGACGTGGCGATCGCGATCGACTGCGGCAGCTGCGGGACCCGCGCCCCGCTGCTGCGGCCGCTGCACGAGCTGCGCCCGGCCGACGTCCGCTGCCCCGCCTGCGGCCGCGACGCGACGCCGCAGCTGCGCCACCGGATCGGGCCCGACGACGACGAGCTGCTGGCCCGGCGCCCGGGCGACCTCGGCCTGCCGCCCGGCGACGCGATCACTGTCCGCCACGGCCTCGACCGCTGGCACCTGATGCTCGACGGCGGGCGGCCGCCGATCGAGCGGCTGCGGGCGGTGGCGGCATGAGCCACCGGCCGCGCTTCACCCGCGCCGCCCACGACGCGGTGATCGCGCACGTCCTCGGCGAGCCCGGCCACGAGGTCGGCGGGGTGCTCGTCGGCGGCATCCACGACGACCTGGGCGAGACCCACGTGCTGGGGGCGATCGCGGCGCTGGAGGCGACCTCCGAGCGGGCCAGCGTGACCTTCACCCACGACGCCTGGGCGACCGTCCACGCCGCCCTCGAGCGCGACCACCCCGGCCGCGAGATCGTCGGCTGGTACCACTCGCACCCGGGCTTCGGGATCTTCCTGAGCGACCACGACCTCTTCATCCACCGGCACTTCTTCGCCCGCGCCGGCCAGATCGCGCACGTCGTCGACCCGCACGCCGGGACCGAGGGCGTCTTCGGCTGGACCGCGGGCGAGGTCGCGCTGCTGGCGCAACGGCCGATCGCGGCCAGGCGCGCCGGCGCCGTCCCGTCCCCGAGGAACGACCGATGAGCACCTCTCCCGTCGGGGCCGCGTGCCCCTTCTGCCACTTCACCGTCAAGACCGGGGCGGCGACCCACGCCTGCCCGTCCTGCGGCGCGGTCCACCACGAGGAGTGCTGGACCGAGAACGGCGGCTGCGCGGTCACCGGCTGCGCCGGGGCGCCCGCGACCGGCCCCGGCGCAGCGGGCGCCTACGCGCCGGCGGCCGGCTCCGACGAGCCGACCGATCCCTACGGCCAGCCGCCGGCCGAGCCCCCGACGGCGATCGCGCCGCGCCA
>NZ_AGUD01000110.1 GCF_000240225.1 Patulibacter medicamentivorans
ACGACGACGCGCGCCCCCAGCACGACCGCGCCGTCGCGACGGCGTGCGGCCCGCAGCAGCAGGTCGTGGCCGTCGACCCGCAGGTGGCGCAGCAGGACGTCCCCGCGCCGGCGCAGGAGGCCGTCCGCGGACGGCCCGGGCAGCCGGTAGGCGCCCGGCGGCAGCAGCTCGGCGCGCAGCTCGACCATCGCGGTCAGGCTACGCCGCCGGACGGCGGCACACGGGCCGGCCGCTCGGCGACGGCCGTCGGCCCTCGGCGGGGGCCGCGACCGCGTGACGGGCTAGCGTCCGCGGCTGCGCACCTGGTGGACGTCGACCAGGAACCGCTGGGTGTCGACCACGTCGAGCCCCTTCGGCGGCGCCCAGCGGCGACGCGCGCGAGCGGTCCGGTGGGCCACGACCGCGGTCGCGATCGCGCCGGCCACGAAGCCGGTGGTCGCGACCGCCGCCGCCTGCACGGCGACCGTCTTGACGCTGCGCTGGCCGGCGAGTGGGGCCGGCCCGTCGTCCAGCGGCGTCACGACGGCGTAGAGCTCGGCGTCGACCAGCTCGCCGGTGGCCTCCTCGTACTCGTCCAGATCGGACTCCGGCAGCGGCGACGACGACATGACGCCCCCGAGGCTAGCGCCGGGGCCGGCGGGAGCCGTCGGCGGCCGCCGGCGCCTCAGGCGTTCTCGACCCGGCCCGCGGCCAGCTTCGACTGCTCGTCGACCCAGTCGCCGGTGAACTTCGAGTCCTTCGGGGCCGACGGCTCGGCGCCGTCCTCGAGCAGCCGCTCGTAGAAGCGGTAGCGGCGCGCGACCGTGCCGCCCATCTTCGACATCGCCCTGTTCATGTTCAGGTTCGACTCGAGGATCCAGCCGCACTCGCCGCCGCCCTGGGGCGTGCGCATCGCCGACTGGTAGTGCATCTCGTAGAGCTTGGCCCCAACGCCGGTGTGCTGGTACTCGGGCTTGACGCCGAGGGCGAAGACCCGCACGCGGTCGGTCTGCTTGCGGTGGCGCAGCAGCGTCAGCCACCCGAACGGCAGCAGCCGCCCGTTCCTGACCCGCCGCAGGACCTGGTTGAAGTCCGGCAGCGAGAGCGCGGCGCCGACGACCTCGCCGGTCTCGGGGATCTCGGAGACCATCGCCCAGTTCTCGTCGAGGATCGGACCGAGCTCCTTGGCGTAGTGGCGGACCTCGGTCTCGTTCAGCGGGACGAAGCCCCAGTTCTTCTCCCAGGCGGCGTTGTAGACCTCGAGGAAGCGCCCGACCTCGGCCTCGAGGTCCTTCTTCACGAAATGGCGGCTGACGATCCCGTGCTCGGACTCGACCCGCTCGGCGATCCGCCAGATCATCGGGTGCACGCGCTCGCGGTCGCGGGCGTGCAGGTCCCACATCAGGGTGTCCATCGCCCGCTCGAAGCCGCCGGCGTTCTCCAGCAGGGTCCGGTAGTACGGGTGGTGCCAGCCGGTCAGCACGATCGGGGGCCGGTCGAAGCCGTTGACCAGCAGGCCGCACTCGTCGTTGGTCGTGAAGCTGAAGGGACCGACGATCCGGTCGCAGCCGCGCTCCTTGACCCAGGCCGCCGCGGCGTCCAGCAGCGCGTTGGTGGCCTCCTGGTCGTCCTCGACCTCGAACCAGCCGAACTGGCCCCAGCGGTTGCCCTGGAACTCGTGCAGCGCCCGGTCGACGTGGGCGGTGATCCGGCCCACGACCCGCCCGTCGCGCTCGGCCAGGAAGTACTCGGCCTCGGCGTGCTCGAACCACGGGTTCTTCTTGCGGTTCAGCTGCTCGGCGACCATCAGCCGCAGCGGCGGCACCCAGTGCTCCTGCCCGCGGTACAGCCGGAACGGCAGGTCGATGAAGCGCTTGAGGTCACCGCGCGTGCGCACGGGGCGGATCTGCACGGTCACGAGGCGGACCCTATCCACCGAGCGACCCGGCGGGCCCCTACGCCTCGACCTTCGCCACGCTGCCGTCCCCCGCCACTTCGTGGGTCCAGTCGCCGGCGAACTCGCCGCCGGGCGCGGCCGAGCTCTGCGCGCCGTCCTCCAGCAGCCGCTCGTAGAAGCGGTAGCGGCGGGTGATCGTGCCGCCCATCCCGGCCATCGCCTTGTTCATCGCGGTGTTGGTCTCGAGGATCCAGCCGGTCTCGCCGCCCTTCTGGGGCGTGGTCTCGGCCGACTCGTAGTGCATCTCGTAGAGCCGCGCCGCAACCCCCGTGTGCTGGTATTCGCGCTTGACGCCCAGGGCCAGCACCCGCACGCGGTCGATCGCGCGACGGTGGCGCAGCAGCGTCAGCCAGCCCAGCGGCAGCAGCCGGCCGCCGCGGACGCGCGCCAGCACCTGGTTGACGTCGGGCAGCGTCAGGGCGGCGCCGACGACCTCGCCGGTCTCGGGCTTCTCGGCGATCATCGCCCAGTGCTCGTCGAGGATCGGCCGCAGCTCCTTGGCGTAGGCGCGGACCTCGTCCTCGCTCAGCGGCACGAAGCCCCAGTTGCGCTCCCAGGCGGCGTTGTAGACCTCGAGGAAGCGCCCGACCTCGGCCTCGAGGTCCTTCTTGACGAAATGGCGGCAGACGATCCCGTGCTCGGACTCGACCTTGCCGGCCATCTCCCAGATCGCCGGGTGGACCCGGGCCCGGTCCTGCACCCACAGGTCCCACATCAGCGCGTCCATCGCCTTGCCCAGGCCCGCGCCCTCGAGCAGCGCCCCGTAGTAGGGGTGGTGCCAGCCCGTCAGCACGATCGGCGGCCGGTCGAAGCCCGCGACCAGCAGCCCGCACTCGTCGTTGGTGGTGAAGCTCATCGGGCCGACCACGCGATCGCAGCCGCGCTCGCGGACCCAGGCGGACGCGGCCTCGATCAGGGCCGACGCCGCCTCCTGGTCGTCCTCGCACTCGAACCAGCCGAAGAGCCCCCAGCGGTTCTGCTGGAACTGCTGGAGGTTGCGGTCGACGTGGGCGCTGACCCGGCCGACGACGCGACCGTCGCGCTCGGCCAGGAAGTACTCCGCCTCGGCGTGGCGGAAGAACGGGTTGCGCTTGCGGTCCAGCTGCTGGCGCACCAGCGTCCGCAGCGGGGGTACCCAGCGGGGCGCGTCGGTGTAGAGACGGTACGGAAGGTCGATGAAGACCCGCAGATCGCCGCGATCGCGCACGGGTCGGACAAGCACGCTCACCGGCCAGACCCTATAACCAAGGATCGTGAACCCCGTGAGCTCTGGCCCGCCCCCCTCCCAGCCGACCGCGCCCGTCGACGTCTTCGCCAAGGTCCGTGGACACGCTCGCGAGGAGCAGCTCAACGCCGCGCGCGAGGCCGGCCTGCTGCCCTACTTCCACGTCCAGGACTCGGCCGCCCAGCCGGTGGTGACGATGGAGGGCGCCGAGCGGGTCCAGCTCGGCTCCAACAACTACCTCGGCCTGACCTCGGATCCGCGGGTCCTGCAGGCCGCGCACGACGCGATCGACGCCTACGGCAGCGGCCTGACGGGCTCGCGGCTGCTCAACGGCACGATCCCGCTGCACCTCGAGCTCGAGGCCGAGATCGCCGACTGGATGGGGACCGAGGACGCGATCGTCTTCTCGACCGGGCACCAGGCCAACGTCGGCACCCTCGGGACCATCCTCTCGCCCGGCGACACGGTCGTCGCCGACTCCGGCGACCACGCGTCGATCCTCGACGGCTGCCTGCTGAGCAAGGCCAAGCTGCGCCCGTTCCGCCACAACAAGCTCGACAAGCTGGAGAAGCAGCTGCAGCGCGCGGCCAGCGACGGCGGCGGCGTGCTGGTGGTCGTCGACGGCGTCTTCTCGATGGAGGGCGACATCGCCCCGCTGCCCGAGATCGCCGACCTCTGCGGCCGCTACGGCGCGCGGCTGATGGTCGACGAGGCCCACGGCGCCGGGGTCCTCGGCGCGCGCGGCGCGGGAACCTGCGAGCTGCTCGGGATCGAGGACCGGGTCGACCTGCGGATGGGCACCTTCTCGAAGTCGCTGGCCAGCTGCGGCGGCTTCATCGCCGGCTCGACCGAGGTCATCGACTACCTGCGGATCAGCTCGCGCGCCTTCCTCTTCACCGCCTCGGCGGTCCCGGCCGCGGTCGGCGCGGCGCTGGCGGCGCTGCGGATCACCCGCTCCGACGAGGGGCCGGCGCTGTTCGCGGCCGTGCTCGACAACGCCCGCTACCTGCGCGACGGGCTCGAGGCCCTCGGCTACGCGGTCGTCCAGCCGCAGCCGATCGGCGACGGCCGCGACGTCGTGACGCCGATCGTGCCGGTGCTCGTCGGCGACGACTGGAAGGCGGCGCTGCTGTGGCGGGCGCTGTTCGACGGCGGCGTCTTCGTCAACACGGCGCTGCACCCGGCGGTCCCGCCCGGCGGCGCGATGCTCCGGACGTCGGTGATGGCGACGCACTCGCGGCAGGACCTCGACCGCGCGCTCGGCGCGTTCGAGCGGGTCAAGCGCGACTTCGAGGCCGAGCACGGCGCGCTGCCCGGTCCCGGCAGCCACGGCTGAGCCCGGAACGGGCGCGGACCGCGGTCGCCGACCCGGACGGTCGTCCGCCGTCCGCGATCGACGATCAGGTTTTTCCCGCTACGAGCGGGTGCGTCGACGATTCTGCCGTTGACCGCTCGGCCCGACGATCGTAGGTTCGAGCACGAGCGCGGGGCTGCGGTGGGGCGGCCGACGCGAGCACCACGGGCTGCGGCCCGGCGGCGGCTCGTCCGTGTCTCGTAGAGCAGGATCGCCGCAACGATGACCCCAGAGGGAGTGGTTCATCTCGTGCCTGACGTGCAGCAGGTGACGTTCGACATGCCCAATCGCCCCGCGCCGCCGGTGCCCCCCGCGCTGGCCGCCGAGGTTCGCCCACGCGAGCAGCAACGACGTGACGCGCTGGAGCGCGCGAACGCCGTCCGCCTGGCGCGCGCGACGCTCAAGCGCGCGGTCCAGGAGGGCCGTCGCCGAGCCGCCGACGTGGTGGCCGCGTGCCCGCCCGAGGCCGCCTCGATGCCGGTCGGCGAGCTGCTCGCCGCCCAGCACCGCTGGGGCGAGGCGCGGACGCTGCGCCTGCTGCGCCGGATCCCGGTGCCCGAGACCAAGGCGGTCGGCGCCCTGACGCCGCGCCAGCGGCGCGCCCTGGTCGAGCTGCTCGGCGGCGCGACGACGCCGCTCCGCGGAGACGGCCGGGCGTCCGAGGCCCGTCGGGCCGACGCCTGCGCCGGATCGGCCGCCGCCTGATCGTCGTCGACCGGCCCGCGCCTCGGCATCGCCGCCGGGGCGAGCCGGACGGCGTCGGTCAGACGCGGAAGGACAGTCCGCCGGTGCGCTCGCGGAAGGCGCGCCGGAGGGCCGTGAAGGCTCCGGCGAAGACCACCGCCGCGACCCCCAGGACCGCCCAGACCGGCACCGAGACGCCGAGCGCCGAGAGGCCGAAGCCGCCGGCGGTCGCGACCACCGCAGCCGCCACCCCGGCGATCATCGCGCTGTGGGAGCGGTAGCCCGCGAAGTGCTCGCGGATCGCCAGCTCGGTCGAGGCCGCGCCGACGACGAGCAGACCACCGGCGATCATCTGGCCGCTGCGCGCGAAGACGCCGACGCCCGCCAGGACGATCCCGACCAGGATCAGGATCTCGGTCACCGGGACCGGGGCCCAGATCGGCTGCGGCGCCTCGTCGCGATCGGCCTTCATCGAGACCGGCGCCCCCGACGGACGTGGCGGGCTCGGCCGGCTGCGGGCGCGCCTGGCGCTCGCGGGCGCCGCGCTGCCCTCCGGCCGCCGCGCCTCGGCCTCCCGTCGGGCCGCCGTCCGCTTCTTGCGACTCGCCCTCGACCGCTTCTTGCTGGTGCCCGCCACGACGAGCAGCCTAGATGATCGATGCCGCGGGATCAGGCACCGAGCCGCCAGATCGAGGGATCATCGCCTAGCGCCCGGGCTGCGCGACGCCGGGAGCGCCCGCCGGCGGCGTCACCAGACGCCTGATCCCGCGCCGCAGCGCGTCGGCGTCGAGGGTCCCGACCTCGCGCGCGCTGACCTTGCCGTCGGCGCCGACGAAGATCACGAACGGGCAGACCGGCATCCCGAGCCGGGCGCCCAGCGCCCCGTCGCGGTCGTAGGCGACCGGCAGCGTCCAACGGCGGCGCCGCACCAGCTCGGCGGTGCCGTCGTGCTCGCCGCCGAAGGCCACGGCCAGGGTCGCGATCCGCGGCGTCTCGCGGCGCAGGCGGTCGAGCTCGTCGACGACCCGCACGCAGGGGTCCATGCCGTTGGTGAACATCACCAGGACCAGCGGCCGCCCGCCCTTCAGCAGCGCACAGGACGTGATCACCGAGCGGTTGCGGATCGAGCAGGCGGGGTGCTTGCCGGCCTGGCCCTGGCCGGCGCGCGAGGCCAGGTTGACGTCCTCGCGGCCGCCCGGCAGCTTCGGCGCGGTCGCCAGCGGCGCCGCGAACGGCGGCAGCCGGCTGCCGACCGCGATCGTCCCGGCCCCGCCGTCGCCGCCGCGGCGGGTCAGCAGCGAGATCGACACCAGCACCAGCATCAGGATCGCCACCAGCACCGTGTAGCGCACGCCGACGGCCCGGCCGACGGTGCCCATCCGCGCGCCGCGCTGGACCCGCGGTCCCGGCACCGGGCGCAGGTCGTCCGCGGGCGGCTGCCGATCGCCGGCGGCCGCCGGCGCCGCACCGCCCTCGTCGGAATCGTCGCCCGACGGCTCCGGATCGGATCGCCGCAGGTCCGGCGCGTCGCCGTGGCGGTCGCGCTCGTCGGGCGCGAAGCCGAACGGGTCGCCGTCGGGCGGCGCGGCAGGGCGCTCCCCGTCGGGGCGCCCGTCGTGCGCGGGCCGCTCGCGATCGCTCATGCGCGGACGGTACGCCGTCGCTCGGCCAGCGCGGCGAGCGCCGGCAGCACGAGCACCACCGCCGCGACGGCGACCAGCAGGTCCAGCACCGTCACGAGCCCGAACTGGCGCAGCAGCGGGATGTCGCTGACGGCCAGCACGGCGAAGCCCGCGATCGCGGTCGCGGCGGACGCCCCGACGGCGCGACCGGTCGAGCGGGCGGTGCGGGCGATCGCCATCGCGTCGCCGTGCCCGGCCTCGCGCTCCTGGTGGTAGCGCTCGGACAGCAGCACGCTGAACTCGGTCCCGATCGCGACCACCAGCGCGCCCAGGACCACCGACAGCGGGTTCAGCGGCAGGCCGAAGAGCCACGTCAGGAGGCCCGACCAGCCGGCGGCCAGCGCGACGGGCAGCAGCGGGGCCAGGCCACGGCGCCAGGAGCGCGTGAAGGCCACCAGCAGCCCGCCGACGAGCACCAGGCTGCCGAGCAGCGTCAGCAGCCGTCGCAGCGACGAGGAGACCTCGCCGCTGGCGTCGGCGACCAGCACCGGCAGGCCGGTGACCGTCGCCTGGACGCCCGGCGGCGGGTCGAGCGCCTTGCGCATCCGCTCGACGATCGCGCGCTGGTGGTCCAGCGGCCCCAGGCGCAGCCCGAAGCTGATCAGCGCGACCCGCCGTCCGGGCGCCAGGGTCGACTGCATGAAGTACGCGGGGACCGTGCCGATCAGCTCGTTGATCGCCGAGCTGGTCTTCGCGACGTCGGGGTTCAGGAGGTCGGTCGGCGCTCCGAGCGGGCAGAGGTCGGCGCCGCTGCAGCCCTTCGCCGCGTCGTAGTGCGCGTCGGCCAGGATCTTCGCGCGGGTGTCGGCGATCCACCGCAGGACCGCCGGCGTGGCGATCGACCGGGCCTTGACGAGCACCTGGATCTCGCCCGCGACGCCGCTCGAGCGCTCCAGCTCGTGGAGGTCGCGCAGCGCCGGAAGGTCGCTCGGCACCAGCCGCTGGAGGTCGGTCTCGACCGGTTCGCGCGAGCCGAGGACCGCGCCGCCGATCGCCAGCGCCAGGCCGATCGCGAGTACCGGCACCGGCCACCGGTGCGAGAAGGCCGCCACCCGCCGGACGACCGGGCCGCCACCGACGCCGCCGCGCTCGGCGGCCGGGGTCGGATCGGCGGCCACGACCGACCGCACGGCCGGACCGGCGACCGTCGCCAGCGGACCCCGCAGGCGGGCGCCGAGCCACCGCAGCGGGAGGGCCAGGCGCCACAGCAGGGCGCC
>NZ_AGUD01000109.1 GCF_000240225.1 Patulibacter medicamentivorans
CCGAGAACGCTCGCACGCTGGCTCGGGCACGGGCACTGACCCGGCGGCTGCGGGCGCTGCCGCGACCGACCGCCCTGCGCGCCGCGCCGCTGCTGGTCCTGACCGACCAGGAGGGCGGCCAGGTCCGGCGGCTGGCGGACGCCCCGCCGCGGGCGTCGGCGAGCGAGCAGGGGGCGGCCGGTCCGGCGACGGTCCGGCGCGCCGGGCGGGCCAGTGCCAGGGCGCTCTGCGCGGCCGGGGTCAACGTCAACCTGGCGCCGGTCGCCGACCTCGGCGGCACGGGCTTCATCGCGCTCCAGGACCGCACCTACGGCGAGGACCCCGAGACGGTCGGCGCGCTGGCCGGCGCGTTCGCGGCCGGCGCCCGCAGCGGTGGGATCGCCTCGACGGCCAAGCACTTCCCGGGCCTCGGCCGCGCCGGCGACAACACCGACGAGGGCCGCGCGCGGATTGCCGGATCGGCCGCCGACCTGCGGGCGAGCGACGAGCGGCCGTTCGCGACCCTGGTCGACTCCGGCGTCGAGCTGGTGATGCTGTCGAACGCGATCTACCCGGCGTTCGGGCCGGCGCCGGCGGTGCTCTCCCCGGCCGTCGTGCGCGACGAGCTGCGCGGCCGGCTCGGCTTCCGCGGGGTGACGATCAGCGACGACCTCCAGGCCGGCGCCTTCGCCGCGGTCCGCTCGCGCGCGGAGCTGGCCGTCGCGGCGGCGCGAGCCGGGGTCGACCTGCTGCTCTACGGCGTGCGGACCGACGGTGCGCTGGCGGCGTCCCGGGCCCTGGCGGCGGCGATCGGCGACGGCCGCCTGCCGCGGGCCGACGCCCGCGCGGCGGCCGAGCGCTCGATCGCCCTGCGGCTGCGGCTGGGGGGGG
>NZ_AGUD01000108.1 GCF_000240225.1 Patulibacter medicamentivorans
GGGCGTGCCCGGCCCGGCCGGCAGCGGGCTGACGATCAACGTCAGCATCGTCCTCGGCCGCGGTGGCCGCACGAGCGGCGGCCGGGCCGTGGTCCGCCGCGGCGGCGCCGCGACGGTCCACGTCGGCCTGCGCAACGCCGGCCGCGCCGCGGTCAGCGGGGCGAAGCTGCGGATCCAGCTGCCCGCGGCGCTCACCGGCCGCGCGCGGACGGTCCGCGCCTCGGTCGCCCGGATCGCCAGCCGCGCCTCGCGCACGGTCCGAGTGCCGGTCCGCGTCGGCAGCACCGCGCGGCGCGGCGTCCACCGGATCCCCGTCCGGATCACGGTCGACGGCCGCAGCGTCACCCGGACGCTGAAGGTCACCGTCCGCTAGCAGCCGGCGGACCGTCGGATCGCCTTCTCACGCCGGCCCACGGCGCGAGAAGGCGATCGGCCGCCGTCAGGGCGCAGGATCGCGATCTCGCCCGCCGGCCGGGTGCGAGACGGCGATCGGCCGCCGTCAGGGCGCGGGATCGCGATCTCGCCCGCCGGCCGGGTGCGAGACGGCGATCGTCCGGCCTCGGCCGCGACGCGACACGGCCCGCCTTCGCCGGCCGCCGCCCCGCCCGCCGCCGCCCACCCAACCGCCGCGACGCGCCGCCCGCTCAAGCGCCGCCCGCTCAGGCGCCGATCGCGTCGACTCGCAGGTTGCGGGCGCCGCGCGGGGTCTGGACGACCACCACGTCGCCGATCTTGCGGCCCATGACCGCGCCGGCGACCGGCGACTCGATCGACAGCTTGCCGGCGGAGACGTCCGCCTCGGCCGCGCCGACCAGCGTCCAGGTCTGGCTCTTGCCGCTGTCGGTGTCGACCAGGGTCACGGTCGACCCGAAGCCGACGACGCTGGCGTCGGTCGAGACCTCGGTCACGACCGCGTTGCGGCGGCGCTCGGCGAGGATCGCGATCCGCGTCTCGAGGTGCGCCTGATCGTCCTTGGCCTGGTGGTACTCGGCGTTCTCCTTGAGGTCGCCGAGCTCGCGCGCACGCTGGATCCGGGCGGCGATGTCGCGCCTGGCCGGTCCCTCCAACTCGGCCAGCTCGGCCTTCAGGGCCTCGAGCCCCTCGGGACTGATCGACTCGCCTGCGGTACTCATCACACCACCGTAACGTGGTCGTGACCGCGCCGCTCGGCGGGCCGGCTCAGGCCGCCTCGCGCAGCGGCAGCGGGTGCTCGCGGAGGATCGTGTAGAGCGTCGACCGCTCGGCGGCCGGGCGACCGGCGGCGTGGGCGGCCGCGATCAGCTCCGGCGGGTCCAGCCGCACGCCGTGGTGCGAGCCGGCCAGCCGCGAGATGTTCTCCTCCATCAGCGTCCCGCCGAGGTCGTTGACGCCCCAGCGCAGCGACTCGGTGGCCGCGTCCAGGCCCATCTTGACCCACGACGCCTGCAGGTTCGGGACCGTCCGGCCGAGCGCCAGCCGGAAGACCGCGGTGTGGCGCAGGTTGTCCTCGGCCGAGATCTCCTGGACCCCGTGGGTGCGCCCGAGCCGGGTCTGGAAGGGGATGAACGACAGCGGCACGAACTCGGTGATCCCGCCGGTCCGCTCCTGGACCCCGCGCACGACCCGCATGTGGCGCGCCAGCTCCCACGGCTCCTCGATGTGGCCGAACATCACCGTCGAGGTCGAGCGGACGCCGGCCCGGTGGGCGGCCTCGATCACCTCGACCCAGCGCTGCGCCGGCAGCTTGTTCGGCGAGATCCGCTGGCGGACGCCGTCGTCCAGGACCTCGGCCGCGGTGCCCGGCGTCGACCCCAGGCCGGCGTCGCGCAGCTGCGCGAACAGCTCGCTCAGCGGCAGCCCCGAGATCGTCGCCATGTGGTCGATCTCCATCGGGCTGTAGGCGTGCAGGTGCAGGTCGACGCCGTGGCTGCGCCCCGCCGCCTTGGCCCGCCGCAGCCACGTCAGGTAGTCCTCCAGCGTCCAGTCCGGGTGGATGCCCGACTGGATGCACAGCTCCGAGGCGCCGTAGTCGACCGCCTCGGCCACCCGCCGCGCGAACTCGGCCTCGTCGATGTCGTAGGCGTCCGGCGAGCGCTTCGACTGGCCGAAGCCGCAGAACGCGCAGCCGACGGTGCAGACGTTCGAGATGTTGATGTTGCGGTTGACGACGAAGGTGACCGTGTCGCCCGCCAGCTCGCCGCGCAGCTCGTCGGCGGCGCTGCGGATCTCCTCGACGGCGACCGGATCCTGCTCGACGAAGAGGGCCGTCAGCTCCTGCTCGCTCAGCGCCACGCCGTCGCGCGCCTTGGCGACCGCCGGCGCGACCAGGTCGCGGTCGATCACGAACGGCGCCTCGCCGCGGCCGCTCGTGCCGCGCGGGATGAAGGTCCAGTACTTGACCGTGATCGTGTCGAGCACCGCACGGTCGATCCACTGCTCGTCGATGTACTTGCCATAGACGCACAGCCGCTCGCTGAGCGCGACGCCCTGCGGCTTCAGCTGGTCGCGGACCTGGTTGGGCGACGGGAACGGGTGCTCGGGCGAGATGTGGTCGCCGTTGGCGCTCAGGCCGCCGAGGTCGGTCGCGCCGGCGGCGACCAGCCGCGGCCACCAGTCGGCCAGGTTCGGCGGGATCTGGATCCCGACGTCGGGCATCAGCTCGCGGGTCGCGCGGACCAGGACCTCCATGTCCTCGACCGTGACCGGGCAGGCCCAGTCGGGCAGGTCCAGGTGCGGCGAGCCCTCCCAGCCGCCACCGTCCTGCGCGATCCCCGTCCGCCAGTAGTCGCGAGCCGCCTGGTCGGCGATCGCGCCGACGTCGCGGCCGTAGTAGCGCTCGTGCGGCACGAAGTTCTGGAGGATCACCTCCTGCAGGTGCCCGTGGCGCGCGTGGACCTCGGCCAGCGCCTCGAGCGACTGGATCCGCTCCTCGGGCGTCTCGCCGATCCCGACCAGGATCCCCGAGGTGAAGGGGATCCGCAGCTCGCCGGCGGCCTCGATCGTGGCCAGCCGGCGGGCGGGGTGCTTCGACGGCGATCCGGCGTGGACCGTGTCCATCAGCCGCTCGCTGATCGACTCCAGCATCACGCCCTGCGACGCCGTCACGTGCCGCAGCCGCGCCAGGTCGTCCTTCGAGACCGCGCCGAGGTTGGTGTGCGGCAGCAGGCCGCGCTCGAGCGCCCGCTCGCCCGCCCAGACCACATAGGCGACGAAGTCCTCGAAGCCCCAGGCGTTCAGCTGCGCCATCACCTCGGGGTGGGAGTCCGGCTCCTCCCCCGTCAGGATCAGCAGCTCCTTGGCGCGGCGCTTGACGGCCTCGTCCAGGATCGCCTCGACCTCGGACCGGTCGTGGAGGTGGAACTTCCTGGTCGCGAACGCGCAGTACTTGCAGACCGAGCTGCAGGTCCGCGACAGCGACAGGGTGTGGTTCCGCGAGAACGTGACGCGCCGGCTCATCCCGCGATGAGTCTACGAACCAGCGCCGCCGGCCCCGTCCCAGCGGGCCTTGCGACCACCCGGACGGCTGGAGGCATCGCCAACGGGCGGCCGGCGCCGGCCGCCCCGACCGTCCCGACGCCGGACGCGCGAGCACGCGACCATGACGTGCATGTCTGGATCGCAGGACCCTCGCTGCCCGGCCACCCGCGACGCTCGCCCGCTCCGCCGGCGATGGTCGAGGATGGCGATCCGGCCGATCGCGCTCCTGGCGAGCGCGGCGCTGCTGGCGGGCTGCGGGGGATCGGGCGGAGACGACGCCACCACGGCGACGACCGGGACGGCGCCGGTCAAGCGGACCGCGCTCGCCCTGACCCTCGACTTCGCCCCCAACGCGGTCCACGCCGGGCTCTACCTGGCCCGGCAGCGCGGGCTCTACCGCGACGGCGGGATCGACCTCACGATCAACGTCCCCGGCTCCGGCGCCGACGGGACCAGGCTGCTCGCCGCGGGTCGCAGCGACCTGGCGATCATGGACATCCACGACCTCGCGATCGCACGCGAGAAGGGCGCCGACCTGGTCGCCGTCGGGGCCATCGTCCAGCGCCCCCTGGCGTCGCTGATCGCCGCCCCCGGCGTCTCCCGGCCGCGCGCGCTGGAGGGCCGCCGCGTCGGCGTCACCGGCCTGCCGAGCGACGACGCCGCCGTCGACCAGATCGTCCGCGGCGACGGCGGCGACCCGCGCAAGGTCCGCCGGGTGACGATCGGCTTCGAGGCGGTTCCCGCGGTCCTCGGCGGCCGGGTCGCCGCGGCGACCGCGTTCTGGAACGCCGAGGGCGTCGCCGTCAAGGCGCGCCGCCCGAAGGCCCGGATCTTCCGGCTCGACGAGTTCGGCGCGCCCCGCTACCCCGAGCTGCTGCTGGTGTCGACGTCGAAGCTGCTGGCGCGCCGGGGCGACGTGATCCAGCGGTTCCTCGCCGCCACCGCCGCGGGCTACCAGGCGGCCGCGACGACGCCGACCGCCCAGAGCCAGATCGTGATCGACGCGCTCCAGAAGGGCTCGGGCGACAAGACGATCGACCCCTCGACGACGGCGGACCAACTGAAGGCCGTCACCCCCACGTTCCTCGACCGCGAGGGCCGCGCGCTGGCGATCGACCGCGCGGCGATGGCCCGCTGGGCGCGGTGGGAGGCCCACGTCGGGATCACGAAGCGCGCGCCCGACGTGGCGAAGCTGATCTGGAAGGACGCCCCGGGAGGCTGAGGCGGGCGCGGGTCAGTGGGCCCGCAGGCGGCGGAACTCGTCGCGCGCCGTCTCGCCGCGGCCCCACATCGGCTCGACTTCGGCGCGGCCGACGCGGACGTCGCGCACGACCAGCTCGCCGTCGAGCCCGGCCTGGTCGAGCAGCGTCAGGGCGCTCTCGACCGCGGTCGGCGCGGCGGCGTGCCCGAACCGGTGCGCGACGAGGATCCGCCAGTGCCAGTCGTGCCGCGAGTACGGCTGGGCGTTGCAGGTCGTCGTCACGTAGGTCGCGGCCTCGACGTAGCGATCCTCGTCGGCGATCCGCAGATCGAGCGTGAGGTCGGTCCAGTCGTCGGGCAGCGAGTCCAGGACGCGCTTGAAGGTCTCCGCGAGCGCCATCTCCCGGGAAGATAGCGGCCGACCCTGGATGGCTGGCTCCGCGGTCCCGCGACGGCCGGCGATCCAGCCCCGTGCCAGCGGGGCGCCGATCGGACCGCGCTACATTCGGTCGGCATGAGCGATCCGCCGCAGCGACCGGTCGTCGCGCCCGTCCCATCGGCCCCCCGCGCCGCGGTCGACGACGCCACGCTCGAGCGCGCCCACCACGTCCTCACCGAGGGCGCCGGCGTGCTCGACCGCTCGGCGGCGGGCAAGCTCGCGCTGACCGGCGGCGAGGCCGCGTCGTTCCTGACCGGCCAGGTCACCGCCGACGTCGAGGCGCTCGAGCCCGGGCACGGGACCTACGCGGCGCTGCTGACGCCGAAGGGCAAGATCGTCTGCGACCTGCGGATCCTCGCCGGCGACGACGAGCTGTTCCTGATCTGCGAGCGGAGCGGCCTGCAGTCGCTCTTCGACCACCTCCGCCGGCATCTGATCGGCTTCGACGCCGAGCTGCACAAGCGGACCCTCCAGCGCTCGCTGCTGTCGCTGATCGGCCCGCGCTCGTCGGCGATCCTCGGCGACGCCGCCGACGCGCTCGGGGAGGCCGAGCACGACCACGTGATCGCCGAGCTGGACGGCCGCACCGTCGAGCTGGTCCGCACCGACGGCGGCGTCGACGTCCTCTGCCCGGCCGAGGACGGCGCCGCAATCCTGGCCGCGCTCGAGGCGCGCGGCGCGACCCGGGTGCCCGAGGACGCCGCCGAGGTCGTCCGCGTCGAGTCCGGCCGCCCGCGCCTCGGCCACGAGATGGACGACGCGGTGATGCCCGCCGAGGTCGGGATCGTCGACCGCGCGGTCAGCTTCACCAAGGGCTGCTACGTCGGCCAGGAGACCGTCGCCCGGCTGCACTGGCGCGGCCGGCCGAACCGCCACCTGCGCGGCCTGCGGCTGGAGCGCGAGGTCCCGGCCGGGACGGTGCTGGTGTCCGACGGGCGCGAGATCGGCCGGGTGACGACCAGCGTCCGCTCGCCCGTCGACGGCCCGATCGCGCTGGCCCTGGTGCGCCGCGAGGTCGAGCCCGGGGACGCCGTCACCCTGCGCCCGGCCGACGGCACGCCGACCACCGCCCGGGTCGTCGCGCTGCCGTTCGAGCGACGCCGCTCCCGCCCGCCCCATCAGGTCCCGCCCGTCGGATAGGGTCGCGGTACCGACCTCGGGTAGGGTTGCGGGCCGATCGCTCGTAGGCTCGCTCGAGCGACCTGACTGGGGAGTCCGGGAAGAGATGCACGTGGCGCGCAGATCAATCGTGGTGCTGACAGCGGGACTGTCCGTCGTCGGCCTGACGGCCTGCGGCCGGATCGATCCCAAGGACAAGCCGAGCGGATCGCGGCCACCGGCCCAGATCATGCTCAGCGCCGCGATCACCGACCGCGGCGTCGACATCTCGCCCGCGCGCGTCGGCGGCGGCCCGGTCCGGATCGTCATCAGCAACCAGACCAAGCGCAACCTCCGCACGACCCTCGTCGGCGCCTCCGGCGAGGACCGCCGCGGCACCAACGCGATCGCCCCCGGCCAGGTCGCCGCGATCCAGGCGACCCTGCGCGAGGGCTCCACCTACCGCCTGCGAACCGCCGGCGCCAACCCGGTCCGTCCCGCGGTCCTGCGGGTCGGCAACCAGCGCAAGAGCTCCGACGACGAGCTGCTGCTGCCGTAGCCCAAGCGCCTCGCCGCCCTCGGCGGACGGTGCTGGCGCTACGCCGGGTAGGCTTCCCGGCCGCACCGAACGACCGAACGGACGAGGCGCTTTCAGATGGCAGTCGACCTGACCCAGATCCACGCCGTGGACACCGCCCCCGGCGAGCTCCCGACGAAGATGGCCGCGTGGGTGATCCGCGAGGACCGCCTCGGCGAGCCGAAGGACGCGATCCAGCTCGAGGAGGTCGACGTCCCCGAGCCCGGCCCGTTCGAGGTCATCGTCCGCGTGATGGCCGCGGGCGTGAACTTCAACAACGTCTGGGCGGCGCTCGGCAAGCCGGTCTCCGTCTTCAAGTACGGCGACCACCCCGAGTTCGGCCACCACATCGGCGGCTCGGACGCGTCGGGCGTCGTCTGGAAGGTCGGCGAGGGCGTCACCCGCTGGAAGGCCGGCGACGAGGTCGTCGTCCACTGCAACCAGGCCTCCTACGAGGACGTCGAGGTCCACGGCCTCGACCCGCTCGCCGCGCCCTCGCAGCGGATCTGGGCCTACGAGACGACCTGGGGCAGCTTCGCCCAGTTCTGCAAGGTCCAGGCGCAGCAGCTGCTGCCCAAGCCCAGGCACCTCAGCTGGGCCGAGGCGGCCTCCTACGGCCTGACCTACTTCACGGCCTACCGGATGCTGCTGGACCAGGCCAAGATCCAGGCCGGCGACAAGGTCCTCGTCTGGGGCGCCGCCGGCGGCCTGGGCGTCTTCGCGCTGCAGCTGGCCAAGGCGGCCGGGGCCGAGTCGGTCGGCGTCGTCTCCTCGGACGAGAAGGGCGAGCTGGTCAAGCAGCTCGGCGCCCGCGACTACATCAACCGCGCCGAGTTCGCGGGCATGATGCGCAAGGGCGGCGAGTCGCCGGAGGAGGAGAAGGAGCGCTTCCTCGTCTCGCGCGCGTTCTCCAAGCGGGTCGCCGAGATCCTCGACGGCGCGCCCGACATCGTCTTCGAGCACGTCGGCCAGGCCACGTTCCCGACCTCGGTGCTGACGGTCAAGCCGTTCGGCAAGGTCGTGATCTGCGGCGCGACGTCGGGCTACAACCTCGACTTCGACGTCCGCTACCTGTGGATGAAGCAGAAGGAGATCATCGGCTCGCACTTCGCCAACGCCTGGGAGGCGACGCGCGCGAACGCCCTGATCACCGAGGGCAAGATCAAGCCGGTGCTCTGGAAGACCCTCGAGTTCGACCAGGTCGCCGAGGCCCACCAGCTGCTGCGCGACAACAAGCACCTGGGCAAGATCGCGATCCTGGTCGGCGCCACCGACGAGGACCAGGGCCGCGACGGCGAGAGCCCCAACGGCGCTGGCGCGATCCGCGCGGAAGTGGGAGCCTGACCGCCATGGCGATCGCGATCCACCTCCCCTACTACGCCACGAGCCTGCGCCACGACCAGCTGGCCGAGGCGCTCGAGGCGCTCACGCCGGAGCTGCTGCGGCTCGGCGCGCTCGAGGTGCGGGTCGACCGCTCCAAGGACGACGCCTACCGCTTCCGCCAGGTGATCCACGTGGCCTCCAAGGCCGACTGGCCGCGGATCTGGAACAGCGAGCCGTTCGTCGCCTTCCGGACCACGAAGATCTCCTGGTACCAGAAGCCGCTGGCGTACGAGATGTACGAGACGATCTCGGCCGGCACCGCGCCGGGCGTCGTCGACGTCCTGGCCGAGGACCCCTACGCGTCCCCGGCCGACGCGGTCGTCGCCGGTTCCGCGAGCGCCTAGCGTCCGCTCCACCCGCTGGCTCCGACGGCCCGCCTCGGCGGGCCGTCGTCGTTCCCGGGGCCGCGCGGAGGCGCCGGCGGTGGCGTCGGCCGTCGACGCCCTCCGGCCCCGGGCGGGCCGGGACCGGGAGCGGTCGGGCGCCGGGACCGGGAGCGGTCGGGCGCCGCCGTGACCATGCGGTGAAGGCCGTTGATCTCGTCCGGCCGGCGTGATGGGCTTCCGGCGTACGCCCGACCCCCGGCGAGCGTCCGTCCAGCCCGATGTCCCTCCTCCGATCCCTGTCCGTCCTCGCGCTGCTGCTCGGCCTGGCGCTCCCGCTGAGCGCCTGCGGTGACGGCGGTGGAGCGACGACCTCCGACCAGCGCCCAGCGACGACGACCGCCCCCGCCGGCGGCACTGGCGGCGGACCGGGCACGGCCGGCGACGGCGCGACCCGATCCCCCGTCCCCCGCGGCGCCGAGGGCCTGGACGCGATCGCCGTCGGCGACCTGCCGCCCGAGGGCCAGGCGACGCTGCGGCTGATCGCGGCGGGCGGGCCGTTCCCCTACCGCCAGGACGGCGTCACGTTCCAGAACCGCGAGCGGATCCTGCCGGCCCGCGGCGGCGGCTACTACCGCGAGTACACGGTCCGGACCCCGGGCAGCCCGACCCGCGGCGCCCGCCGGATCGTCGTCGGCCGGCAGCCGATCGAGCGCTACTACACGGCCGACCACTACGCGAGCTTCCGCCTGATCGTCGGGCCGGAGCACCCCTGAGAGGAGCACGATGGAGACCCTGGTCATCGACCTCGACGGCGTCCGCGACCGCGGCGCGCTGATGCGGGCCTTCGCCCGCGACCTGCCCGCGCCGGAGTACTTCGGGGCCAACTGGGACGCGCTCGCCGACGTCCTGCGCGACCTCTCCTGGCGCCCCGCCGACGGCTACCGGATCGAGATCCGCGGCGCCGGTCCGCTGACGGTCGCCGATCCGCGGACCTGGGAGATCCTGCGCGAGATCCTCGACGAGGCCCGCGCCTTCTGGTCCGCGCACGACGTCGCGTTCGACGTCGCGATCGGCTGAGGCCGGTTGGACGGGCGGGCCGCGCGAGCTGCGGGCCGTGGTTGGGCGGCCGACCGCCCTGGCCGAGGCTGCGCGGCCAGGCCGGGCGACTGGGCCGGGGGCCCGCGACCGCCGGCCGGGCCGAGCGGCGTGGTCGGGGCTGCGACCGGGCGGCTGGGCCGGATGCCGTCGTTGGGCGGCTGGGCTGGCGGCCGGGCGCCTGGGCCGAGTGCCGCGCGACGCCGGCGGGCAGGCCGGGGCGAACGGCAGGCCGGGGGCAAACGTCACCTGCCGAGCGTGGCCCGTTGGCCCGAGTGACGAAGCCCGTCGCCCACGGCGGCGAACGTCACACGGCGGCCGAGCAGCAAGGGGTGCGCGACATTCACCCCCCGAGGCGCTTCCGCTGGGCTCCTCCGGCGTCCCGCGCTCAGCGCACCATCGGCACTCCGCCGCGCCCCAACTCGGCCATCGGCCCCCGCCGCGCCCCGAGCCCCAGCGCGTGTCTCCGGCGCCCCGCCACGCCCAGGCGGCCGGCGCCCGCCCTCGGCGCCCCGCGGGACCGCCGAGAGTCGCCGGTTCAGGCCTGCTCGAGCGGCGCCATGGTGAGCCCCGCGTCGCGCAGCTGCTCCCAGTAGTGCTCGGCCAGCTCCTTGTGGCCGGTCCAGACGACCGCCAGGCCCGCCTGGTGGATCCGGTCGGCGAGCCGGAAGCCCGCGTCGACGTTGACCCCCGGGATCACCCGCGCAAGGGTGGTGGCCACGTGGTCGAACGTGTTGTGGTCGTCGTTGCGGACGATCACGTTCCACGCGCCACCCAGTCCGGTACCCGGATCGGCGGCCCGCGTCTGCTCGATGGTCTGACTCACGGCGGTGCAGGGTAGTGGCTGTGCGGCGCCTCACGCGCGCAGGCTCCCGAGGGTATCCGCTGGGCGCTGGGCCGCAACCCCTGATCTTCGGGCGTCGGTTCGTCGTCTCGCCCGCCGCCCGGACTCGAGACCGCGATCCGACGTACGGGAGCCGTCGAAGCGCCGCCTCGCCGGCCGAGACGCGCGAGATGACGCTTCGAGGGCCCCGCCACCCGCCGGACGCGCCGCTCGCCGCCCGCCCGCCGGACGCGCCACCCGCCGGACGCGCGCCTCGCCACCCGCCACCCGCCGCCCACCCGCCGGACGCGCGCCTCGCCACCAGTCCCCGCCTCCGTCCTTGACCCCGCACGGCTCCCGCTCCAAGCTGGTCGGCCGATGAGCGAGACCGAGGCCCACGTCCATCGCTACCCGGCCACGACCCGCTGGAGCGGCTCGACCGGCGTCGGCTACGCGGACTACGACCGGACCCACCGGGTCGACTGCCCGCCGGTCGCGCAGACGCTGACGCTCAGCAGCGACCCGGCGTTCCTCGGCGCGCCCGACGAACTGGATCCCGAGCGGCTGCTGGTCGCCGCCGCCAGCTCGTGCCAGCTGCTGAGCTTCCTGGCGGTCGCCGCCCGCGCCCGGATCGACGTGATCGCCTACGTCGACGACGCCCTCGCCGAGATGCCCGACGACGGCCGCCCGATGGCGATCGAGCGGATCACGCTGCGGCCGACGGTCACGATCCGCGGCCAGGCGAGCGAGGAGCGGCTGCGCAAGCTGACCGACCTCGCCCACCGCGAGTGCTTCATCGCCAACAGCCTCCGGAGCGCGATGGCGATCGAGCCGACGTTCGTGTTCGTCGACTGAGCCCGGATCCGCCGCGACGCGACCCGCGGACCGGCGGATCGCGCCCGAGCGCGGCTCAGCGCTCGACGCCGGCCTGCTCGGCGACCTGGCGCCAGTAGCGGTCGAGCCCGGCCCACAGCCCCTCGAACGGCCCGGCCGCGTAGTAGGTCGGCAGGCCCTCCTCGCCGGCGTGCTCGAGGACCCACTCGCGGATCCAGGCGGCCATCCCCTCGGCGTCCGTGCTGCGGGCGGCGCGGGCGAAGACGTCGAGCGCCTCGTGCATCCCGGCGATCTGCTCGTCGACGTCGCCGACCGTGACGCCAAAGTGCATGTAGGCCAGCGCCGTCGGCTTCCAGGCGGCGACGGTGTCGAGCGACGCGTGCCAGAGCGGCGGGACGATGTCCGGCGGCGGCGTCGGCGGCAGCGCGGGACCGCCGTCGATCCGGATCCCGGTCACGTCGCCGGTGAACGCGACGCCGCTGTCCTCGTGGAGGTAGCAGACGTGGTGCTGGGCGTGGCCGGGCGTGTAGGCCACCCGCCAGGGGCCGATCTTCTCGCCGCCGCTGAGGATCCGCAGGTTCTTCTCGGGGATCGGGACGACCCGGCCCCAGAGCATGTCGAAGGCCTCGCCGAAGACGCCGCGGGCGCTCTTGACCAGTCGCGTCGGGTCGATCAGGTGCTTGGCGCCGCGCTCGTGGACCCAGACCTCGATGTCGGGGTAGCGCTCGACCAGGGCGCCGGCGGCACCGGCGTGGTCGAAGTGGATGTGGGTCAGGAGGACCTTGTCCGGCACGTCGTCGCCGAGCCCGTCCAGCAGCCGCCGCATGCCGCTCTCCGGCCCCGGGTCGACGACCACGCCGTCGAACCAGTGCGCCCCGAGGGCCTTCTCGTGGCCCAGGTGGTGCAGATCGATCGTGCGCGGCAGGTCGGAGCTCACCGGGCGGACCCTAACGATTCGGCGTCGCCCGCCCGCGCGCGGGCGAGACCCTGGAGGCCGCGATAGGCGGACGTCCACCTATCGCGGCGGCCGCCCTCCGGGCGGTCGGCGGGGCCGGCGCGCCGGCGTCGCTCGCGCCCGCGCCACCCGTTCGGGTGGCCGGCCTTAGAATCCCTTGAATGAGCAGCCCGCGCCTGCCGCAGCCCGACCGTCCGTGGATGATGCGGACCTACGCCGGCCACTCGACGGCCAAGGCCTCCAACGAGCTGTACCGGAGCAACCTGGCGAAGGGCCAGACGGGCCTGTCGGTGGCCTTCGACCTGCCGACCCAGACCGGCTACGACCCCGACGACGAGCTCGCCCGCGGCGAGGTCGGCAAGGTCGGCGTGCCGGTCAGCCACATCGGCGACATGCGGACGCTGATGGACGGCATCCCGCTGGGCACGATGAACACCTCGATGACGATCAACGCGGTCGCGTCGTGGATGCTCTCGCTCTACATCGTCGCCGCCGAGGAGCAGGGCGCCGAGCAGGCCCAGCTCTCGGGCACGACCCAGAACGACATCATCAAGGAGTTCCTGGCGCGCGGCACCTACGCGTTCCCGCCCGGGCCCTCGATGCGGCTGATCGCGGACATGATCGCCTACACGGTCGAGCACGTCCCGAAGTGGAACCCGATCAACATCTGCAGCTACCACCTGCAGGAGGCGGGCGCGACGCCGGTCCAGGAGATCGCCTACGCGATGTCGAACGCGATCGCGGTCCTCGACGCGGCGGCCGAGAAGGTCGACGCGTCGGTGATGCCGAAGGTCTTCAGCCGGATCAGCTTCTTCGTCAACGCCGGCGTCCGCTTCATCGAGGAGCACGCCAAGCTGCGCGCCATGAGCGTGCTCTGGGAGGAGCTCGGCCGGACCCGCTACGGGATCACCGACGAGAAGGCGCTGCGGTTCCGCTACGGCGTCCAGGTCAACTCCCTGGGGCTCACCGAGGCCCAGCCCGAGAACAACGTCCAGCGGATCGTGCTCGAGGCGCTGGCCGTCACGCTCGGCCGCAACGCCCGCGCCCGCGCCCTCCAGCTGCCGGCGTGGAACGAGGCCCTCGGCCTGCCGCGCGCGTGGGACCAGCAGTGGGCGCTGCGGATCCAGCAGATCCTGGCCTACGAGACCGACCTCCTGGAGTACCCCGACATCTTCGAGGGCTCGAAGGTGATGGAGGGCCTGGTCGACGAGCTGCTCGACGGCGCCCGCAAGGAGATGGCCGTCGTCGCCGAGCACGGCGGCGCCGTCCAGGCCGTCGACTACATGAAGAGCGCGCTGGTCGAGAGCCACCGCGAGCGGATCGCCCGGATCGAGTCGGGCGAGCAGATCGTGGTCGGGATCAACAAGTACCAGGAGACGGAGCCCTCGCCGCTGACGGCGGCCGGCGACGGCGGGATCATGACCGTCGACCACGCCGTCGAGCAGCAGGCGATCGACGCGATCAGGATCTGGCGCTCCGAGCGCGACCAGGCCCGCGCCGATGCCGCGCTGGCCGAGGTCGCCCGGGTCGCGAAGAGCGACGAGAACATCATGCCGGCGTCGATCGAGGCCGCCCGCGCCGGCGTCACCACCGGCGAGTGGGCCCGCACGCTGCGCGAGGCCTTCGGCGAGTTCCGTGCCCCGACCGGCGTCGGCGAGGCCGCCGCGACCGGCGTCCAGAGCGACGCGGTCAACGAGGTCCGCGCCGAGGTCGAGCGGGTCAGCGAGGCGCTCGGCCGCCGGATCAAGATCCTGGTCGGCAAGCCGGGCCTCGACGGCCACTCCAACGGCGCCGAGCAGATCGCCGTCCGCGCCCGCGACGTCGGCATGGACGTGGTCTACGAGGGCATCCGCCTGACGCCGTCCCAGATCGCCCAGAGCGCCCTGCAGGAGGGCGTCCACGTGATCGGCCTGTCGATCCTCTCGGGCAGCCACCGGGAGCTGATCCCGGCCGTGATCGACACGCTGCGGGAGCGCGGCGTCGACGTCCCGGTCGTGGTCGGCGGGATCATCCCCGAGGCCGACGTGCGGCCGCTGGAGGACGCCGGCGTGGCCGGGGTCTACACCCCGAAGGACTTCGACATCAGCGTCATCATGCGCGACATCGTGCGGCTGGTCGCCGAGGCCAACGGCGTCTCCGCGGCCGCCGGCCTGCCGCCCCACGCCGGCGGCGCGGTCGAGGCCGCGCAGCACGCCTGAGGGCAGCGGCCCCGGGCCGGACCGCCTGTGACGTTCCGGTCGCGCCGCGTCCGGAACGTCGCCCTCGGGCATGGGCGCGGCCCCCCGGCCGCGGCTACGCCGCCCGCTCCTCCGCCGCCTGCTCCTCGGCCAGCGTCGGGTAGTCGACGTAGCCCTCGGGCCCGTCGCTGTAGAACAGCTTCGAGTTGGCGTCGGTGACCGGGGCGCCGCTGCCCCAGCGCTCCAGCAGGTCGGGGTTGCCGATCCATGCGCGCCCGACCGCGACGGCGTCGGCGCGGTCGTCGGCCACGATCGAGATCGCCTCGTCGCGGTCGGTGCGGACCGCGAAGCCGCTGTTGAGGACGAACGGCGCGCCGTAGCGCTCGCGCAGCTCGGCGATCAGGGGCCGATCGAGCTCGCTGAGGGCGTGGACGTAGGCCAGGCCGAGCGGCGCCAGGGCGTCGGCCAGCGCGCGATGGGTGTCGCCGCCGTCGGACTCGACGGTCTCGTGGGCACCGTGGCCGGGCGAGATCCGCAGGCCGGTGCGATCGGCGCCGACCGCGGCGGCGACCGCCTCGACGACCTCGACCACGAGCCGGGCGCGGTTCTCCGGCGTGCCGCCGTAGGCGTCGTCGCGGTGGTTGATGCCGTCGGCCAGGAACTGCTCCAGCAGGTAGCCGTTGGCCCCGTGGACCTCGACCCCGTCGAACCCGGCGTCGATCGCCCGCCGCGCCCCGTCGACGTAGCCGGCCACGATCCCCGGCAGCTCGTCGAGCCGCAGCGCCCGCGGCGTCGGGATCGTCGCCTTGGCCTGGGTGTCGGTGAAGATCGTCAGCCGCTCGAACGGGGTCGCGGACGCGCTGACCAGCTCCTGGCCTGTCGTCTCGGGGTGCGAGACCCGGCCGCTGTGCCAGAGCTGGGCCACGATCCGCCCGCCCGCCGCGTGGACGGCGTCGGTGACGGCACGCCAGCCGTCGCGGTGGGCGTCGGTCGCCAGGCCCGGCGTGCGCGGGTACGGCTTGCCCTGCTGCACCACCCAGGTCGCCTCCGAGACGATCAGCCCGGCCGACGCGCGCTGCACGTAGTAGCGGGCCATCAGGGCGTTCGGCGTGCCGTCGGCGTCGGCGCGGTTGCGGGTCAGCGGCGCCATCCACAGCCGGTTGGGCACGTCGATCGCCCCCACGGTCAGCGGCTGGCGAAGGGCGTCGAAACGGTCGGCGGTCACGGGCGCTCCGGGGGTCGGCTCGGGGGGGTGTCGGGGGCCGGCGGCCGCGGGAATCCCGCGGCCGCGCGAGCGGAGCGACACGATCGCACACGGGTTCGGGCGTCCCGTGGCGACGGGCGATCGGCCCGCCCCCGGCGGTCAGGCCGCGAACCGCACCACCCGCCGCTCGGGATCGGCCTCGCGCACGGTCACCTGGATCTCGCTGCCGAGCGTCAGGCCATCGCCGGTCGTCCGCCCCTGGATCGCGGGATCGCGCAGCTGGACCAGGGCGCCGCGGTCGTCGACGTCGACCACGACCCCGGTGAACCGCTCGCCGACGCGGTCGGCCAGCAGCAGCGCCTCGACCAGGTCGATCGCCCCGCGCTCCAGCGCCCCGGCGCGGCGGCCGGCGGCCGCCATCGCCTCGCTCGCCGGCGCCAGGGCCGCCCCCACCCAGCCCGGGACCGGCCGACCGGCGGCGTGGGCGAGCAGCGCCTCGTTCGCGACCCGGTCGCAGAGCCGGCGGATCGGCGCCGTCACGTGGGCGTACGGCGCGGCGATCGCCGCATGGCCCGGATCGGCCGGCGGCGTCCCGTCGAAGGCGGTGTAGCCGGCGCCGCGCAGGGTCCGCGCGCACTGGGTCAGGAGCGCGCCGCCGACCGCGGTCGCCGGGTCGAGCGCGCGCACGAACTCGGGGTAGCTGCGTCCGCTCGGCCAGTCGACCCCGAGCGCCGCCGCACTGCGGCGCAGGCGCTCCAGGGCGGCCGGCTCCGGCGCCGGCAGCGTCCGCAGCAGGCCGCTGCCGCCGGCGAGCATGATCCGCGCCGCCTCGATCCCGCACAGCAGCGAGATCTGGGCGTTCCAGTCCTCGACCGGCAGCGGCGCGGCGTAGCGCAGCTCGTAGCCGCCGTCAGCGGCCACGACCTCCTGCTGGGGATGGGTCAGGCTGATCCCGCCGCGCTCGCGCTCCAACGCCAGCCGGGCCTCGCCGACCGCGCGCAGGGCCGACAGGGCGGGCGACCCGTCGCCGGCCTCGATCAGCTGCTGCGCCTGCTCGTACGAGAGCTGCCGGCGTGAGCGGACGATCGCCCGCTCGACCGCGGTCGCCGTCGGGATCCCGGTCGGGTCGAGGTCGATCGTCCACAGCACCGCCGGGCGCGCGCCGTCGGGCAGCAGGCTGGCCGCGGCGGTCCCGATCGGGTCCGGGTGCAGCGGCCGCCGGCCATCGGGCGCGTAGTGGGTGACGCCGCGCCGGTGGACCTCGGCGTCGAGCGGCCCGTCGGGAGCGACGAACTGCGCCAGGTCGGCGATCGCGTAGGAGACCCGGAAGCCGCCGTCCCGGGCCGTGACGGACAGCGCCTGGTCGAGGTCGGTCGAGCCCTCGGGGTCGACGGTCACCAGCTCGACGTCGGTCCGGTCGACGCGCGGCGGCGCGCTCGCGAACGGCGGCAGCGCCGACGGCGGCGTGGCGGCCGCCCGGTCGGCCGCGGCCTCCGCCTCGGCGGGGAACGCGTCGGGCACCTCCAGCTCCCGCCGCAGCCGATCGAGCCCGGCCCGCACGCGGGCGTCGTCGGCGATCAGGCGGGGCGGTCGCAGGCGCACGCGCTGGACGCTATCCGCCCGTGCCGTGCCGAGGGCCGCATCCGGCCGATCCCGACGCGTCGCGGCGGGTCGCCCGCCGAGCCGCGCCGTCGCCGCCCTACGATGCCCGGGATGGACGACGACCTGGGAGCCACGCTCGCCGCCCGCCTGCGCGCCGGTGACCTGGCGGCCGCTCCCGCCGTCCTCAACCTGGTCGAGACGCGGACGCCGGCGGCCCAGGCCCAGACCGCGCTGCTGCTCGACGGGCTCTCCCCCGCCGCGCTCGGCCACGAGCCGCCGGGGCACGTGGTCGGCGTCACCGGCCCGCCCGGCGCCGGCAAGTCGACGCTGCTGAGCGAGCTGGTGCGCTCCTATCGCCGCCTCGGCCGCTCGGTCGCGGTGCTCGCGGTCGATCCGTCGAGCCGCCGCACCGGCGGGTCGCTGCTCGGCGACCGCGCGCGGATCCACGTCGATCCGAACGACGCATCGGTCTTCATCCGCTCGACCGCGGCGGGCGACCGGCTCGGCGGGCTGGCGTGGGCCACCCGCGCCGCCGCGCAGGCGCTGTCGGCCGCCTTCGACGTGGTGATCGTCGAGACGGTCGGCGTCGGCCAGTCGGAGACCGACGTCGCCGACGTCGCCGACACCGTGATGGTGATCGTCCAGCCCGGCTCCGGCGACGCGCTGCAGTTCCTGAAGAGCGGGATCATGGAGATCCCCGACGTGCTGGTGGTCACCAAGGCCGACCTCGGCCGGATCGCTGAGCGGGCGAAGGCCGACGTGCGGTCGGCGCTGCGCTCGATCGGGGATCGCAGCACGAAGGTCGTCGCGGTCAGCTCGCTGCCGCCGGCGACCGGCTTCGACGACCTGATCGAGGTCCTCGACGCCCACCGGGCGCGGGCCGACGTCGCGAGCTCCCGCCGCGATGCCCGGCGCCGGACCGCGATCGACGACTTCCGGCTCGAGCACGGCGAGCGAGCGCTGCGGGCGCTGGGCGGCCGGCAGGCCGCGCTGCGCGCGTTGGCCGCGACGCGCGATGATCTGGCGGTGCCGATCCTCGTGCAGCAGCTCGAGCGCGCCGCCGGCCTCTCCGGCGCCGACCGCGACCCGACCGAGGCAGGGCGATGAGCCCCGCGGCCAAGCGCCCCGCCGGCGACCCGCGCAAGCAGGCCCCCAAGCCGCCGCCCGAGGCCGTCCAGCGCCTGACCGACGCCGACGCCCAGCTGCCGGAGAGCCGCCCGCTCGCGCAGAACGCCGCGATCGTCGTCGGCGCGTTCGCCGTCGTCAGCCTGATCGCCGAGCTGGCCGGCGCGGCCAACCTGGGGACCGCCCTGAGCTTCGGCCAGATCGGGTTCGCGATCGCCCTGGTCTACGTCCTGATCCGCCGCTGACCCCCGACGGGTCCTCGGTGGCGCGACCACGGCCGGCGATCGGTAGCGTGGCCCGCGTGTTCGGTCGTCGCGCCCTCCCCATCCTGCTGTCCGCCGCCGCGCTCCTCGGCACCACCTCGACCGCCGTCGCGTCCGACGCCGGCATCCGCGACGTGGTCAAGAAGAACGAGAAGCCGCTGAACGACGCCCAGGCCAAGCTGGCCGTGTCGCTGGCGAAGCTGACCAAGCCGAAGGCCGGCACGCCGGGCCTGAAGGCCGCCACCCGCGACATCCACGCGCTGCGCAAGCGGATCGCCACCTACAGCCGGGCGCTCACCGCCCAGGACGCGGACGGCCCCTCCACCAGCGTCCCGCAGGACTCCCTGCTCGCCGGCCTCCGCGACCTGCGGATCGGCTACACCTCGGTCGAGACCGCGCTGAAGCGCCTGACGGTGCCGGCCAAGAAGCTGCCGAAGACCAAGAGCGGCGCCACCAAGCTCTACAAGGCGATCGAGGCCGACGTGAAGAAGGGCTTCCAGCGGGTCATCAGCGGCGCGTCGAAGGTCCAGGTCGCGACCGACGCCCTGCTCGGCCGCAAGGCCCCCACGCCGCCCGCGCCCGAGCCCGCCCCGCCGACGCCCGAGCCCGCGCCGCCGGCCCCGACCGCCTGATCCGGGCGCGACGGGCGGCCCCGGTCGCCCCTCAGCGACGCCGGATCTGCGCGCCCGCCGGCGAGCGCCGCGAATCGAGGCGGCCGGCCACGGTCGGGGTGCAGAAGATCGTCGATTCGACGATCGCGGTGGAACGAGAACGCGATCG
>NZ_AGUD01000107.1 GCF_000240225.1 Patulibacter medicamentivorans
GGCCGCCGACGGGCCGCTGGTGGTGCCGGTCCCGGCCGACCCGGCCCGCCGTCGCCGCCGAGGGGTCGACCACGCGCGGCTGATCGCCCAGGCGGTCGCGTCCGGCCTGGGCCTGCCCGAGCGGGCGCTGCTGGAGCGCGACCGCGACCCGCTCGCCCAGCACCAGCGCGACCGCGCGCAGCGGGCCGCGCTGGCGTTGCCCCGGGTCAGCGGCAGGGTGCCGTCGCTGGTGCTGCTGGTCGACGACGTCCATACGACCGGCGCGACCCTGCGGGCGGCCGCCACGGCGCTGCGGGCGGCCGGTGCCGAGCGGGTCGTCGCCGTGACGGCGCTGCGGACGTTGCGATGACGGTCCGGGTGGCGGATCGGCCGCACCGGGCGCGGGCGACCCGGCCCCGCGCCGCGGCGCAGTACCGTTCTCGGACCGATGAGGCAGATGCTGCGACCCCTGTTCGATCGCGTCGTGATCAAGGAGCTCGAGCCCGACCGCGTCCGTCGCTCCGGGCTGGTCGTGCCGCCCGGATCGCACGAGCCGCCGCCCCAGCACGGGATCGTCCTGCAGGTCGGTCCCGGCCTCGACTGGTGGCAGCAGGCGGGGGTCCAGATGCCGGTCCGTCCCGGCGACCACGTCGTCTTCCCCGCGTCCGCCGGCGCCTGGGTCGATGTCGAGGAGGAGCGGCTGCTGGTCTGCCGCGTCGGCGAGCTGCTGGGCGCGCTGGAGCCCGTGGACGACGGGCCGGACCCCGTCTGAGGACATACCACGAACGGTCGCTGCGGGGAACTACCGTTCGTCCATAGCAGGTCGCCCGCGAAGATGTCCCCCGGCCCTTGCCACGGACCCCGGCTCGCTGTTACGGTCGCGTTACCGCTGGAGTCCACCGGACGAAAGGAGATCCATGCGGATCGAGGTGAAGGGCCGCAACGTCCCGATCACGACGGAGGTGCGCGAGTGCGTTGAGCGTCGCTTCCGAAAGGTCGACGCGCAGGTGTCCGAACTCGCGGAGCTCGAGATCGAGCTCATCGAGGCCACGAATCCCGCCGTCGCCGAACCGTTCCGGGCCGAGGCGACGCTCCGCCTCAAGGGGGTCACCCTCCGCGCCCACGACGTGAGCCGTGACCTCAAGCACGCCATCCATCTCGTCGAGGAGGAACTCACCCGTCAGGTCAAGCGCAACCGCGTGCAGCGGCGTCACCGTCGCGACGCACGCCGGTTCTCGCAGGCCCAGAAGGCCAGGACCGACGGGGCGGCTCCGGCCGCGTAGTCGCACTCGAGACTCGAAATCGTGTCCGTTCCGGCTGGTCGCACGACCGGCCGGGACGGAGGGATCCCGAGGGCCGCGACGATGTCGCGGCCCTCGGGCGTTCCGGGCCGGGGACCACCGGTCCGACGACCCGTCGGCGGCCGCGCGGGGGCGACGGGCCGGACGCCGGTCACAGAGGGGCCGCGGGAGGACGGGATCCCGCTGGTACCCTCGGGTCATGGGCCTCCTTTCGCGCGCGCTGAGCATCGGCGAGGGCAAGCAGCTCCGCGACTACGAGAAGCGGGTCGCGCAGATCAATGCCTTCGAGCCCGAGCTCGAGCTCGCCACCGACGACGAGCTGCGCGAGCGGTTCGCCGAGCTGCGCGAGGAGGCCAAGTCCGGCACCAGCCTCGACGACCTGCTGCCCGAGTCGTTCGCGATCACGCGCGAGATGTCCAAGCGCGTGCTCGGGATGCGCCACTTCGACGTCCAGCTGGTCGGCGCCCAGGTCCTCCACGGCGGCGACATCGCCGAGATGAAGACCGGCGAGGGCAAGACCCTGACCGCCACGCTGGCGGTGGTCCTCAACGCGCTGCCGGGCCACGGCGTCCACGTCGTCACGGTCAACGACTACCTGGCCGAGCGCGACGCCGAGTGGATGGGCCGGCTGTACACCGCGCTCGGGCTGTCGGTCGGGATCCTGCAGAACATGCAGCCGCACGAGGTCAAGCGGGCGGCCTACGCGGCGGACATCACCTACGGCACCAACTCCGAGTTCGGCTTCGACTACCTGCGCGACAACATGGCGCAGACGCTCGAGGAGAAGGTCCAGCACGGCGGCCGGATCGGCGAGGACGGCCGGCCGGTGGCGATGCACAACTTCGCGATCGTCGACGAGGTCGACAACATCCTGATCGACGAGGCGCGGACCCCGCTGATCATCTCGGGCGCGCCCGAGCAGGCGGCCGACCTGTACGTCACCTTCGCGAAGATGGCGAAGACGATGGTCCCGGGCAAGAAGCCCGAGGGCATGGATCCGCGGACCAAGAAGGAGTTCGTCGCCGACTTCGACTTCGAGTTCGACGAGAAGCACAAGACGGTCGCGGTCACCGAGCGCGGGGTCGAGAAGGCCGAGCGGTTCCTCGGCATCGACCACCTCTACCGGGCCGAGAACGGGCACCTCGTCAACCACCTGCACCAGGCGCTGAAGGCCGAGTCGCTCTACAAGCGCGACGTCGACTACGCGGTCGTCAACGGCGAGGTCGCGATCATCGACGAGCACACCGGCCGGATCCTCGAGGGACGCCGGTGGTCGGAGGGCCTGCACCAGGCCGTCGAGGCGAAGGAGGGCGTGGCGATCCAGGAGGAGAACCAGACCCTCGCGACGGTCACGCTGCAGAACTTCTTCCGCATGTACAAGAAGCTCGCGGGGATGACCGGCACGGCCCTCACCGAGGCCACCGAGTTCATGAAGATCTACAAGCTCGGCGTGGTCCCCGTTCCGACCAACCAGCCGGTCGCGCGCGTCGACAACAACGACGACGTCTTCAAGACCAAGGACGGCAAGTGGGCCGCCGTCACCCGCGAGGTCGTCGAGCGCCACGCGCGTCAGCAGCCGGTGCTGGTCGGCACCGTGTCGGTCGAGGTCTCCGAGCTGCTCGGCGGCATGTTCCGGAAGGCCGGGATCCCGCACACGGTCCTCAACGCCAAGCCGGAGCACGCCGCGATCGAGGGCGAGACGGTCGCCGAGGCCGGTCGCCCCGGCGCGGTCACGATCGCCACCAACATGGCCGGCCGCGGCGTCGACATCAAGCTCGGCGGCGATCCAGAGCACCTGCTGCGCAAGGAGCTGCGCAAGGAGGGCCTGAGCCCGGGCGACGAGGGCTACGACGAGGCGTTCGCCTCGCGGATCGACGCGGCGCGCGAGCGCTGCGCCGCCGACCGCGAGATCGTCGTCGCCGCCGGCGGCCTCTTCATCTGCGGCACCGAGCGTCACGAGTCGCGACGGATCGACAACCAGCTGCGCGGTCGCGCCGGTCGCCAGGGCGATCCCGGCGAGTCGCGGTTCTTCCTCTCGGCCCAGGACGACCTGGTCCGGATCTTCGCCGGCGACCGGATCTACAAGATCCTCGACCGCTTCCCGTCGACCGACGACGACGGCAACGAGCTGCCGATCTCGGCCGGGATGCTGACCAAGCAGATCGAGAAGGCCCAGCGCACCGTCGAGGAGCGCAACTTCCTGATCCGCAAGCGCGTCCTCGAGTACGACGACGTCCAGAACGAGCAGCGCCGCGTCGTCTACGCCTACCGCGACCAGATCCTCGAGGGTCGCGACATGTCCGACGACGCGCAGGACGAGGTCGGCAACGTCATCACGCGCGCCCTCGACGAGTACCTGCCCTCGGAGGACTTCGAGGCGTGGGACATGGACGGGCTGTTCACCGCCCTCGAGGAGATCTGGTCGGTGACGATCGATCGCGAGGAGCTGGACCCCGACACCGTCGATCGCGAGGATCTCCAGCGGCGCCTGCACGACGACGCGATCGCGGCCTACGAGCTGCGCGAGAAGCAGCTCGGCCCGGACCTGATGCGCCAGGTCGAGCGCTACCTGCTGCTGAACATCATCGATCAGCGCTGGCGCGAGCACCTCTACGACATGGACTACCTGCGCGAGGGCATCCACCTGCGCGGGTACGCCCAGATCGAGCCGATCGTCGCGTACAAGAACGAGGCCTACGACCTCTTCCAGGACCTGATGGCGACGATCTGGAGCGACTTCGCCAAGCTCGTCTTCCACGTCGAGGTCGAGGTCGAGGACGCCGACGCCGGGCTCCAGCCGCCGGCGTCCGCCCCCAGCGCGCCGTCGGCCTACCAGTACACGAGCGGCGCCGATGCGGCACCGTCGGCGCTGGCCGTCGCCTCGGACGACGTCGAGGGCGCCGCGCTCGCCGCCTACGGCAGCCCGGACGAGGATCCCGACGCCCCGCCGCCGGTCCAGCAGCGGGTGCTCGCGTCCAACGAGCAGCTCGGTCGCAACGACCTCTGCTGGTGCGGGTCCGGCCGCAAGTACAAGCGCTGCCACGGCGCGTCGTGACCGGCGACTGACGCTCGTGCCGTCGCTGCGCACGCCGAGCCCGCCGCTGAGCCACGACGGCGTGATGCTGCGGGCGCTGCGCGGGCAGGACATCCCGGCGATCACCGCGGCCTGCCAGGACCCGGGCATCCAGCGCTGGACCCGGGTGCCGGTGCCCTATCGCGAGGGCGACGCCCGCGGCTGGATCGCGGCGATGCGGGCCCGCGAGAAGGGCGGCGAGGCGCTCGAGCTCGCGATCGCGGACTCCCGCTCCGGGCTGCTGATCGGGGCGATCGGCGTGGTCGACCTGAACTGGCGCCACCGGGTCGGCGAGATCGGCTACTGGGTGGCGCCGGACGCGCGCGGCCGCGGCGTCGCGACGACCGCGCTGCGGCTGCTGTCGCGCTGGGCGCTGGGACCGCTCGGGCTGGAGCGGGTCGAGCTGCGGATCTGGGACGGGAACCTCGGCTCGCGGCGGGTGGCCGAGCACGCCGGCTTCCACGACGAGGGGACCCTCCGCGGCTCGGTGATCGATCGCCTGGCCCAGGGGGCGCGCCGCGACGTGGCGATCTACGGGCTGCTGCGATCCGACGTCGCGGCGGAGCGGGCGCCGGAGCGGCGGGCCGAGCTCGGCGGCGGCCGCGTGCCGACGGCCTGACGGCGGCGTCGCTCAGGACGAGCCGTCGGAGGAGCCGGCGGCGCCGCGGCGGACCGCCCGGGCGCCCGGGATCCGGTCGGCGACGCGCCCCAGCTGCTCGACGGTGCCCGCCAGCGGGCCCATCATCGCGATCAGCTGCTCGACGGCCTGCCGGACGCCGGCGATCTCGGCCGCCTGGGCCGTCGCCTCGCCGGCGCGGTCGGCCATCTGGACGGCCTGCGAGCTGAGCTTCTCGCCGACGTCGATGATCTGCGAGCTGCGCTCGTCGATCCGCTGGCCGAGGATCGCCAGCTGCTCGCCGGTCGCGGCGACCTGCTCGGCGAAGCCGACGAGACCCTCGCCGATCGCCGCGATCCGGTTGCCCAGCTCGAGCGCCGCCTCGAGGTGCTGGTCCAGCCGGTCGAGTCGCTCGCCGAGCCGGGCCGCCGCGTCGGGGGCGCCGGCGGCGGCCTCCGCGAGCCGCCGGATGTCCTCGGCGGCGTCGCCGGCCAGGCGGCCGGTGTCGCCGACGAGCCTGCCGGTGGTCTCGGCCGCCAGCCGCGTGGTGTCGGCCGCCAGGCGGCCGGCGTCGGCGGCGATCCGGCTCGGGTCGGGAACGCGCGGGCTCACGGCGCGACACTACCCGCCGTCGGGGCGGCCGGCGGGTCGGAGACGCCGATCGGCTGCTAGCGTCGCTGGTTCGATGGCCGTCCCCGAGTCCGCACCCCAGCGCATCGCCGACGCACGCGAGCGGTTCGTCGACCTCGAGCCGCACCTGCGCCCCGACGAGCTGCGCGCGCGCGTCGCCGAGCTCGAGCAGGCGATGGGGGCGGGCGACTTCTGGGACGACCAGGAGCAGGCGGCCAAGGTCAGCGGCGAGCACGCCCGCGCGACCCGCAAGCTCCAGGTCCACGACGGGCTGGCGTCCGACCTCGACGACCTCGACGGGCTGCTGGAGCTGGCCGAGGACGACGACGAGCTGGGCGTCGAGCTGGTCGAGCAGCTCGACTCGGTCGAGCGGCGACTCGCCGACCTCGAGGAGGAGCGGCTCTTCACCGGTCCCTACGACAGCGGCGACGCGCTGATCACCGTCAACGCGGGGGCGGGCGGCACCGACGCCCAGGACTGGGCCGAGATGGTCCTGCGGATGGAGATGCGCTGGGCCGAGCGGCGCGGGTTCAAGGTCGACCTGCTCGAGGCGTCCGCCGGCGAGCAGGCCGGGATCAAGTCGGCGACCTTCCGGGTCGAGGGCGACCACGCCTACGGGCTCTACGGGGCCGAGCGCGGCGTCCACCGGCTGGTCCGGATCAGCCCCTACGACTCGCAGGGCCGCCGGCAGACCGCCTTCGCCGGGCTCGAGGTCGCGCCGGTCGTGGAAGAGGTCGGCGACATCGAGATCAAGGACGAGGACCTGCGGGTCGACACCTACCGCGCCTCCGGTGCCGGCGGGCAGCACGTCAACAAGACCGACTCCGCCGTCCGCCTGACCCACATCCCGACCGGGATCGTCGTCGCCTGCCAGCAGGAGCGCTCGCAGTCGGCGAACAAGATGACGGCGATGAAGATGCTCTACGCCAAGCTGATCGAGCGGGCGGAGCGCGAGCGGGCGGAGGAGATCGCCAAGGAGAAGGGCGAGTCCCAGGACGTCGGCTGGGGGTCGCAGATCCGCTCCTACGTCCTGAATCCGTACACGATGGTCAAGGACCTGCGGACGAGCGTCGAGACCGGCAACGTCCAGCAGGTGCTCGACGGCGACCTCGACGCCTTCGTCCGGGCCTGGCTGCTGCAGCAGGCCGGCCACGGCGAGAGCGCTCCGGCCGCCGGCGCCTAGGACGGGCTCGTGCCGTACCCGCGCCTCTCGCTCGCCGCCCTCGCGGTGGCGCTCCCGGCCGCGGCGCTCGCCGGCTGCGGCGACGACGGCGCGGTCACGGGGCCGCCGCCGCTGACGACCACCGGGACCACCGCCACGACCACCACGACGCCGCGGCCGCGGCGGCCGCGGGTCGTGACGCCGGCCGGCCCGGCGCGGCTGCGCGGCGAGGTCGTCCGCGGTCGCGGCTTCCGGTTCCGGGTCGACCCGGGCGTCGTCGACAGCACCAAGCGCTTCCGGCGGGTGATCGCGCCGCCGCAGAAGCTGCTGGTCGGCCTGGCCCAGCAGACCGGCGACGTCGGCCTGATCGGGATCTCGATCAGGCCGTTCGGCGACCTCGTCGACGTCGGCGATCGCCTGTCGATGCGGACCGAGGCGGTCGAGGGCCTGCGCGGCCTGGGCGGCAAGAGCGTGCGGGGGCTGCCGGACGCGCGGCTCGGGGGTCAGCGCGCCTACCGCGCCGAGTCGCTGGGGCGGTTCGAGAGCCAGAAGGTCCTGGTGATCCGCTACCTGGTCGCCCGCGGGGACCGGCTGCTGACGATCGACGGGCTGGTGCCGAGCCGCTCGCGCGCGGCCGCCGAGGCGCTGCTGCGGACGATCGTCCGCAGCTGGCGCTGGACCGGCCGCGGCTGACGGACCGCGGAGGACGGCGGGACCGCCCGCCGGGACCGCTCGCGTCCGCATCCGCGGTCCCGGTTGGCCAGCCAGCCAGTAGCATCCGGCCGACCACCCGCGGGCACGGACGCCCGCCGCCCTCGGACCGGAGCAGCCCCATGGCCATCGATTTCACCTTCAGCGACGAGCAGCAGGCCTATCGCGACGCCCTGCGCGACCTCTTCCAGCGCGAGGTCGGCAGCCCCGAGCAGCTGGAGCGCCTGACGGCCGGCCACACCAGCCACCACAGCGACGAGCTGAGCCGCAAGCTCGGCGAGGCCGGACTGCTGGGGCCGAGCATCCCCGAGCAGTACGGCGGGGCCGGCGGCGGGATCGTCGAGGAGATGATCCTGCTGGAGGAGATGATGCGGGCCGGCGCGCCGATCGGCGCCTACGCGGTGTCGCTGATCGTCGCCGGCGCGGTGATGAAGTTCGCCACCGAGGAACAGAAGCAGCTGGTGCTCGGCAACGTCGCCGCCGGCGGCGTCGAGGCGATCGCGATGTCCGAGCCGGAGTCGGGCTCCGACGTCGCCTCGCTGACGACGCGCGCCGAGCGGGTCGACGGCGGCTGGAAGCTCAACGGCGTCAAGGTCTGGATCTCCAACGCCCACATCGCCGATCGGATCCTGATCGTCTGCCGCGACGCCTCGAAGACCGACCCCACCCACCCCAAGCACGAGGGCCTCGGGATGATCTGGGTCGAGCCGGGCGCCGACGGCGTGCGGGTCGAGCGGATCAAGACGATGGGCGGGGTCGACGAGGTCAACTACGTCTACCTCGACGACGTCGTCGTCGGCGACGACGCGGTCCTCGGCGAGGTCGGCAACGGCTGGCTGCAGCTGACCTCGGGCCTCAATGTCGAGCGCCTGATCATCGGCGCGCTGGCGCTCGGCCAGGCGACGAAGGCGTTCGAGGACGCCCTCCGGTACTCCAAGGAGCGGGTCCAGTTCGGCAAGCCGATCGGCCGCTTCCAGGTCCAGCAGCACCGCCTGGCCGACATGGCCACCGACGTCGAGCTGGCCCGCCTGCTGGTCTACAAGGTCGCGGGCGACGTCGCCCGCAACCCGACGGCGCTGTTCCCGAAGGAGGCGTCGATGGCCAAGGTCTTCGCCACCGAGGCGGCCGAGCGGACCGTCAACCGCGCCTTCAAGATCCACGGCGGCTACGGCTACGCGGTCGAGTACGACATCGCCCGCCAGGTCCCGTACTCGCTGGTCGCCACGACCTTCGGCGGCACCAACGACATCCAGCGCAACATCATCGCCAAGACGCTCGGGCTCTGAGCGCGGCGCGGCGACCGGAGGGGCGAGTGCCCCTCCGGCGGGGGACGAGCGGCGGGCATGCCCCGCAGTAGCCTGCGGCACGAGCGCGCGGCGCCCGCCCGCGCCCCGATCGACTGGAGACACCACATGCGATGGCGTGCAGCAGCGCTGGCGCTTGCCACCGCCTCGACCCTGGCCGCGACCGGCTGCGGCAGCGGCGACGGCGAGAAGACCACGACCAAGACGGTCACGACGGCCGCCTCGACGGCGACGACGACCACCGGCACGAGCGCGGCGACGCCGACCACGCCGACCACGTCGACGACCGCCGCCGACGGCTCGCGCGTCGACCTCGGCAGCGCGTCGTTCGCCGTCCCCGACGGGTGGAGGAGCTCGCCCGAGGGCCTCCGCCGCAGCCTCGCGAAGGGCTTTCCGGAGGGTGGCCTGCGGCCGGTCGCGATGCTGGTGCCCAAGAGCTCCGGCGACTCGCCGGCGAAGGGCCTGATCGTCGTCATGACCCTCAAGGCGCCGGGGGCCGGCGGCCAGGCCGACGCCGACTGGTCGAGCTTCAAGCGGACCGTGATCTCGGCGATCGACCGCGGCTCGCTGAGCGAGGTCGAGGTCGGGCGCGACACCGACGTCGGCGGCCGCCGGGCGCTGGTCGTCGACGTCCAGCAGAAGTCGCGGACCTACCTGGAGAACCGCCAGGTCGTGACCGTCAAGGGCGACACGGCCTACTACCTGCAGGTCACCACGCCCGCCGGCGACGACCTCGACGGGCCGCGGGCCGCGCTCGACGGGGTGCGCTCGTCGTGGCAGTGGAAGTGACCGGGCGGTGGTGAGCCGGGTGCGGACGGCACCGTTGGCGTGCCTCGACCTCGACGGCACGCTGGTCGACTCGCGCGGGCCGTTCGCCGCCGCGATGCGCGGTGCGCTGCGAGAGCAGGGGCTGCCGGATCGCGAGCCGGCCGCCCTCCACCGCTTCCTCGGGCCACCGCTGGAGGAGACGGCGGCGGCGATCGTCGCCGACGCGGTCGCCGCCGGCCTCGTGCCCGCGGCCGACGCGCCGGCGGCGGCCGAGGCGCTGCTGGGCGGCTATCGCCGCCGCTACGTCGCCGAGGGGATCCCGGCGACCGTCGCCGTGCCCGGCGTTCCGGCGGCCCTCGACCGGCTGCGGGACGCCGGCTGGCGGTTCGCGCTCGTGACCTCGAAGATCCGGCCGGCCGCGGTCGGGGTGCTCGAGGCGACCGGGCTCGGAGCCTGGATCGACGTGGTCCACGCGCCGTCCCCCGACGAGCGCCACGTGCCCAAGGCGCGGTCGCTGCGGGCCGCGCTCGCGGAGCACGGCGACGACGCGGCCCTGGCGGCCGTGATGGTCGGCGACCGGCACCACGACGTCGATGCCGCCCGCGCCTGCGCGATCCCCGCCGTCGGCGTGACCTGGGCCGGTGGCAGCGACCACGAGCTGACCGCCGCCGGCGCGCGGGCGGTGGTCGCGACGCCGATGGCGCTGCCCGAGACCCTCGCGGTCGCGCTGGCCCGCTGAGTCGCGAGCCGGGACCCCGGCGGCCAGGGCCCGACAGCGCCGGTTGCCTATCCTCGGGGTCCGATGCCGATCGCTCCCGACCTGCTCGACGACCTGATCGCCCGCGCGCTGTCCGAGGACCTCGGCGACGGCGACGCGACCAGCCTGGCGACCGTCCCCGAGGGGCTGCGCGCGACCGCGACGATCACCCAGAAGGCGCCTGGCGTGATCGCCGGCCTCGACGTCGCGACGGCGGTCTTCCTGGCGGTCGACGGCGACCTCGAGCTGACGCCGCTGACCGCCGAGGGCGAGTGGCGCGAGCGCGGGCCGGTGCTGCGGGCGGTCGGCTCCGCCCGCTCGCTGCTGGCCGGCGAGCGGACGGCGCTGAACTTCCTCGGCCGGCTCTCGGGCGTGGCGACCACCACCCGCCGCTACGTCGACGCGGTCGCCGGGACCGGGGCGGTCGTGCTCGACACGCGCAAGACCACGCCGGGCCTGCGGCTGCTGGAGAAGCGGGCGGTCGTGACCGGCGGCGGGGCCAACCACCGGGTCGGGCTCTACGACCAGATCCTGATCAAGGAGAACCACGCCGCGATGGCCGGCGGCGTGGGGGAAGCGGTCCGCGCGGCCTACGCCCACCGGCCCGACCTGCCGATCGAGTCCGAGTGCCGCGACCTCGACGAGGTCCGGGCCGCGCTGGCGGCCGCCGAGGCGGTCGGCGTGCCGGCCGGCCGCTACCGGATCCTGCTCGACAACATGACGAACGACGAGCTGCGCGAGGCGGTCGCGCTGGTCGCCGGCCGGGTGCCGCTGGAGGCCTCGGGCAACGTCGACCTGGCGACGATCGGGGCGATCGCGGCGACCGGCGTAGACTTCATCTCGGCCGGTGCCCTCACGCATTCGGCCCCCGTCCTCGACCTGTCCCTGATCCTGGAGCCGCTGTCGTGACGACCCCCCTGCCGATGGCCCCCGACCCCGTTCGCGCCGGCGTTCCCGCGCTGGCCGAGGCCGAGCTGCGCGCGATGCAGGCGGAGATCCGCGAGCTCGCGCGCGAGAAGAACGCGGTGATCCTGGCGCACAACTACCAGCTGCCGGAGATCCAGGACGTCGCCGACGTCGTCGGCGACTCGCTCGGCCTCTCGATCGAGGCGGCGAAGACCGACGCCCAGACGATCGTCTTCTGCGGCGTGCACTTCATGGCCGAGTCGGCCTCGGTCCTGAGCCCCGAGAAGACGGTCCTGATCCCCGACGTCGACGCCGGCTGCTCGCTGGCGGACTCGATCACGCCGGACCAGCTCCGCGCCTGGCAGGCCAAGCACCCCGGCGCGATCACGGTGATGTACGTCAACACCACCGCCGAGGTCAAGGCGCTGACCGACTACTGCGTGACGTCGTCGAACGCGGTGCCGGTCGTCGAGCACCTCTACCGCGAGCACGGCGAGGACACCGAGGTCCTGTTCGGGCCCGACATGTTCCTCGGCTCGTTCGTCGCCAAGCGGATCGCCGCCGACCGCGAGGCCCAGGGCAAGCCGCCGCTGACCGGCTTCCACGTCTGGGACGGCGAGTGCCACGTCCACGCCGGGATCCGGCCCGACGACATCACGCGCGTCCGCGGCGAGCACCCCGACGCCGACTTCCTGATCCACCCCGAGTGCGGCTGCTCGACCCAGGTGATGGAGTACGTCGCCGCCGGCGACGTGGCGGGCGAGGGCGTCCACATGCTGTCGACCGGCGGGATGCTCGACTTCGCCGAGGACGAGGAGCGCCAGGCGCGGGCCGCGGGCCCCGGGGCGCCGCGGCGGACGACGATCGTCGCGACCGAGACGGGGATGCTCTACCCGCTGCGGAAGGCGGCGCCGGACGTCGACTTCATCGCGGCCAACGAGCAGGCCTCGTGCCGCTACATGAAGATGATCACGCTGCCGAAGCTGCGCGACACGCTGCGCGACGGCACCGGCCTGGTCAAGGTGCCGGACGAGATCGCCCGCCGCGCCAAGCTGCCGATCGAGCGGATGGTCGCGATCGGGCGCGACGCCAACGCCCCGCTCGGCGGCGAGTAGCCCGCCGCGCTCAGCCGACCGGCGCCAGCACGTCGAGCGTGTGCTCCAGGGCCCGCCGCAGCCGCGGCAGGGTCGTGGAGCGGCGCTCGAACTCGGTCGCGGTGTAGCAGTGGACGTCGGGCTCGTCGCCCATCTCGCTGCGGTCCCAGAGGCTGGCGGCCGTGTGGACGCGCTCCAGCCACGGCACGCCGTCGAACGCCTCCGACACGAGGATCACGACGAACTCGGGACCGCGCTCGCGCTGCGCCCCGACGCCCTGCTGGTCGGCGACCCGGGCGCCGCCGAGCAGCGCCCGCTCGAGCGGCCAGCGGTCGTCGACCCGTCGCACGTAGCGCCGCAGCTCCACCTGGTTGACCGGGTCGGTCGCACTCACCGAGCCGATTGTGGCGCTCCGCGGCTCCGGGCTCAAGCTGACCACGTCACAGAGCGACCCGCGCCAGATCCGTGGTTGGACCCTGGACGACCGTTGTAGACTCGCGCCCCGATGGGCACGGGTCGGGGGACACAGACAACGGGGCCGGTCGCGAGCGCGCCACCGGGCCAGGCGATGCGCCTGCGGGAGTTCTGGAGCGGCGACTCGATGCGGGCCTACGGCTCGCTCGCCGTGTACACCTGGCACGCGTTCGTGATCGGGCTGCTGGTGCAGGGGGCGTTCGTCTCCGCGGACGGCCAGCGCAACTACAACCTGCTCGACACGACGGACGACCTGGGCACCGTCCTCGGCGTGCTGCTGCGGGCGTTCGGCGGCATCCTGCTGCTGTTCTTCATCCTCTCGGCGTACCTGATCTCGCGGCCGTTCCTGGCGTCGGTCCTGCACGGGCGCAAGTGGCCGAACTCCGTGCGCTACGTGCTGCGGCGGATCCTGCGCGTCCACCCGCTCTTCATCGCGGTCCTGATCGCGGTCCTCCTGATCGACGGCTGGGGCAAGTTCGGCGTCACCCCGGGCCACTTCGTCGCGGTGGCGAGCCTGCTGCGGACCGACGAGGGACGGGCCGGGGGCGGCTGGGACCACATCGGCCACGCCTGGTCGCTGCACGTCGAGTTCATCGTCTACCTGGCGATCCCGGTCGGGCTCTACCTGCTGCTGCAGGCGATGCGGGTCGTGCGCATGGGCTCGGTCAACGCCCGCGCGGGCGTGATCGTCGCGCTGTCGCTGATCGCCGCCGCGATCAGCGTCTACGCCGGCCGCAACGCGACCCTGCCGACGACCGTCGTCTACGGCGTCGCCTGCTTCATGCCCGGCGTGATCATCGCGACGGCCGAGGTCGCGGGCTGGCTGCCCCGCTACGCGCAGCGGATGAGCCAGTGGGTGCCGCGCGCGCTGCTGCTGGTGGCGGCCGTGCTGGCGCTTGCCGCCATGCCGCTGGGGCGCGCGGTCGGCTCGGGCAGCGGCGGGGCCGGCGTGGCGATCTACGGCACCGTGCTGGCGATGGCGATCCTGATGCTCGGGATCCTGCTGCACGAGCTCGCCGATCGCGAGCCGCCCAAGTTCGCGGCCTGGCGGCCGGTGCTCTGGTTCGGCCCGATGACCTACCCGGTCTACCTGGTGCACGTCCCGATCATGTTCTGGATCGTGCCGAAGGTCCACGAGCACATCACCGACGACGCGGTCCTCACGGGCGTCGTCACCTGGGGGCTGGCGGCGCTCCCGACGCTCGTCATCTCGTACCTGCTGCACAAGCTCGTCGAGCTGCCGGCGATGGCGGTCGGCGCCCGCCTGGGCAGCACCCGGCGCTCGGTCCAGGACCGGTTCGCGGACCAGGCGCATCCGACCACGCCGCCGGAGACCGCGATGCCGGGCAGCGGCGACGCGCTGGCGGCGGGCCATGGCGGCGGACTCGGTCCGGTCGCGGTCCACGAGGACCCGCCGAGCCCGCCGGCCGCGGCGCCTGCCGAGCCCGTGGCGCCCGCCGAGCCCGTGGCGCCCGCCGAGC
>NZ_AGUD01000106.1 GCF_000240225.1 Patulibacter medicamentivorans
GAAGGAGCGGGGGGTGGCCGAGGTCTTCACCCCGGGCACGCCGACCTCGCGCATCATCGACTTCATCCGGGAGGGCGTCGCCACCCGCGAACGCGCCTGAACCCGGGTCGGGCGGCCGCTCGCGCCGCCCGCTCACTAGAACCTACCCGCGGTCGCAACCAACGCGACCGCCGACTGACTCGTCAGTCAACCGCGCTACACTGCCGAACGCCCGTTTGCCCCCGAAGGAGGCTCTCAAGTGACAAAGATCGTCGTCTTGGTGAAAGAGGTCCCGGACGCCGCCGTCCACAAGCAGGTCGACAGTTCGACCGGTCGCCTGGACCGCAGCGGCGAGAAGACCTTGAACCCGTTCGACACCCACGCGATCGAGGCCGCGCTGCAGCTCAAGGAGAGCGGCGCGCTGCCCGTCGACGAGGTCGTCGCGATCACCGTCGGTCCCGCCGGCGCGGAGAAGGCCCTGCACAAGGCCGTCTCGCTGGGTGCGGACCGCTCGATCCACCTCGCCGACGACGCGGTCGCCGGCTCCGACGTGGTCGCCACCGGCTACGCCCTGGCCGAGCTGGTGAAGCGGGAGAACCCCGACCTGGTCCTGCTGGGCCAGCAGTCCGATGACGGTCAGTCCTACGCCGTCGGCGCGGTCGTGGCCGAGAACCTCGGATGGCCGGGCCTGACCCAGGTCATCAAGCTCGACGTCTCGGGCACCGAGCTGACCTGCGAGCGCCAGGCCGAGTACGGCTACGACACCGTCAAGGTGACGCTGCCGGCCGTGATCTCGGTCGGCGACGCGATCAACGAGCCGCGCTACCCGTCGCTGAAGGCGATCATGGGCGCGAAGAAGAAGCCGCTGGAGAAGCTGACGGTCGCCGACGCCGGCATCGACGCCTCGAAGGTCGGCGCGGAGGGCTCGCAGGCCGTCTGGCAGTCCGCCAAGCAGCCGCCGGCGAAGTCCGCCGGCGAGATCATCGAGGACGACGACACGGCGGCCACCGTCGAGAAGATCGTCAACTGGCTCGACGAGAGGAAGCTGATCTGAGCATGAGCAACATCCTGGTCTACGCGCTCCACCACGAGGGCGCGATCAACAAGAACTCGCTCGGCGCCATCTCGACGGCGTCGAAGCTCGCCGCCGAGCTCGGCGGCGAGGTCCACGTCGCCCTGGTCGGCGAGGACATCAGCGACGACGTCGCGGGCTCGGTCGGCAAGTACGGCGCCGCCAAGGCGCTGCGCGTGAACGCCCCGGCGGGCGTCGCCCAGCCGGTCGTCGACGCGCTCGACACGATCGCCTCGGCCGGCGACTACGGCTACGCGATCTTCGGTGGCGGCCTGCTCGGCTTCGAGGCCGGCGCCGGCCTCGCCGCCCGTCGCGGCGGCGGCATCGCGGTCGAGATCACCGGCCTGCGGGTCGACGGCGGCCAGCTGGTCGCTGAGCGCCCGATCCTCGGCGACAGCTCGATCTCCGAGATCAAGTTCAAGGGCTTCGGCGTGGTCGTCGGCCGCCTCAACGCGTTCGAGGTCGTCGAGTCCGGCTCCCCGGTCGCGGTCGAGGACGTCGCCGTCAGCCTGTCGGACGCCTCGGGCAAGGTCTCGGTCGTCACGCGCGGCGAGCAGCGCGGCGCCGACGTCAACATCGAGGACGCCAACGTCCTGATCACCGGCGGTCGCGGTCTCGGCAAGCCCGAGAACTTCTCGCTCGCCGACGACCTGGCCAAGGCGTTCGGCGGCAACAGCGCCGTCGCCGCCACCCGTGCCGCGGTCGACGCCGGCTGGTACCCCTACGCCGGGCAGATCGGCCAGACGGGCAAGACCGTCGCGCCGAAGCTGTACCTCGGCCTGGGCGTGTCCGGCGCGATCCAGCACAAGGTCGGCATGCAGAGCGCCGAGAACATCGTCGCGATCAACAAGGACTCCAACGCGCCGATCTTCGAGTTCGCGGATCTCGGCGTCGTCGGCGACCTCCACACGATCACCCCGGCGCTGACCGAGGCGATCAAGGCGAAGAAGGGCTGAGGACCATGGCCGCCACTGCGAAGAACGGCGCGATCGCGCCCGCACAGTTCCCGCCCCCGGTCGACGCGGTGGCGGAGTTCGTCGCCGCGCCGGAGGCGGGCGAGGACGAGCGGATCGAGGTCGGCGTCGCCATCGTCGGTGGCGGCCCCGGTGGCCTCGCCGCGGCCAACCGGCTGCTGCAGCTGCTGGCCGAGGACCCCGAGCTGCTCGAGCAGCTCGGGGAGGTCCCCGTCGCGATCGTCGAGAAGGGCAAGGTCTGCGGCGCGCACAACCTGTCCGGCTCGGTGATGAAGCCGGGGCCCCTGAAGGAGCTGTTCCCGGACTTCGACCCGAAGGCCAACCCGGCCGTCTACACCGAGGTCGAGGACGACGCCGGCGTCTGGCTGCGCAACGACAAGAAGTCGCTGACGCTGAAGCCGACGCCCCCGAACTTCGCCAACAAGGGCAACTGGGTGATCTCGATCTCCCAGCTCTGCCGTTGGATGGCCGACCAGGCGGAGGAGGCCGGGGCCTACGTCCTGACCGAGACCGCCGCCCAGAAGCTGCTCGTCGACGGCGAGCAGGTCGTCGGCATCGTCACCGGCGACAAGGGCCGCGGCAAGGAGGGCGAGGAGCTCGGGACCTTCGAGCCCGGGATGGAGGTCCACGCCAAGGCGACCGTCCTCGCCGAGGGCAACTGGGGCCACCTGACCGGCACCGCCGTCAAGCGCTTCAACCTGGCCGAGGGCAAGCAGCCCCCGACCTGGGAGATCGGCGCCAAGGAGGTCTGGAAGGTCAAGAAGCCGTTCGGCAAGGTGGTCCACACCTTCGGCTGGCCGGCGAGCCCGCGCAAGAAGGACGCGATGGCCGGTGGCGGCTGGATCTACCCGATGGGGGAGGACCAGGTCTCGATCGGCTACGTCGTGCCGCTGCACACGCCGGACGCGACCGTCTCGGTCCACGACCTGCTGCAGACCTTCAAGTCGCACCCGTACGTCAAGGACGTGCTGGAGGGCGGCGAGCGCGTCGCCTGGGGCGCGAAGGCGATCCAGGCCGGCGGCCTGCTCTCGCAGCCGAAGCTGACGGTCCCCGGCGCGGTGATCGTCGGCGAGGGCGCGGGCATGGTCGACATGGCGCGCCTGAAGGGCGTCCACCTGGCGATCGCCGCCGGCAAGATCGCCGGCGAGCAGATCTACCAGCAGCTGAAGGCCGGCTCGAACGACTTCTCCGGCTACGAGCGGGCGATCGAGGACTCGCTCGTCGGCAAGACGCTGCGCGAGGTCCAGTCCAACCGCGGCCTGCTCGACTCCCACGGCCTGACCGTCGGAGCCGCGCTGTCGGGCCTCGACTTCGTGACCAAGGGCAAGCTGCCGCCCGGCAAGCCGACCCTGCACCTCGACAAGGAGGTCGCGGTCGCCGTCCCGGACAAGCCGATCAGCGACCTCTACCCGCAGCCGGACGGCAAGTACTACTTCGACAAGCTGAGCTCGGTGTTCATCACCGGCAACGCGACTCGCGACGACGCGCCGAACCACATCCGGATCGAGAAGCGCGTCCCGCGCCAGGTGGCCGAGGCGTGGAAGTGGATGTGCCCGGCCGGGGTCTACGAGATCGAGGACGACCAGCCCAAGGAGGGCTACGTCGACGTGACCGTCAACTACACCAACTGCGTGCAGTGCGGCGCGATCACCGCCCGCGGCGGGCGGCTGACCCCGCCCGAGGGCGGCGACGGCCCGGCCTACCAGGTCGTCTGACCGCCTCGCGGCCGGCTGGCCAGCCGGCCGCCGCGGCGCTCGCTGGACCGACGTTCGATCGACCCGAGGGGCGCGCAACTTGCGCGCCCCTCGCCGGTTGTTGAGGGGGAGCGCGGTCGGTCATCATCCGGTTGCCGCTCGTCCCCTCCGCATGCCCCCGGTTCGCTCGTCTCCCTCCGCCCGCTCGCGTCCGCTGCCGATCGTCGCCGGCGCGCTGGCGCTCGTCGGCGGCCTCGCGCCGCCGACCGCCGCCGTCGCGGACGGCACCAAGCCGCTGCCGGCCAAGACGGTGCGGATCGCCCGCAACGCCTGCACAACGTCGGCGACCGACGCGCAGGCGCGGGCCGCGACCTTCACCGTCACGATGCGGGCGCTCCGGCGTCCGGCGACCACGTTCGGCTTCTCGGTCCGCCTGCAGGAGCGCCCCGCCGTCGGCGGCCGATGGGCGACCCTCAAGGGCGCCCGCTCGCCCGCCGGGCTCGGCGTCTTCGAGGCGGCCCGCGCCGGCAGCACCCGGCTCGTCCGCAAGATCTCGGTGCAGGGGCTGCGCCCCGGCTTCCGCTACCGCCTGCTCGTGCGCTCCCGCTGGGTCGGCGGCGGCGAGGTCCGTGGCGGCGTCGACACCAGCCGCTCGTGCACGGTCGCGGACGTGCGGCCGGACGTCGGCATCGGCACGGCGCCGATCCTCTGGACCCCGGGCACCGCGGCCAACCAGGTGGTCTACCGGGTGCCGGTGACCGCGCTCGGGATCCCCGCTCTGGGCGATCGTGCGGTGACGCTCGAGATCCGCCAGGGCGACGTCGTCCTGACCAGCACGACCTACGCGCCGGCGCTGGCCGACGACGTCCTGCTGGTGGCCGGTCGCCGCTGCGCCGCCGACAGGCGGCTGCAGGTCGTGCTCGACCCCGAGGGCCTGATCGACGAGCGCGACGAGGCCAACAACGTCCGCAGCGTCCCCTGCCAGGCCGCCACCTGATCGCGATCGGCCGTCCGCGGCCCGTGGACACCTGACCGAGGCCGTCGGCGGACCCTTGATACCCTGCTTCGACGATGAAGACCGAGATCCATCCCGAGTACGCGCCCGTGGTCTTCCGCGATGTCTCTGCGGGCGTGACGTACCTGACCCGCTCGACGCTGAAGAGCAACAACACCATCGAGCTGGACGGCACGACCTACCCGGTGGTCGATGTCGAGATCTCGTCGGCCTCGCACCCGTTCTACACGGGCAAGCAGAAGATCGTCGACACCGCCGGTCGCGTCGAGCGCTTCCGCCGCCGCGCCGCCGCGGCCAAGAAGGCCGAGGCCGCGGGCTCCTAGCCCTCCCGGCCCCGGCGGAGGACGCTCGTGGCCACCAGCTCGTCCTCGCGGGCGCCGTTCGACCAGAACGCCGCCGCCGGACGGGCATCGGACACCTCCTACGCCGCGCAGCAGGACGCGCCCGTCGGCGGCCAGGCCGTCATCGAGGGCGTGATGATGCGCGGCGTCAAGACCTGGGCGGTGGCGGTCCGCAAGCCGCTGCCCGAGCAGCTGGTCGACGGCGCGATGCCCGCCGGCGTCGCGGCCGAGGGCGAGATCCAGGTCGAGACCTTCCCGTTCCGGTCGGTCCTCGCGCGGCGCAGGCTGCTGCGGACCCCGGTCCTGCGCGGCGTCGTGGCGCTGGTCGAGTCGCTGCGGATCGGCTTCCGCGCGCTGCGCCTGGCGGCCAACGCCCAGAGCGGCGAGGACGAGCCCGAGATCGGCGCCGGCAGCTGGATCATCGCCGTCCTCGGCGGGCTCGGGCTGGCCGTCGGCCTGTTCTTCCTGGCCCCGGTCGGCCTGACCAGCCTGATCAAGGACCAGCTCGGCTCGGGCTGGCTGTTCTGGATGGTCGAGGGCGTCGTCCGGACCGCGATCTTCATCGGCTACCTGGTCCTCGTCACGCGATTGGCCGACCTGCGGCGGGTCTTCGAGTACCACGGCGCCGAGCACAAGACGATCGCCTGCTACGAGGCCGGGCTGCCGCTGACGCCCGAGAACGCCGACCGCTTCAGCCGCCTGCACCCGCGCTGCGGAACCAGCTTCATGCTGATCGTGATGATCGTGGCGATCTTCGTCTTCGCCCCGGTCGGCCTGCCGGAGTGGTACTGGCTGTTCGCCACCCGGATCCTCGGGATCCCGCTGATCATCGGCCTCTCCTTCGAGGCGATCAAGTTTGCCGGCCGCCACCGCGGCAACCCGATCGTGGCCAGGCTGATGTGGCCCGGCCTGCAGCTGCAGCGCCTGACCACGAAGCCGCCGGACCACGACCAGCTGGCCGTCGCGATCGCGGCGCTGCAGGCGGTCCTCGACCGCGAGGACCCGCGGGCGGCGCGGGGGCGGGACCTGGTCGGCATCGAGGTGGCGGCCTAGCGGTGGCGTGAGGCGTCCGTGGACGCCTCACATCCACCCGTGCCGGGATGGCGCAGCGAGGTGGTGTCAGTTCGCCGCTGCCGGCCGAGGCGGTGTCATTTCGCGGCGCTGAGCGACGTCAGATGACGCCACCTGGTCGGCGCCCGGGCCAGATGACGCCACGGCGGGTGCCGACCCCGCTGCTCCGGGTCGCCTGACCCGCGGCCCCGAGCGACCGGCCCCCGAATACCATCGGTCGCTGTGATCGAAGCGCTCGTGGATCAGATCGAGGCCCGGTTCGCCGAGCTGGAGCGGCAGATCGTCGACCCCGAGGTGATCGGCGATCGGCATCGCTACGCCGAGGTCGGTCGCGAGTACCGCCGGATGCAGGACGCGGTCAAGCTGGCCAAGGCATGGCGCCACGCCACCGACGACGCGGCCGGCGCCCGCGAGCTGCTGGCCGAGGGCGAGGACCCCGAGGTCCGCGAGATGCTCGAGGCCGCCCGCGAGCAGATCGCCGAGGTGGAGGAGGAGATCCGCCTGGCGATGGTCGATCCGGACCCCTACGACGACCGCGACGTGATCGTCGAGATCCAGGGCGGCGCCGGCGGCGAGGAGGCCGGGCTCTGGGCCGGCGACGTCTACCGGATGCTCACCAAGTACGCCGAGCGCCGTGGCTTCAAGGCCGAGCCGCTGCAGGTCTCCGACGGCAAGTACACCTTCGCGATCAGCGGCGACGGCGCCTACTCGGTCTTCAAGTGGGAGGCCGGGACCCACCGCGTCCAGCGCGTGCCGGCGACCGAGTCGCAGGGCCGGATCCACACCTCGACCTGCACCGTCGCCGTGCTGCCCGAGGCCGAGGACGTCGACATCCACATCGACCAGAACGACCTCCAGATCGACGTCTACCGCTCGTCCGGCCCCGGCGGCCAGTCGGTCAACACCACCGACTCGGCGGTCCGGATCACGCACAAGCCGTCCGGCGTCGTGGTCTCGATGCAGGACGAGAAGTCGCAGCTGCAGAACCGCGAGAAGGCGCTGCGCGTGCTGCGCGCCCGGCTCTACGAGCACGCGGTCGCCGAGCAGCGCGCCGAGCAGGCGGCCGCTCGCAGCGCGCAGGTCGGCAGCGGCGACCGGGCCGAGAAGATCCGGACCTACAACTACGGCGAGCGACGGGTCACCGACCACCGGGTGAAGGTCACGCTCTACTCGCTCGAGGCGATCCTCGAGGGCGAGTTGGACGAGTTCACCGCCGCGCTCCAGGCCGACGAGAAGCGCCGGCTGCTGGAGCTGCAGGCCGCCGACGCCGGGGCCTGAGCGGCCGCGCGATGAGCGCCGGCGACGAGGGGCAGGCCGCGGGCGAGCGCGTCGGCGCCGCGGTCCGGCGGCTCGCCGCGCGGTTCGCCGCGGTCGGGATCGACAGCCCCCGACTCGACGCCGAGCTGCTGGTCGCGCACGCGATCGGCGCCGACCGGGCCCGGCTGTTCCTGTCGCCCGAGCGGCCGCTGAGCGACGACGAGGCGCTGGCGCTGGCCGAGCTGGAGCGCCGCCGCGCCGAGGCCCGCGAGCCGGTCGCCCATCTGCTCGGCGTGCGCGGGTTCCGCTACCTCGACCTGCAGGTCGACCGGCGGGTGCTGGTCCCGAGACCGGAGACCGAGCTGCTGGTCGAGGTCGGGCTCGCGCTGCCGGCCGGCGCGACGGTCGTCGACGTCGGCACCGGCAGTGGCGCGATCGCGCTGGCGCTGGCCGACGAGCGGCCCGACCTGCGGATCCACGCCAGCGACCGCTCGGCCGAGGCGCTGGCCGTCGCGGCGGCGAACGCGGCGCGGCTGGGCCTGACGATCGAGCTGCACCACGGCGACCTGCTGGCGGGAGCACCGACCGGCGGCGAGGACGCCGCGGGCGCGGCGGCGGGCTCGCCCGCGACGAACGCCGACGGCGAGCGGCTGCTGGCGGTCCTGTCGAACCCGCCCTACATCCCCGACGGCGACCGCGCCCGGCTGCCGCCCGAGGTCCGCGACCACGACCCGGCGGGTGCGCTGTTCGCGGGCGAGGACGGGCTCGACGTGATCCGCCGGCTGCTGCCCGCCGCGGTCGCCGCCGGAGCGGCGCTGACCGCGATCGAGGTCGGTGCCGGGCAGGCCCCGGCGGTCGCCGCGCTGGCCCGCGACGCCGGCTTCGCCGAGACCGAGATCCGCGACGACCTGGCCGGGATCGGCCGGGTGGTGGTGGCACGGACGGGCTCGGCGGACCCGAGCCCGCCGCTGCCGCTCGATCCCGCGACGGTCGCCCGCCTGACCGCGACGACCGCCGCCGGCGGGATCGCCTGCTTCCCGGCCGACACGGTCTACGGGCTCGCCGTCGACCCCGACGACCTCGACGCGGTGCGGCGGCTGGCCGACCTGAAGCGGCGCGATCCGGCGAAGCCGAACGCCGTGATGTGGTGGTCGGTCCAGGCGGCGCTGGCCGACCTCGGCCCGCTGCCGGGGGCGGTGGAGAAGGCGATCGAGGCGCTGCTGCCGGGGCCGGTCGGCCTGCTGGTGCCCAACCCGCGGCGGTGCTTCGCGCCCGCGACGGGCGGCGACCCGACCACGATCGGCGTCCGGGTGCCGCTGCTGGCGGCCGCGGTCGACGCGCCGCCGATCGCCCAGACCAGCGCCAACCTCGCCGGCGGACCGGACCCGGCGTCGCTCGACGCGGTGCCGGCCGCGATCCTCGACCGCTGCCGGCTGGTCGTCGACCGCGGGCCGCGTCCCGGCACGGCGTCGACGATCGTCGACCTGCGCGGCCTGGCCGACGGCGGCTCCTGGCGGATCGTCCGCGAGGGCGTGGTCCCGACGGCCGTCGTCGCCGAGCGGCTGGCCGGCGTCGGCTGAGCCCGGGGCCCGCCCGCGGCTCGCGTGGCGGATCGGATCCGCGACGGCGAGGCCGATCCGCCACGCGGCGACAGCCGCGGCCGGCCGGCCTTCCCGCCCTGCCGCGTCGTACGATCCCGCCATGCGGATCGTCGTCGCCTCGGACCACGCCGGCTTCGCGCTCAAGGAGCACGTCAAGGCCACGCTCGACGCCGGCGGCCACCAGGTCACCGACGTCGGCACGACCTCGGCCGAGTCGACCGACTACCCGTCGTACGCCGCCGCCGCCGCACGCGCGGTCGCCGCCGGCGAGGCCGAGCGGGCCGTCGTGGTCTGCGGCTCCGGCAACGGCGTGACGATCACCGCCAACAAGATCGACGGGATCCGCGCGGTCAACGCCCACGACGCCGAGGAGGCGTCGATGGCCCGCCTGCACAACGGGATCAACGTCCTCGGGCTCTCGCAGGCCCGGATCACGCCCGAGGCCGCCGGACCGATCGTCGAGGCATTCCTGGCCACCGGCTTCGAGGGCGGTCGCCACGAGCGCCGGATCGACGAGATCGCCGACGTCGAGCGCGGGGGACCGGGAACCCCGCCCGCCACCGCCTGACGCGCCCACGGCGAGGCGCCACCCGGGACGACCGGCGGGCGCGGGCCGCCGGCGGAGCGGTCGCGACCGGAGAAGCTGGCGGACCGGCCCGCCGCCTCGCTAGCATCGCTCCCGTCGCGACTGGCGCCAGAGGGTGGAACCGACCACCGGGGAGCGACACCGAGCACCGCCGCGCGCCTGGGCACCCGCCACCCACTCCCGAGGAGACGCCCGTGTCCGATCTGCCCGCCGACTTCTTCAACGCCCCGCTGTCCGCCGTCGACCCCGAGGTCGCCGACGCGATCGGCCGCGAGCTGGCTCGCCAGCAGGACACGCTGGAGATGATCGCCTCGGAGAACTTCGTCCCGCAGGCCGTGCTCGAGTGCCAGGGCAGCGTGCTGACGAACAAGTACGCCGAGGGCTACCCGGGCAAGCGCTACTACGGCGGCTGCGAGCACGTCGACGTGATCGAGCAGCTGGCGATCGACCGCGCCAAGGCGCTCTTCGGCGCCGACCACGCCAACGTCCAGCCGCACGCCGGCGCGCAGGCCAACAACGCCGTCTACCACGCGCTGTTGCAGCCGGGCGACCGGATCATGGGCCTGTCGCTGGCCCACGGCGGCCACCTCAGCCACGGGATGAAGCTCAACGTCTCGGGGCGGCTCTACGACATCGTCGCCTACGAGGTCGACAAGCAGAGCTCGCGGATCGACATGGACGAGGTCGCGCGGCTGGCCCGCGAGACGCGCCCGAAGATGATCGTCGCCGGCTGGTCGGCCTACCCCCGCCAGCTCGACTTCCCGCGCTTCCGCGAGATCGCCGACGAGGTCGGCGCGCTGCTGTTCGTCGACATGGCCCACTTCGCCGGGCTCGTCGCCGCCGGCCTGCACCCCTCGCCGGTGCCCTACGCCGACGTCGTCTCGACCACCGTCCACAAGACGCTCGGCGGCCCGCGGTCGGGGATCATCCTCTGCAAGGAGGAGCACGCGAAGAAGATCAACTCGGCGGTCTTCCCCGGCCAGCAGGGCGGCCCGCTGGAGCACGTGATCGCGGCCAAGGCCGTGGCGCTGAGGATCGCCGCCAGCGACGCGTTCAAGGAGCGCCAGCAGCGCACGATCGACGGCGCGCGCGTGATCGCCGAGCAGCTGCTCGCGGCCGGCAGCGGCATCAACGTCCTGACCGGCGGCACCGACGTCCACCTGGTGCTCGTCGACCTGCGCGAGACGGCGCTCGACGGCCAGCAGGCCGAGGACCGCCTGCACGAGGTCGGGATCACCGTCAACCGCAACGCGGTGCCGTTCGACCCGCGCCCGCCGATGGTCACCAGCGGCCTGCGGGTCGGGACCCCGGCGCTGGCCACCCGTGGCCTCGGGATCGACGACTTCCGCGACGTCGGCGGCGTGATCGGCGCCGCGCTGGCCGCCGACGAGGCCGGGTTCGCCGCGCAGCGCGACGCGCTCGCCGCCCGGGTCTCCGCGGTCGCCCAGCGGTTCCCGCTCTACGCCAACCTCGGCTGAGCGCGATCGGCGAGCGCCGCGGTCCGGCCGCGGCGCGCCGCCGAGCGGCCGGAGCCCCCTCTAGGCTCTACAGCCGATGACCTGGCGCGATCCCTTCGTGGCGCTGCTGGTCGCCTTCTCCGTGGCCGCGGCGGTGACGCCGCTGGTCGCGCGCCTGGCCCGGCTGGCCGGGGCCGTCGACCGGCCCCGCGGCCGCGGCGTGGCGCTGGGCGGCACGCCGCTGCTCGGCGGCCTGGCGATCGCCGCCGGGGTCGCCGTCGCGGTCCTGCTCAGCATCGGCGACCTGCCGTCCTCGCCGACCTGGGACGGGCGGGTCGACAACCTCCACCACATCCTGCTCGGCGGGCTGGCGATCACGGTCGTCGGGGTCCTCGACGACCGCTTCGACCTGCACCCGCTGGCCAAGCTGGCCGGCCAGGCCGCCGCCGCCTGGATCCCGGTCTCGCAGGGGGTCGAGGTCGGCAACATCACGCTGCCGTTCATCGGCGCCGTCGACTTCGGCAGCTTCGGGGTGCCGCTGACGATCCTCGGCTTCGTGGCGATCATGAACGTCGTCAACCTCTCCGACGGCGTCGACGGGCTGGCGGCCGGCGTCTGCGCGATCGCGGCGATCGCGCTCGGGATCGTCGCCTGGGACCTGCAGAAGGAGCACGCCAGCCTGCTGGCCGGGGCCACCTGCGGCGCCGCGCTCGGCTTCCTGGTCCACAACTTCCACCCGGCCCGGGTCTTCATGGGCGACACCGGCGCCAACCTGCTCGGCTTCCTGCTGGCGGCGGTCGCGGTCGAGGGGACGGTCAAGACCGGCGCGGTGCTGGCCCTGGTCGTGCCGCTGATGGTGCTCGCGGTGCCGTTCCTGGACACGACCTTCGTGGTGCTCAAGCGGCTGAAGGCGCGGCAGCCGATCTACGGCGCCGACCAGAACCACTTCCACCACCGCCTCAGCCGCCTGGGCTTCAGCCAGCGGCGGGTCGTGCTCTACCTGTACGCCTGGGCCGCAGCCCTCGCCGGGGTCGCGATCGCGCTGCGGTTCGTCCCCTACAACGACGACCGCGACCACTACGACCCGCTCTGGACCTCGGTGATCGTGGTGATCGTGCTGCTGGTCCTGGCCTTCAGCGTCTACCTGGTCTACCTGCTGGAGATCGTCAAGCTGCGCCGTCTCGACGCCCTCCGGCTGCGGCATCTGCGCCCGGACGTCAGCGAGCAGGACATCGACGACGACGTCACCCGGGCCCTCCAAACCGGCGAGATCGACGCGATCACCGGCGAGCACCTCGCGGTCGACGGGGCACCGCCCGGCCCTCCGACCGACGAGCAGCCGACGGTCGGCCCCCGCACCTGAGGCGGGCCGCTAGGCCTCGAGGATCGCGTCCGGCCGCCCGTAGATCGTCCGCAGCCAGGCGCCGGCGAGCGCCTCGACGATCCCGTCCATCGAGAACTCGGACTCGCGGGCGATCTGCTGGTAGAGGGTCCGCTCGACGCCCCAGACGAGCGCGAACGCCGTCGAGCGGGCTGGGAAGGCGGGCGCGTTGCCGGCCTCCTGCTCGCTCAGGATCCGGCGCTCGGTCGCGTCGATGAAGCGCCCGATCAGGGCCCGCCAGTGGTCTGAGACGTCGCGCTCGTAGGTCGAGACCTCGACGATCGCCCGCAGCAGCGACCCGTGCTGGAGGAAGATCTCGGCGATCTCGGCGATCGCGCTGCGCAGTACGTCGCTGCGGACGCCCTGACCGGAGAACCAGGCGTCGGCGGCGATGTAGAGCTGCTCGGCGACCGTGCTCGTCAACCGCTCGAGCACCTCGCGCTTGTCGCGGAAGTAGAAGTAGAACGCGGTCCGCGAGATCCCGGCCCGTCCGGCCAGCCGTTCGACGTTGAGGTCGGCGTAGGTCTCGCCCTCGCCGAGCAGGTCCTCCATCGCGCGGAGGACGTCCTCCTGGACCTGAGCACGCTTGCTCGTCGTCTCGGCGCGGCGTGGGGACGGTGGCACGCTGCGAGCGTATCGGCCGGGCGCGACGCGGCGGCGGTCGGCCGTCCGGGCAGCGCGCGCCGGACCACCGGTTAGGATGCTCAAGGTGCTCGACGAGCTGCTGCTGCTCGCCGGCGCCCTGCTCGTCGCGGGGCTGTCCGCCTCACTCTTCGCCGGACGCCTACGAGTACCCGCGCTCGTCGTCTTCCTGCTGCTGGGGATGCTCGCCGGGCCCGACGGCGCCGGCGTCGTCCACGAGCGCGACGCCGAGCTGATCCGCGACATCGGGCTCGTCTCGCTGGTCCTGATCCTCTTCGAGGGCGGCCTGGCGGCAGGCTTCAAGGAGATCCGGCCGGTGCTGGGGCCGGTGATCTCGATGGCGACCGCCGGCGTCCTGATCACGACCGCCGTGGTCGGCACCGTCACCTACCTCGCGCTCGACGTCTCGTTCGAGGAGGGGCTGCTGCTGGGCGCGATCGTCGCCTCGACCGACGGCGCGGCGATCTTCGCGCTGCTGCGCGGCTCGACCCTGCGCCGCCGGCTGGCCCGCACGCTCGAGGGCGAGGCGGGCATGAACGACCCGGTCACCGCGCTGCTCGTGATCGGGCTGGTCAACCTGCAGACCAAGGACGGCTACGGCGTCCTCGACATCGTCGGCACGATGGTCGGCGAGCTGGCGATCGACGCGGTCGTCGGGACGGTGATCGGCCTGCTCGCCGTCCAGGCGTTCCAGCGCGCGAAGCTCGCCAGCGAGGGGCTCTACCCGGTCGCGTCGCTGGCGACGGCGATCCTCGCCTACGCGGTCGCCACCAACCTGCACGGCTCGGGGCTGCTGTCGGCCTACATCGCCGGCCTGATCCTGGGCTCGTTCCCGATCCACGGCAAGCGCGCGATCACCGCCTTCCACGACGGGATCGCCTGGGTCGCGCAGCTGGGGATGTTCCTCGCGCTCGGCCTGCTCGTCTCGCCTCACGCGCTCGGCGAGGTCTGGGCCGAGGCGCTGGTGATCACGGCGGCGCTGCTGCTGCTCGGCCGGCCGCTGGCGGTGCTGGTGCTGCTCGGGCCGCAGGGCTTCGCCCGCAACGAGCGGCTGGCGCTCTCGTGGGCGGGGCTGCGCGGCGCGGTGCCGATCGTCTTCGCGACCTTCCCGGTGATCGCCGGCGTGCCGCGGGCGGGGGAGTTCCTCTCGATCGTCTTCTTCGTGGTGCTGCTGACGACCGTCCTGCAGGGCGTGACCTTCGAGGCGCTCGCGGCGCGGCTGAAGGTCACGACCACGCGGCCGGCGATCGACCACCCGCTGGTCGAGGTCTCGACGATCCGCCAGCTGGGGGCGGAGGTGGTCGAGGTCCGCGTCGGCGAGGGGGACGCGATGGTCGGCGCCCGGGTCAAGGAGCTGGACCTGCCGCGCGACGCGCTCGTCAGCGTGCTCGTCCGCGGCGACGAGGCGCTGCTGCCCCGCGGGTCGACGCGGCTGGAGACCGGCGACCGGCTGCACGTGCTGGCCCGCCGCGAGGTCGCCGGCCAGCTGCCCGACCTGGTCGAGCGCTGGCGGGCCGGCCCGGTCGGTCCCGCCATCCGCCCCGCCCGGCGCTACATCGCGATCGCGCCGATCTTCCGGACCGGCCCTTGGGACGCGCGCGACGGCGACCAGGGCGAGCCGGCGACCGTCGGCGGGATCGAGATCGTCGAGCGGCTGCGACTGCGGCGCGACCGGCCCGGGGCGCTGGTCGTGCTCGCCGACGGCCGCTACGCCGTCTCCGGCACCGTCGTCCTGGTCGGCTCCCGCCAGGCGGTCCAGCAGCAGGCCCGTCGCCGGCTCGACCGCGCCGGCGACGACGCCGAGGCGGGCTGGTGGCAGGAGGTCATCGGCGCCTGCGCGGCGTGAGCACGGGGCATTGGGGCCGCTGCCGCCTCGTGGGGGTGCTCGGGCGGGAGCGGAGCGGCTCGGCGGGGCGTTGGGGGCCGGCGGCGGCTGCGGGCGGTTCGGCCTTGGAGGGGTCGAGCGCGCCTCAGCCGTGAATGACCCGCTTGATCGTCGTCTCGGTCAGGGCAGTGGGGCGAGAAGGCGACATGACGTGCCAGGGACGCACGATCGTCGTCTCGGGTTCGGCGGGTCGATGAGACGACGATTCGCGGCCACCACCGGCCCAGGCGCCGCGCCAGCGACCCGCCGCTCAGCCGGCGGCCGCCGCCGGCAGGCCGTCCGGCTCGCGACCCGCTGGGGCGCCTCCGGAGCGCTCGTCGCCTCCGCCCTCGTCGTCGCCGGGGTCCCCGTCCGGCTCCGGCGTCAGGCGCCGCAGCAGCGGCGGGACCAGCAGCGTGGTCAGGATCGACATCCCGACCACGACGGTGAACTGGTCGCCGTCGATGACGCCGGCCGAGGCCCCGAGGCTGGCGACGATGATCCCGACCTCGCCGCGGGGGATCATCCCGACGCCGACGAACGCCGCCTCGCGCGGGCGCGGGCGCATCGTCAGGCGCGCGCCGAGCCAGGCGCCGGCGAACTTGGTCACGATCGCCAGCACGGTCACGGCCGCCAGCAGCGCCAGCACGTCGCCGTCGGCGAACGCCCCCGGATCGACCTGCAGGCCGATCGCGGCGAAGAAGAACGGCGGGAAGAACGCGTAGAGCGGGGCGATCTCCTCCTCGACGTCGTTGTGGTCCTTGGTCTCGGCGACCGCCATCCCGGCCAGGAACGCGCCGATGATCGCCGCCAGCCCGATCTCGGCCGCGATCGCGGCCAGGCCCAGGCAGAGCAGCACCGCCGGCATCAGCGGCGACTCGGCGAACCGCGGCCGCTCGAGCAGGTCGGGGACCCGCGCCAGCAGCTGCGTGCCGCCGAGCGCGACGAAGCCGAGGAAGGCCGTCGTCACCACCAGCACGACCGCGATCCCGCCGACGTCGACGCTGCCCTGCTCGGCGATCCCGGTCGCGACGGCCAGCAGCACCATCGCCAGGATGTCGTCGACGATCGCGGCCCCGAGGATCACGCGCGAGACCCGCCGGCTCAGCAGGCCCAGGTCGACGAGCACCGCCGACGTGATCCCGACCGACGTCGCGACCAGCGCCGCGCCGAGGAACATCGACGTCGCGGTGCCCTCGCCGAGCGCGGCTCCCAGCACGCTGCCGGCGGCGAACGGCAGCACGACCCCGAGCACGCCGACCGTGATCGCGCTGGTGCCGACCGCGCGCAGATCCGACAGCCGCGTCTCGAGCCCGACCCAGAAGAGCAGGAAGATCACGCCGAGCTCGGCGAAGACCTCGATCGTCCCCTGCGGGTGGACGAGCCCGAGGACCGATGGCCCGACGATCACGCCGGCCAGGATCTCGCCGATCAGGCTCGGCTGGCCGAGCCGCTTGAACAGCTCGTCGCCGATCTTCGCCGCCAGCAGCAGCACGAAGAGGTCGAGCAGGACCGCGGTCGTCGGCGAGGCGGCGGCGAGGGGGAGGGCAGGCAGCGACACGGGAACGGGGACCGATCCGCCCGGGGCGAGCTGCGACCGGGGGCGGCGGGAATGCGAACGCCGACGTCGTCGAAAGCGGCGCCGGCGGAGGACGAACGACCTTACGCGGCCGCCGTCGCGAGCGCGATCGAACATTCCGCCAACTCGGTTGGCGGATGCACGGGCGGCCAGCGGCAACGCGCCACGTTGGTGCCGTCGGGTACGAGCGCTTGCGACGGGTCGCACATGCGCTGGTGCCGGGGCGCACGATCCTCGGTCATCACTGGGGATCGGGACCCCTACCGCATGGCGTGCGCGCGCTCGGTCCGTTATCGTGGCGGCCGCCGCCGTGGACCCTGGTCACACAGGGTTCGCCGCATCGCCGCACCACGACGATGTCGACCTCTCCGTTCGCATTCGGTCCTCCGACCAACGATGAGCCCTTCCGGCCCACAGCCGAGCCCCGCGACAGCGGGGATGCTCGTCCTGTCCGGCCTGGTGCTCGGCGTGCTGCTGGGCGTGCTGGTCGGATCGCTGCTGGATGCGATGGGGCCCGCGCTCGTGGTCGGCGTGCTCGTCGGGCTGGTCGCCGGGGTGGCTGCGGTCGTCGTGCGCTTCCGGGATCTCTGAGCTGAAGCCTGCGATGCCCGTTCTGCGCTTCCTCGACGCCGTACTCGTGCTGTTGACCCTGCCGGTCGCGCTGCTGCTCGGCGCGCCCGCCGGCGGCTGCCTGATCGGCGCCGGCGTCTGGGTCGCCCAGCGCGGGATCGCCGAGGCGGTCGTCCGCAAGGCCCAGGCCTCCGACGACGTCCGGACTGCGGTCAAGCTCAACGTCGGGGCGCTGCTCGTCCGCGCCTGGCTCGTGACCCTGGGGGTCATCGCCGCCGGCGTCGGGATCGGCGACGATCACGGTGCAGCAGCCGCTCTCACCGTCTTGGCCGCCTTCACCGTCTACCTCGTCCTCTCGCTCCTCAGCCGCGCCGGCTCCGACCCGGCCGCCGGCGCGAAGCACACGCACCCCGGAGGGTCCGCGCACTCATGAGCACCCGCGCCAAGGTCTTCACCGGTCTTGCGATCTATGTCGTCCTGATCGTCGCGGTCGCGGTGATCTTCGGCTGGACCCGCGACGACAACAAGGCGTTCCAGCCCCAGAACGAGTTCAAGCTCGACGACTGGATCAGCCTCGGGGTCTTCTCGATCAACAAGGCCGTGATGTATGTCGTCATCGCGGGGGCGCTGACCGTCGGCACGATGGTCTGGATCGCCAACCGGATGCAGGCGCGCCCGAACCGCGTGCAGACGCTCGTCGAGCTGCTCTACTCGCTGATGCGGGACAACATCACGCGCGGGAACATGGACGACAAGATGGCCGCGAAGTGGTTCCCGTTCATCGGGACGATCTTCCTGTTCATCTGGTTCTCGAACATGATCGGCTACATCCCGCTGCCGACCAACACGCACGAGAAGTTCGACCTCTTCGGGATGCAGATCCCGAGCTTCGCCCTCTACGCGGCGACCGCGAACCTCTCGATCCCGCTCGTCCTGGCCCTGGTCGTGTGGATCTCCTACAACGTCGAGGGGATCCGCGCCAAGGGCGTCGTCGGCTACCTCAAGAGCCTGATCCCGCAGGGGGTCCATGGCCCGATGGCCGGCTTCATCTTCGTGCTGGAGTTCTTCTCCAACGTGATGCGACTGATGTCGCTCTCCGTGCGTCTCTTCGCCAACATCCTGGCGGGCCACCTGATCATCCTCTTCATGGGTGGTGCGCTGGTGGTCCTGCTGGGGATCGAGGCGCTCGGTGTCATCACCCTGCCGATGGGCGTCGTGCTCTTCCTCTTCGAGGTCGGGCTGGTCGCCACCCTGCAGGCATTCATCTTCGCCACCCTTACCGCCATCTACCTCGGCACCGCAGTCGCCGAGGAGCACTGAGAGACCCAGAAGGAGTCAACTCGTGGACCTCTCCATCATCACGCAGCTCGCTCAGGCCGATGTGGCCGGCGCAGGTTCTGACGCCGGCAAGGCGATCGCCCTCGGCCTCGGTGGCGGTCTTGGTGCCGCCGGCGCTGGCGTCGGCATCGGCTACATCTTCGGCAAGATGATCGAGTCCGTCGCCCGCCAGCCGGAGCTCCGCAACGAGCTCACCGGCATCCAGTGGCTCGGATTCGCGCTGACCGAGGCGTGCGTGTTCTACGGCCTCGTGGCCGGCCTGCTCGCGTTCTTCCTGTAGGGAATGACCGCGTCCGTGACCACCCCGACCGTCTGAGGAGCCGATGAGCGTCATCGCCACCATCCCGACGATCCTTGCGTCCGCCGACAGCGGCAGCGAGGACTCGGGGGGAAGCTTCCTCGTCCAGCCGGGCATCGGCCTGATGGTGTGGACCCTCCTGGTCTTCGCTATCGCGATGTTCCTGCTGGGCAAGTTCGCCTTCCCGAAGATCGCCGAGGCGCTCGACGAGCGCCAGCGCAAGATCACCGAGTCGATCGACGCCGCCGAGCGTGGTCGCAAGGAGGCCGAGGAGCTGGCCGCGGAGTACCGCGAGCAGCTGCAGAAGGCCCGTGCCGAGAGCGAGGAGATCATCTCCCGCGCGCGGCGCTCCGCCGACCTGCACGAGTCCGAGTCCAAGGACGCGGCCAAGAAGCAGCGCGAGGAGATCCTCGACCAGGCCAAGCGCGACAGCGAGGCGGAGGCCCGTCGGGTCGTCGGCGAGCTGCGCAGCGACGTCGCTTCGCTGATCGTCGACGCGACCGCCAAGGTCACGCGCAAGACCCTGACCGCCGACGAGCAGAACCGCCTGCTCGACGACGCGCTGGGCGAGATCGACTTCTCGAAGCTCTCCACCGAGGGCGGCAGGTAGTCCGATGGAGGAGATCGCCCGCGTCTACGCCCGCTCGCTGTTCGAGGTCGCCCGTGAGAAGGGCAACCTCGACGCGGTCGCCGAGCAGCTCGGCCAGATCGACGACGCGTTCACCGAGTCGCGCGACCTGCGTGTGTTCTTCTTCTCGCCGTACTTCGGTACGAAGGAGAAGCGCGAGGCGCTGGGCAAGGTGATCACGGACGCCGAGCCGATCGTCGTCAACCTGCTCGACGTCCTCGTCGAGAACCACCGGCTGCCCGCGCTCTCGCGGCTGCGGCGCTCGTTCGACGCGCTCTGGCGCGAGGAGCGCAAGCTGCTGCCGGTGCAGATCACCAGCGCCGTGTCGCTCGACGCGGCCGCCGCCCAGCGGATCGGCGACGAGATCGGTCGCCGTACCGGGCGCACGATCGAGCTGACCACCGCGGTCGATCCCGACCTCGTGGGCGGCCTGACGTTGCGCGTCGGCAACCAGATCCTCGACGCCTCCATCCGCAACCGCCTCGAGTCGCTCCGCCGCCAGGTCGCGGCCGGCTGAGCGCCCGCCGCGCCCGAACTTCCGAAGCTCTTTCCAAGGACCGCAAGCTCCATGCAGATCAAGCCCGACGAGATCACCAGCATCCTCCGAAGCCGCATCGAGGGCCTCGACGCCGGCAAGGCCGAGCTGAACGAGGTCGGCACGGTGCTGTCGGTGTCCGACGGCATCGCGCGCATCCACGGCCTCGACAACGCCGTGTCGTTCGAGCAGCTCGAGCTGCCGCACGGCGTCACCGGCCTGGCCCTGAACCTCGACGCCGACAACGTCGGCGCCGTGCTGTTCGGCGACTGGGAGAAGATCGTCGAGGGCGACACGGTCAAGCGGACCGGCACGCAGCTCGAGATCCCCGTCGGCGACGCGCTCCTGGGCCGGATCGTCAGCCCGCTCGGCGTGCCGCTCGACGGCAAGGGCCCGATCGAGACGACCGAGACCCGTCCGCTCGAGGTCAAGGCGCCGGGCATCATCGAGCGCCAGCCGGTCGAGGAGCCGCTGCAGACCGGCATCAAGGCGATCGACGCCATGATCCCGATCGGCCGCGGCCAGCGCGAGCTGATCATCGGCGACCGCCAGACCGGCAAGACGTCGATCGCGGTCGACGCGATCATCAACAACAAGGACGCCGGCGTCATCAGCGTCTACGTCGCGATCGGCCAGCGGATGGCGACGGTCGTCAACCTGGCCCAGGTGCTGGCCGAGAACGGCGCCCTGGACTCGGCGATCATCGTCGCGGCCGGCGCCGACGAGGCCGCTCCGATCAAGTACATCGCCCCGTACGCCGGTGCCGCGATGGCGGAGCACTTCGTCTACAACGGCGGCCACACGCTGGCGGTCTACGACGACCTCACCAAGCACGCCTTCGCCTACCGCCAGATGTCGCTGCTGCTGCGCCGCCCGCCGGGCCGCGAGGCGTACCCGGGCGACGTCTTCTACCTGCACTCGCGCCTGCTCGAGCGCGCGGTCAAGCTGTCGGACGCCCTCGGCGGCGGTTCGATGACGGCGCTGCCGATCATCGAGACGCAGGCCGGCGACGTGTCGGCCTACATCCCGACGAACGTCATCTCGATCACCGACGGCCAGATCTTCCTCGAGCCGAAGCTGTTCTACTCGGGCGTCCGCCCGGCGATCAACGTCGGCATCTCGGTCTCCCGCGTCGGCAGCTCGGCGCAGGTCAAGCCGATGAAGAAGGTCGCCGGCCGGATCAAGACCGAGCTGTCGCAGTTCCGCGACCTCGAGGCGTTCGCCCAGTTCGGCTCCGACCTCGACGCCGACACCCGCCGCACGCTGGCCCGCGGTGAGCGCCTGGTCAAGACGCTCAACCAGGGCGAGCGCTCGCCGGTCCCGGTCGAGGACCAGGTCATCCAGATCTACGCCGCCACCAACGGCTACGTCGACCGGATCTCGGCCGACCGGGTCGAGGAGTTCCACCTCCGCCTGACCGAGACCGCCCACAGCGAGATCCCGCAGCTGCGGGAGAAGATCCGCGGCGGCGACTGGTCGGACGAGACGGTCGCCGGCGTCAAGGCGTTCGTCGCCAAGTTCGCCGAGGAGGACTTCGGCTACGACCTCGACGAGGACGGCGAGCCGCTCCAGCAGGCCGTCACGGCCTGAGCCCCGAGCTCGTCTGACTGCTCATGGCACAGCGCGACGTCAAGAACCGGATCGGTTCGGTCCAGAACATCCGCAAGATCACCCGCGCGATGGAGATGGTCTCCGCCGCGCGGCTGCGCAAGGCGGAGGAGCGCGCCGCGTCGCTGCGGCCGTACGCCGATGCGCTGCGCAAGATGACCCGCCAGGCGGCCCAGGCCGCCGGTAGCGGCGAGCTCCAGGCCCAGCCGGTCCTCCAGACGCACGAGCAGGAGCAGACCGTCGGCCTGCTCCTGGTCACCGCCGACCGCGGCCTCGCGGGCGCCTTCAACTCGCAGATCCTGCGGGCCGGGCTCCAGCGCGCGGCCGAGCTCGAGGCCGACGGCAAGTCGGTTCGCTGGTACGCGACCGGCCGCCGCGGCCTGTCGTCGCTGACCTTCCGCAACTACGAGGTCGCGGCGTCGTACACCGGCTTCACGGACGCGCCGAACGCGACCCACGCTCACGAGATCGCGGAGGAGCTGGTCGGGGCGTTCGTCGACCAGCAGATCGACCGCGTCGAGATCATCTTCAACCACTACGTCTCGCCCCTCGTCCAGGAGGTCAGCCGCCAGACGCTGCTGCCGCTGAGCAAGGCCGAGGTCGAGGTCGAAGGCGATCCGGCGGCGGACGCGGCTCCCGAGGCGACCGCGGGCCCGAAGGCCCTGGTCGAGTACGAGCCCGATCCGGCCGAGATCCTGGCCCAGCTGGTCCCGGAGTTCGTCGAGGTCTCGCTGCTGCGCGCCCTGCTGGAGTCCGCGGCGTCCGAGCACGGCGCCCGCATGACCGCCATGCGCAGCGCCTCCGACAACGCCGGAGAGGTGATCGACAACCTGACGCTGGCGATGAACCGCGCCCGTCAGGCCGAGATCACGCAGGAGATCATGGAAGTCGTTGCGGGTGCGGAGGCATTGAACTGATGTCGACCGCCCGCATCCCGTCCTTCGCCGCGGCCGGCGCTGCCACCCGCCGCCGCCCCGAGAACCGCAAGAAGAGGAACTGATGGAAGCCGCAACCGCCACCAACACGGGCCGGATCGAGTCGATCCAGGGCGTCGTCGTCGAGGCCGCGTTCCCCAGTGGCCACCTGCCCGCGATCAACAACGCGATCGAGACGACGCTGCCGGACGGCGCGCGTCTCGTGCTCGAGGTCCAGCAGCACCTCGGTGACGATCGCGTCCGCGCGGTCGCCATGGACTCGACCGACGGGCTCGCCCGCGGCATCGAGGTCCGCGACCTCGGCGGCCCGATCAGCGTCCCGGTCGGCGAGATCACGCTCGGCCGCATCTTCAACGTCCTCGGCGAGACGATCGACGGCAAGGACCAGATCGCGACCGACGCCGAGCGCTGGGGCATCCACCGCCCGGCGCCGAAGGTCGAGGACCTGACCCCGACGACCGAGATGTTCGAGACGGGCATCAAGGTCATCGACCTGCTCGCCCCGTACTCCAAGGGCGGCAAGGTCGGCCTGTTCGGCGGCGCCGGCGTCGGCAAGACCGTCCTGATCCAGGAGCTGATCAACAACCTGGCCAAGGAGCACGGCGGCCTGTCCGCGTTCTGCGGCGTCGGCGAGCGCTCCCGCGAGGGCACCGACCTGTACCTGGAGATGCAGGAGTCGGGCGTCATCGACAAGACGATGCTCGTCTTCGGCCAGATGAACGAGCCCCCCGGAGCCCGCATGCGCGTGGCGCTGACGGGCCTCACGATGGCCGAGTACTTCCGTGAGCAGGGCGGCCAGGACGTGCTGCTCTTCGTCGACAACATCTTCCGCTTCGTCCAGGCCGGCTCCGAGGTCTCGGCGCTGCTGGGCCGGATGCCGTCGCAGGTCGGCTACCAGCCGACGCTCGAGTCGGAGATGGGCCAGCTGCAGGAGCGGATCACGTCGACCCGCCAGGGCTCGGTGACCTCCGTCCAGGCGATCTACGTCCCGGCCGACGACCTCACCGACCCCGCCCCGGCGTCGGTGTTCTCCCACCTGAACGCGCAGACGGTGCTGTCGCGCGCGATCTCGGAGAAGGGCATCTACCCGGCCGTCGACCCGCTCGACTCGACCTCGACGATCCTCAAGCCCGAGGTCGTCGGTCAGGAGCACTACGACGTCGCCAACCGGGTCAAGGAGATCCTGCAGCGCTACAAGGAGCTGCAGGACATCATCGCGATCCTCGGCATCGACGAGCTCTCCGAGGAGGACAAGATCACCGTGCAGCGCGCGCGGAAGGTCGAGCGCTTCCTGTCGCAGCCGTTCCACGTCGCGACCCAGTTCACCGGCCTCGACGGCGCCTACGTGCCGATCGCCGAGACGGTCCGCTCCTTCAAGGAGCTGATCGAGGGTCAGCACGACGACCTGCCCGAGTCGGCGTTCCTGCTCAAGGGCTCGATCGACGACGTCGTCGCCGCCGCCAAGAAGGCCTGATCGCCGTGGCCCACACCCCGTTCCGCGTCGATGTCCTGACCCCGACGGGCGAGCTGTTCGGCGGCGAGGTCGAGCAGGTCTCGACCCGTACGGTGGCGGGCGAGATCGGCATCCTCGCGGGCCACGCGCCCCTGCTCGGCCGGCTCGAGCCGGCCGAGCTCAAGCTCCACGTCAGCGACGGCGACGTCAAGCGCTACGTCCAGATCGGCGGCTACGTCCAGGTCGCCCAGGAGGGCAACGTCCTGCTGCTGGTCGACGAGGCGTTCCCGGTCGAGGAGTACTCGGTCGAGGACGCCAAGCAGCGCCAGGAGAAGGCCGCGACGCGGCTCGCCGCCTGCGACGAGGGCACCGAGGCCCACCGCCTGGCCCTCGCCGCCAAGCAGCGCGCCGACGCGCTGGTGCGGCTGGCCGACCGCCTGTAGGGCCACGGCCCTCCTGGAACGCGAAAGGGCCCCGATCCGGGGCCCTTTTCCGTTCCCGCCCTACCGAGGGTGGATGCGAGGTGGACGTAGACCGAGGAGGTCGGTGCGCGGCACGCCGCCCCGAAGTGGATGCGAGGTACACATAGACCAAGCGGGTCGGGTCGGGCGATGCGAGAGCGTACTCGGTACTGCCGAGCCTCGCCCGGCCCGAGATACGCCGGTATACGTGTGCCTCGCGCCGCTTCTAGAAGCCGCCGTTGTGGTTGTAGACCATGATCAGCACCATCGCGACCAGCGAGACGATGGTCGTGAGGCTGAAGGCCACCACGGTGGTGGTGACGGTGACGGTCTCGTGCTGATCCTGGTGGTCGTCGCTCATGCGGCGGGGTCCTCGGTCGGGTGCTGGTGCTGCCGGTCGCGATCTTCGCACGGCGAGCGGCGCGGTGCCATGCTGGCGAGCGGCGCGGGGCCTTCGGCGGTCCGGTCGGGTGCCATCCCTATCCTGTGCCAGATGGACGAACGGCTGCTCGCCGAGCGGCTGGTCGGGTACGACACCTCACGTCCGGATGGCCTGCGGGCCGCCGGCGGGTTCGTCAAGGGCTGGCTCGAATCACACGGGATCGACGCGCACGAGCGCGATCACGACGGGTTGCCCGTGCTCCTGGCCAGCGTCGGGCCGGACGTCGGGCTGCGCCCGCCGACGGTGATCCTCCACGGGCACCTCGACGTGGTGCCGGGCCACAGCGAGCAGTTCGTGCCCAGGATCGAGGGCGAACGGCTCTACGGTCGCGGCACCTACGACATGAAGGGCGGCCTGGCGGCGATGCTCTGCGCGCTGCGCGACTGCGCGGCGGTGGTCGACCAGCATCCGGGCATCGGCCCGCGCGTGCAGCTGGTCGTCGTCCCGGACGAGGAGAGCGAGCAGGTCGACCGGCGCTCGACCGACACGCTGGTCCGCGAGGGCGTCCTGCAGGGGGACTTCGCGATCACGGGCGAGCCGACCGAGCTCCAGATCGGCGTCCAGGCGAAGGGCGTGCTGGCGGTGCGCGCGGCGGTCCACGGGACCAGCGCCCACGGCTCGACCCCGTGGGCCGGCGACAACGCGGTCCTGAAGGCCTTCGATGCCTTCCGGCGAATCGAGACCCTGCCCTTCAGTCGCCAGAGCAGCGACCTCTACGACCGCCCGTCGATCAACCTCTCCCGGATCGCCGGGGGCGAGGCGTTCAACATGGTGCCCGACCGCTGCGAGATCACGATCGACATCCGCTACGTGCCCGGCCAGGATCCGCAGGAGATCCTCGGCCAGATCCGCACGGTGCCCGACCTCGAGGTGCTGCGGGTGCTCGAGCGGGGACCGGCGATCGTCTCGCGCGCGAACCCGTTCGTGGTCGCGCTCCGCGACGCGGTCGGCCGTACCGGCCAGGGCGCCGGCCTGGCCGTCGGCCGTGACGGCGCCTCCGACGCGTTCGCGTTCCTCGAGGCGGGGATCCCGGCCGTCGAGTTCGGTCCCGAGGGCCACGGCCATCACGGCCCCGAGGAGTGGGTCTCGATCCCCTCGCTCGCGCGCTACCGCCGGTCGCTGGTCGAGTTCGTCCGCGCCGTGCCGGCGGCCGCCGCCGCCAGCGTCGATCGGACGGCCGCCGCAGCGCCCGGCACCGCCGACGACGACGCCGACCCGCTGGCCGGCCTCGCGGTCGAGGCCGACACCGCTCAAGCCGCGGCCCAGTCCGGGCCGGCGGGGGAGCCCGACCGATGAGCCTGCCGATGATCGACCGTCCGCCCCGTCCGGGCATCGCCTTCGCCCTGCGCTTCCTGCTGGCCGGGATCATCGTGGTGGTCTTCGCCGGGGCCGCGGTCGCCACGACGATCGAGAACGAGGCCCAGAAGTCGATCGACGCGCTCGGGCCGGAGACGAAGATCAAGGGCCTGGAGGGCGTGCTCTCCGACGTCCAGCCGGGCAAGCCGCAGACGATCCTGCTGGTCGGCGACGATCGCCGCCTGGACGACGCCAAGGGCACCCCGACCCGCTCGGACACGATGATCCTGGTGCGGCTGGACCCGGACGCGAACGCGACCACGATGCTGTCGCTGCCGCGCGACCTGCTGGTCGACATCCCCGGCCAGGGCCGCACGAAGCTCAACAACGCCTACTCCGGTGGGCCGAAGGAGCTGATCAAGACGATCCAGACGATGCTCTCCAAGCCGGACGAGCCGTTCCTGATCCACCACTTCGTCTCGATCCGCTTCGGCGCCTTCTCGCGCGCGGTCAACTTCTTCGGCTGCTTCTACGCCGACATCGACCGCAAGTACTTCAACCCGCCCGGCACCGGCTGGGCGGCGATCGACGTCGACGCCGGCTACCAGCGGATCTGCGGCGAGAAGTCGCTGGACTACGTCCGCTTCCGCCACCAGGACAGCGACCTCGTCCGCGAGGCGCGCCAGACCAACTACCTGGCCGAGGCGCGGGCGCAGATCGCCAACTCGCAGCTGCTGGAGCAGCGCAACGACCTGCTGCGCGCGATCCGCCGTTACGTCAAGACCGACATCGGCTCGGCCAAGGGGCTGCTCGGCGTCATCCGGCTGGCGGTCGACGTGGCCGGCAACCCGACCCAGCGAGTCACGCTGCGGGTCGGCGACGCGGGCGACAAGGTCAGCGTCGTGACCACGCCCGACGCGCTGGCGACCGCCGCGACCCAGTTCCTGCACCCGGGGACGATCCCGGGCAAGAAGACCCGCGCCGCCCGCGACCAGGCGGCCAAGAGCGGCCAGAAGGCGGCCCGCACCAAGGTCCGGCGGCGCACCGCGCGGACCCCGAGCACGCTCTTCGCCAACCCCGACGCGGCCCGTCAGGTGATCGCGGGGTCGATCGCGGGCAACGCCCGGATGCCGATCTACTACCCGAAGCTGATGCGCACGTCGGGGCGCTACCGGCCCGACGACTCGCGCGGCTACGACCTGCAGTCCGAGGACGGCGACTCCTACCCGTGGCAGGCGTACCGGCTGGTGATCGCCGAGGGCGGCGTCGGCCAGTACTACGGCATCCAGGGCACCACCTGGAAGGAGCCGCCGATCCTCAAGCTCGCCGACGACGAGGAGCGGATCGGCGGCCGCAAGTGGCGGGTGCAGTACGACGGCAAGAAGATCCGGCGGCTGATGTGGAGCAGCGGCCGCGGCACGTACTGGATCAACAACACGCTCTCCAACGAGCTCTCCAACCCGGAGATGCGCGCGCTCGCCCGCTCGTTCACGCGCTACTCCAAATAGCGAGCCGCGGACTCGCCAGGCGAAGTCCTTCGGTAGCCTCCTCCGTCTCATGTCCGCTGCACGAGAGCCCATCGGCGTCATCGGGACCGGCTATGTCGGACTCGTCACGGCGGCCGGCTTCGCCGAGCTCGGGAGCGACGTCGTCTGCGTCGACATCGACGCCGAGAAGGTCGCCCGCCTCAACCGGGGCGAGATCCCGATCTACGAGCCCGGCCTCGCCGAGCTGGTGGCCAAGAACCGCGAGCGCCTGACGTTCACGACCGACATCGCGCCGGCGCTGGAGCGCGCCCGGCTGCTGTTCGTGGCCGTCGGGACGCCCCCGACGTACTCCGGCGACGCGGACCTCTCGGCGGTCAACGCCGTGGTCGGCGCGATGCCGGCGTCGGATCGCCACGCGCTGGTGATGAAGTCGACCGTCCCGGTCGGCACCGGCGCCAACACCAAGCGGCTCTTCGCCGAGCAGGGCAAGTCGGGCTTCCGCTACGTCTCGTGCCCGGAGTTCCTCAAGGAGGGCACCGCGGTCGCCGACTTCCTCGCCCCCGACCGGGTCGTCGTCGGCGACGACGGCGACTGGGCCGGCGACGCGGTCGTCGACCTCTACCGCCCGCTGCTGGTCCCCGACGAGGGCGGCAACGGGCCCGGCCAGCTGGTTCGGACCGACATCGCCTCGGCCGAGATGGTCAAGCTCGCGTCGAACGCGTTCCTGGCGACCAAGATCTCGTTCATCAACGAGATCGCCAACGTCTGCGAGGAGACCGGTGCCGACGTCGTCGAGGTCGCCCGCGGGATGGGCCTCGACGAGCGGATCGGCCCGAAGTTCCTCAACGCCGGGATCGGCTTCGGCGGGTCGTGCTTCCCGAAGGACGTCACGGCCCTCAAGCAGCTGGCCGGCAACTCGGGGTACCACTTCCAGCTCCTGAACTCGGTGATCGAGGTCAACGAGCTGCAGAAGCGGCGCGTCATCGGCAAGCTCGAGAAGCACCTCGGCGGGCTCGTCGGCAAGCGGATCGCGCTGCTCGGCCTGGCCTTCAAGCCGAACACCGACGACATGCGCGAGGCCAGCTCGCTGGTGCTCGCGGCGCGCCTGCAGGCCGCCGGCGCGGACGTCGTCGCCCACGACCCGATCTCGGGCGAGGTCGCCAAGCCGATGCTGCGCGGGGTCGAGCTGGCCCCGGACGCGCTCAGCGCCGCCCACGGCGCCGACGCGGTCGTGCTGGTGACCGAGTGGCAGGAGTTCCGCGACCTCGACCTGGCGGATCTGCGCGCGGCGATGCGCGGCGACGTCCTGATCGACGGCCGCAACGCGCTCGACGGCGAGGCCGCCGTCGCGGCCGGCCTCCGCTACGAGGGCATCGGCCGCACCGCCCGCAGCGCCGCGCCGGCCGCCGCCGGCGTCTGAGGCGAGTCGCCCGTGCAGGCAGTGATCCTCGTCGGCGGCCAGGGCACCCGCCTGCGGCCGCTGACGACCAACCGCCCCAAGCCGCTGGTCCCGCTGGTCGACCGGCCGTTCATGGCCTACATGCTCGAGTGGGTCGCCACGCACGGGATCACCGACGTGGTGATGTGCTGCGGCTTCCTCGCCGACTCGATGGTCGAGGCGCTCGGCGACGGCTCGCGCTTCGGCGTCCAGCTGACCTGGGTCGAGGAGCCGGAGCCACGCGGCACCGCCGGCGCCCTCAAGTTCGCGCAGGAGCACCTCCACGACCGCTTCGTGATGCTCAACGGCGACGTCCTCACCGACCTCGACCTGTCCGCCCAGATCGCGCACCACGAGCAGGCGGGGGCGACCGGCACGCTGGCGCTGGTGCCGGTCGAGGACCCGACCTCGTACGGGCTCGTGCGGCTCAACGGCGACAGCTCGGTCGAGGGCTTCCTCGAGAAGCCGAACCCGGACGAGATCGACACGGACCTGATCTCCGCCGGCGCCTACGTGCTGGAGCGCTCCGTCCTGGACCTGATCCCCGACGGGCGGATGGTCTCGATCGAGCGCGAGGTCTGGCCGCGGCTGGTCGGCGACGGCCTCTACGGCTGCGTCCACCGCGGTGCCTACTGGATGGACATCGGGACGCCGCACCGCTACCTCGAGGGCACCGCCGACATCCTCGCCGGGCGCGTCCGCACGCAGGTCACCGAGCGCTTGAAGGACGGGCCGGTCGATCCCAGCGCGACCGTCGCCCCCGGAGTGATCGTCGATCGGGCGTCGCTGGTCGACCGCGGCGCCGTGCTCGGGCCGCGCGTGACGATCGGCGAGGGCAGCGTCGTCGGCGCTGGCGTGCGGATCGACGAGGACGTGATCCTGGAGAACGCGGTGCTGCTCGACGGGGCCACCGTCGCGTCCGGTTGCCGCCTGCGGGACTGCGTCGTCGGGTCCGGTGCGCGGATCGACCGTGGCACGCACCTGTCCGACGCTGCGATGATCGGCGACGGCGCCACCATCGGCGCCAACAACGTCCTGGCCCGCGGGATCCGGATCGCGCCCGGCGCGAACCTCCCCGCCGGGTCGATCCGGTTCTGACCGACGGCCACCAGCCGCGCAGGAGACGCCATGAACCCCCCGACCGCCATCACCACCACTCTCGACCCGCCCGCCGTCTCCGCGGTCGACGTCAGCGACCAGTTCGCGGACACGCTGGCGCTGGGCGACCACCTGCGCGACGCGATGTGGAAGGCCGAGTCCGCCGGACTCGGCTCGTGGGACAGCCGCGGCGGCCTGGTCGTCGCCGGGATGGGGGGCTCGGCCGTCGGCGGGATCCTCGGACGCGCCGCGCTGGCCGACCAGGCCGGCCGGCCGATCCTGTCGGCCAAGGGCTACGAGCTGCCGCCGTGGACGACCGACGACACGACGGTCCTCTGCGCCAGCTACAGCGGCAACACCGAGGAGACGCTGGCCTGCTTCGAGGCCGCCGGCGTGATCGGCGCCCGGCGGGTCGTCGTGACCTCGGGCGGGACGCTCGGCCAGCTGGCCCGCGAGGAGGGCGTGCCGGTGATCCCGGTCGCCGGCGGGCTCCAGCCGCGGGCGGCCGTCGGCTACATGGTCGTCGCGGTGCTCGAGGTGGCCGCGGCCTGCGGTGCCGGGCCGTCGCTGCGGACCGAACTGGACGTCGCCGCCAACGCGCTCGACGCGCTGGCGCGCGAGTGGGGCCCGGCCGGACGCGAGGACGGCGAGGCCAAGACGCTGGCCCGCGCCCTCCACGGCACGGTCCCGGTGATCACCGGCATGGGGCTGACGACGCCGGTCGCCTACCGCTGGAAGTGCCAGATCAACGAGAACGCCGAGCGGCCCGCCTTCTGGAGCGAGCTGCCCGAGGTCGACCACAACGAGATCGTCGGCTGGGGCGGGGCGGCCAGCGTCGGCCAGCTCTCGGCGGTCCTGCTGGAGGACTGCGACGCGCACCCGCGGCTGGTCCGCCGGGCCGAGCTGACCGCCGAGCTGATCGCCGATCAGGCGGCCGGCGTCCACCGGGTCCGCTCACGCGGCGAGACCGCCGTCGAGCGCGTGCTGTCGCTGGTGCTGCTCGGCGACCTCGTCTCGCTGTACCTCGCGGTCCTGGCCGGGGTCAACCCGGAGCCGGTCGAGGTCATCGAGCGGCTCAAGGCACGGCTGGCCGAGGACGGCTGAGCCGTCGCGGCGCCGGGTCGCCCGGCGCCGCGCGAACGCCGTACAGCGGCCGGTCGCGGAGGTCGCGATGGCAACACGGCAGGTCGCGAGGGTGCGGTAGCGTTGCCCCCGCATGCTGTCCGCCATGGTCCTCGCCGCCGGTCTCGGTACCCGCCTGCGGCCCCTCACGTTCGAGCTTCCGAAGCCGATGGTGCCGCTCCTGGACCGGCCCGCGATGGCGCACACGGTCGACCTGCTGCATCGGCACGGGATCGACCGGATCGTCGCCAACCTGCACTACTTCCCGGACACGATCCGGGACTACTTCGGCGACGAGCTGGAGTACTTCCTCGAGGAGGAGCTGCTGGGGACCGCCGGCGGCGTCCGCAACGCCCGCGAGTTCTTCGGCGACGACCCGTTCCTGGTGATCTCCGGCGACGCGCTGACCGACCTCGACGTCACGCGGCTGCTGGAGCGCCACCAGAGCGCCGGCGGGGTCGCGACGCTCTGCGTCACGAAGGTCTCCGACACCAGCGAGTACGGGGTCGTGATCCACGACGCCGACGGCCGGATCCAGGGCTTCCAGGAGAAGCCGCACCCCGACGAGGCGCTCTCGGACCTGGCGAACTGCGGGATGTACCTGTTCTCGCCGGAGATCTTCGACTACTTCCCCGACACCCCGTTCGTCGACTTCGCGACCGACGTCTTCCCGCGGCTGCTCGAGGCCGGGGTCCCGTTCCACATCCACGAGCTGGACGAGTACTGGAACGACGTCGGATCGCTCGACGAGCTGCGCAACGGCACCTTCGACGCGCTCCGCGGCGAGCTGCACCTGGAGGCGCTGCCGGACGCGGGGCCCGAGGCGATCGTCGTCGGCGACGGCTCGTCGCTCGACGCCGCCGAGCTGGTCGAGGGTCCGATCTGGGTCGGCAAGGACGTGACGATCGGCGCCGGGGTCCGCCTGCAGGGCCCGCTGGTGATCGGCGACGGCTCGGTGGTCGGCGAGGGCTCGGCGCTGAAGCGCTCGATCGTCCTGCCCGGCACCACGATCCAGTCGAACACCATCTTGATCGAGGCGATCACCGGCCAGACCGGGATCGTCAGCGCGCTCCGCCCGCGGGCCGAGACGCGCGTCGGCGCGGCCTGAGGCGCGGCGGCGCGCGGCGGCGGGCGGCGCGCGGCGGGCCCGCGCGACTGGTGCGCGTTTGGCACCTCACAGGTGCCAAACGCGCACCAGTGGTGGGGCGGCGCCTCGAGTCGCCTGGCGTGGTGGCGGTGGCTGGGGTCGGGTCGGTGAGCCACCACCAGCCAGACCACCAGCCGCAACTCTCCATCGAGCCGCCAGGCCAAGCCCGACCCGAGCCACCGACCGATGCGACAACCAGCCGCGCCGACCGACCGCCTCTACCGGCGGGGGCCCCGCCGAACCCGCCCTACTCCTCGTCGCCGGCCACGCTCGCGCGCAGGGCGAGCCCGCCGCCGACGGCGGGCTCCTCGTCGACCGGCTCGGCCTGGCCCTCGCGCTCGGCGGCCTCGCGGCGGTCGAGCAGGCGCTCCTCGCGCTGGGCCCGCAGCTCGGCCTCCTGGAGGCCGCGGATGAACAGGGCGCCGAAGGCGACGCCCATGATCAGGACCTGCTCGGTGGCCATCAGGGCACCGGCCATCGCCTGGTCGGCGACGGGGGAGAGGCCCCACCACTCGACGCGGTGGTCGTAGAACGAGTAGATCGCGCTGGGGGCGAAGGTCAGCAGGGCGCCGAGCAGGCCGACGGTGATCTTCGTGATCCCCATGTAGGCGACCGGCCCCATCGCGGTCATCCGCTCGCGGGTCGGGATCGGGCGCAGCAGGTGCCACCAGTAGAGGAAGCCGACCCCGGTGAAGGTCATGTGCTCCAGCAGGTGGATCGTCTCGCTGCGGGCGGCGGCGTCGTAGAACGTCGGGATGTGCCAGAACCACATGCCCGCCGTGTAGGCCACCAGGCCGAACCAGGGCCGAGCGAGGAATCCGACCCGCTGCTCCAGCCACTGCACGCGGCGGGTGATCGGCCGCATCAGCACGCGGTTGAGGCCGAACAGCAGCAGCAGCGGCATCAGGTCCAGCAGCATCAGGTGCTGGACCATGTGCATCACCAGCAGGTAGTCCCCGAGCTTGTCGATCGGGTTGCCCTGGGCGACGACCAGGGTCAGCGCGCCGGCGACCCAGGAGAGCAGGCGCCAGATCGGCGCGTCGTCGCGATCGGCCGAGCGGCGGACCCGGATCCACCGTGGCACGTACGCCGCGAGCAGCAGCAGCGCCAGCAGCACGGGCGCGACTTCGGGACTCCACGTGATCGGGGGAGACACGGCACAAGTGTGGCGCAGTCGCCCCCTTTCGGCGGTGCGGGCCGGCGCGCGAGGATCGGGGGATGGCCCGCGCCCTCGATCTGCTCTCGGCGCTCGTGGCGCCCGACCGCTGCCTGCACTGTCGCGGCCCGGCGCGGGGCGGCGCGCTGCTCTGCGACGGCTGTCGCGCGGCGCTGCCGTGGCTGCCGGTCGACGGCTGCCCGCGGTGCGCCCTGCCGCGCCGCTGCGCTCCGGGACGCTGCCCCGCTCGAGACGCGCCGTTCACCGCCGCATGGGCCCCGCTCGCCTACGAGGGGCCGGCGCGGACGCTCGCCCTGGCGG
>NZ_AGUD01000105.1 GCF_000240225.1 Patulibacter medicamentivorans
CAGTGGATCGTCCAGCTCGACGCCGCGCCGCTGGCCCGCCACGCCGCCACCGCGGCACCGCCGGGCGGCAGCGTCCGCACGCGGGCCGCGGCGGCCGACGCCCAGCGGGAAGCGATCGACGGGCAGCAGTCGCGCGTGCTCGCCGCGACCGCTCCCGGGATCCGGCCCGACGCCGAGTACCGGGTGACGTTCAGCGGCTTCGCGGCCCGGCTGACCGCCGCCCAGGTGACGGCGCTGCGGCGCGCGCCCGGCGTCCGCCGCGTGACCCGCGAGCGCTACCACCGTCCCAGCGCGCTGGCGACCCGTAGCGCCTTCGGCGGGGCCGACCTGGTCGGCTCGGAGCCGGACTTCCTCGGGCTGCCAGGGCGGCTGTGGACCCGATTGGGCGGACCGTCGCGGGCCGGCGCCGGCGTGGTCGTCGGCGTCGTCGACACCGGCATCACGCCCGAGGCGGCGTCGTTCGCCGGCGACGCGATCAAGCCGCCGCCGGGGTCGTGGCGCGGCCGCTGCGAGACGGGCGAGGCGTTCCCCGCGTCGGCCTGCAACAACAAGCTGGTCGGGGCGCGGTCGTTCATCCAGGACGACACGCGGAAGTACCTGGAGGAGGAGGCGTACGAGTCGCCGCGGGACGACATCGCCCACGGCACCCACGTGGCCGCGATCGCCGTCGGCAACCACGGCGTCGACCCGGTGATCGGCGGCAACGGCCTGGGCGTCGGCCGGATCAGCGGGATCGCCCCGGCGGCCCATCTGGCCGCCTACAAGGCCTGCTGGCCGATCTTCGGCGACATCTACTGCTCGGACGTCGACCTGCTGGCCGCGGTCGAGCAGGCGGTCGCCGACGGCGTCGACGTCCTCAGCCTGTCGTTCGGCGGCGATGTCGACCCGGAGCACCCGATCGACCCGCTCTCGGTGGCGCTGCTGAACGCCGACCGCGCCGGGGTCGTGGTGGCGGCGGCGGCCGGCAACGGCGACGAGAACGGCCTCGGTCGCAACGGGCGCGTCGAGACCCCGGCGTCCAATCCGTGGACGATCGGCGTCGGCGCCAGCACCGGCGGGCGGACCTTCGCCACCACGATCGAGGTCCGCGGCCCTGATGGGCGCCGGGCCTCGGCCCGGGCCAGCGGCGTCGCCGGCCGTCAGCGCGACGTGCCGATCGTGGACGCCCGCGATCTGGAGCGGCCGGGCGGGGATCCGTACTTCCGGGCCCGCCACTGCGTCGACGGCATCGAGCGCGAGGACGTCGCCGGCCGGATCGTGATCTGCGAGCCGACCCAGTACCACGGGCCGCAGACGATCGACCGCACGCTCGCCGCGGCAGGGGCGGTCGGGATCGTCTTCGCGATGCCGCAGGACGAGGCGGAGAACCGGACCACCACCACCCGGGTGCCGTCGCTCCACGTGCGGGAACAGGACCTGGCGGCGCTGCGCCGGATCGCGCACGAGGGCGGGGCCACCGCCTCGTTCGCGGCCGCCGGCGCCAGCGACTGGCAGACCGATCGCAGCGCCTGGCTCTCGTCGTGGGGGCCGAGCCCGGCGACCCGCGACCTGCTCCGGCCCGACGTCACCGCGCCCGGCGTCGGCGTGCTGTCGGCCTACGCACCGGACACCTACGCCGCCCAGGTCGGCCTGGAGCCGCACGAGCGGTTCGCGGCCCGCTCCGGGACGTCGATGGCGACGCCGGCGGCGGCGGGCGCTGCGGCGCTGCTGCGTCAGGCGCGGCCGACCTGGTCGCCGGCCGCGATCCGCTCGGCGCTGGCCACCACCACCGCACCCGTGACGGCGAGCGGCGGCGATGGGCCGGCGCCGCACGTCGCCGTCGGCGGCGGGCGGATCGACCCGAGCGCCGCCGCCGATGCCGGGCTGGTGCTGGCCCCGACCGCCGAGGAGTACCGGCGGGTCGCCGAGGCGCTCGATCCGGGCGCGATCGAGGGCGACCCGCAGCCGCTGGCGCCCCGCGACCTGAACCTGCCGTCGATCAGCCTCGGGACGCTGGTCGCGCCGACGACGGTCGAACGGACGGTGGCCAGCGTGGCCGACCGCGAGGCGACCTGGACGGCAACCGTCGAAGGAGGCGGAACCGGCGCCCCGACGGTGCGGGTGACGCCGGCCCGGTTCACGGTCGCCCCGGGCGCACGACAGCGGCTGAGCGTCGCCGTCGCGGCGCCGCTCGGGTCGCGGGCGTTCGGCGACCGCACGATCGTGCTGCGCGACGCGGCGACGGGCCGCCAGCTGCGGATCCCGGTCGCGGCCCGCAACCCCGGGATCGTCGACCCGCCGGCGCGGGTGCGGATCGAGCAGGCCGACCGGTCGGGTGAGCGGACGGTGACCGCCCGGATCTCCGGAACCGTCGCCGGCGTCGCCCACGGCCTGATCGCGCCGACGGTCGACCGCGACCAGGTCACCGACTCGGTGCCCGACGCCGGCGTCGAGGAGCACCAGGCCAGAATGACGGTGCCCCCGGGCACGGCGCTCCTGCGGACCCGGATGGCGACGCACGAGCCCCGTCCCGACTACGCGGCGCACTTCCTCTACCGCGACACGGACGAGGACGGGCGGTGGAGCCCGTCCGACATCCGCGTCGCCGGGGTCTTCGCCGACCAGGACGCGGAGCTGGCCTGGCCGGTCCCGGGCCGCTACGTCGTGCTCACGCAGACGTCGATGCCGGACGACGGGTCGCACGTGCGCTTCGACCGGCGGACGTGGATCGTCGACGACCCGCGTCCGAACGATCCGCAGCCCGAGCCGGGGCTGACGGTGGCCGGCGACCCGGCGCACGCCGAGGGCCCGGCGGAGCGGTCGTTCCCGCTGCGCTGGAACGGCGTCGGCGGCGACGAGCCGCTGCTCGGCCTGGTGAGTTGGCACGCCGGCGACGACCGCGATCCGACGCGGCGGCTGGCCGAGTCGGTGGTCGAGGTCGAGCCGCGGCGCTGAGGCCTCGGGGCGGACGGGCCGACCGGCTCGTCCGCCCCGTTGCGCGGGTGCCGTCGCCGTCGCCGGCCTTCGCCACCGCCTGAGGCCGCGGGCCCGACAGATAGTCAGCTTCTATTGACAATCAGCATCAGCTGACCATATGCTGCGCGCTCCTCGACCAGGAGCCCCGCATGCCCGAGACCGTCATCCGTCACGACAACGCCCCCCGCTTCGGACAGGCGGGCACCGAGATCACCGGCTACGCGTCGCCGACCCGCGGATCGCACGCCGTGTCCGCATGGAAGGTCGTCCTGCACCCCGGGGCCGGCAGCCCTCGCCACTCCCTCACCCACGGCGAGTCGTTCCTGATCCTCGACGGACGGATGACCTTCGTCGTCGACGATCGCCGCCACGAGCTGGCGGCCGGCGACGCGATCTGCGTGCCCCCCGACACCGACTTCCGGCTCACCAACGACGGCGGCGAGCCGTGCACCGCGATCTGCTGCATGGCGGCCGCCGGTCAGGCGATGGTCGACGGCGGCGAGCCCTTCTCCCCGCCGTGGGCGCTGTGACCGACGACGCTGCGGCCGCCGACCTGCCGATCCTGTTGGCCGGAGCGATGAGCGCGGTCAGCGACCGGCTGCTGGCCGCGATGCAGGACCGCGGGATCGCCGACATGCGCCCGTCCTTCGGCTACGTGATCCGTGCCGTTGCCGCCGAGCGGCCGACGGTCAACGGGCTAGCGGAGCGGCTCGGCGTCACCAAGCAGAGCGCCAGCCGGCTAGTCGACGACATGGAGCGCGACGGCTTCGTCGAGCGGGTCGTCGATCCCGCGGACCGTCGCGCCCGCCGGCTCCAGCTGACCGACAAGGGCGCGACGGTCCGCGGGATCGCGATCGCGACCGGAACCGCGATCGAGGCCGAGCTGCGCGACGTACTGGACGCGAGCGCCGTCGTCGCCGCCCGCGCGGTGCTGGAGGCGATCATCACCGCCGGCGGCGCGAGGGCGGACCTGGCGGCGCGGCGGGCGCGACCGACCTGGTGAGCGGCGGCGCAGCGGCCCGGCTCGACCGCTACCGCGCGCCCGACGTTCCCGGGCCAGCGGAGACCAGCGCGGCGACGGCGGCCGCCGCGGCCACCGCGTCGTCCACGATCGCGATCGCGTCGCCGCCGGGGAGCGGCGGCCGGCGCACGATCACGACCGGGATCTGCCGCTGGCGCGCGGCGTCGAGCTTCGCGCGCGTGGCCGCGCCGCCGCTGTCCTTGGTGACGACGACGTCGATCTGGTGCTCGTCCAGCAGCGCCAACTCGTCGGCGAGCGCGAACGGCCCGCGCGCGAGCAGCAGGGCGTGCTCGGGCGGCCGCGGCCCGACGGGGGGCTCGATGCTGCGAACCAGGAACCAGACGTCGCGGACGCCGGCGAACGCCGCCAGGTCGCCGCGGCCGACCGTCAGCAGCGCGCGGCGGCCGACCGCCGCCACGGCCTCGGCGGCGGCGGCGAGGTCGTCCGCCCACCGCCAGTCGTCGCCTGGACCCGCGGTCCACCCGGGGCGGCGGAGCGCCACCAGCGGCACGCCGACCTGATCGCAGGCATCGGCGGCGGCATGCGAGATCCGGGCCGCGAACGGGTGGGTCGCGTCGACCAGGACCGTCACCCGCTCCTCGACCAGCCAGCGGGCCAGCGCCGCGGCACCGCCGAAGCCGCCGCGGCGGACCTCGCCGGCCAGCGACGCCGGCTGCTCGACGCGGCCGGCCAACGAGCTGATCACCCGCAGCCCCGGGCGTGGCGCCAGCAGCTCGGCCAGCGCCCGCCCCTCGCCGGTGCCCCCGAGGATCAGGACCGTGGCGGCGCCGGAGGGGTCGGACCGCTCGCCCATGCGCCGACGGTAGCGGGTGCCCCAGCGGGCCGGTGAGCGGTCGCGGGCAGCCGCTCAGCCGCTGGAGCCCGTGGCCGGCGGCGGGACGACCGTCGCCTGGACGCCCTGCCCGCCGGCGGTCGCCCAGGTGGCCGCGACGACGAGCCCCGCGGGCGAGGCGATCGGCACGGTCGCCAGCGCCCGGCTGGCGCCCACGGGCGGGTCGACCTGGACCTGGCGGCCGCCGGCCCCGCGGTCGTCGCCGAGCGTCGCCACCAGCCGCCGGTCGTCCTGGATCCAGGTCACCCAGAGCCGCCCGTCGGAGGCGTAGGCGGCGGCCGGCGCGGCGATCGGGTCATTGCCGCTGGCACGGGCGATCGTCGTCGCCGTCGCCTCGCCTGGAGCCCACGAGACCAGCCGGCCCGCCGTCCGCGCGCCGTCGACGTAGACCACCCGGCAGAGCGCGGCGCAGGCCCAGCCACGCTGCCCGCTGTTGTTGTCCTGACCCCCGCTGCCGGGCGCCTGCTGGGCCGTCGCGCCGGCGGCCGGCCCGCCGCTGGCTGGGTCGATCTGCAGCAGGTAGACCCCGCTGCGACCAGGCTCGTCGGAGATCTCGTACCAGGACAGCCACAGCCGCCCGCCGCCGTCGAAGGCGAGCGCCGGCGCGTAGGAGAACCCGGGCACAGCGCCCGAGAGGTCGACCCGCTGGTCGCCGTGGACGATCGACAGGCCGCTCTGGAAGGTCGTCGGCACCAGCGGTGCGCCGTCGGACGCCAGCACGCCGGCGCGCCCGAGGCCCTCGTAGGCGGCAGCGAGACCGACCGGCGGCGCGAAGCTGCCGTCGGCGCCGCGGGCCGACGACGCGGTGCCGGAGAAGCCGTCGCGGAAGCCGTCGGCCAGCAGCTGCACGCCGCCCCCCGGCCGTGGCAGGAAGACGGCGTCGCCGACGCTCTGCCAGCCGCCGAAGGCCGTGACGTGGCCGACCCCGCCGATCCCGCCGGCGCTCGGCGCGAAGCTGGCGACGTCCAGCGCGCTGGCGCCGGGCGCCGGATAGGCGACGCTGATCCCGCCGCCGTCGGCGGCGACAGCCGGCACGTCGGTGGCCGCGACGCCGTCGCCGAGCGGGGTCCAGCCGCCCGCCAGCGGCCGCTCGACGAGGTCCGCGAGCACGCCGGCGCTCGAGGCGAACGCCTTGCGACCGGTGATCGCGACGTCGAGGATGCACTCCTCCAGCAGCTGCTCGTCGGTGATCCCCTTCGCCCGGCAGATCTTCTCGGCCGCGGCGCGCTTGGCCGGCGAGAGCATGTCGATCGTGAAGAACCGGCTCGGGAAGCCCTTGCGCAGGTAGTCGTCGGGCCCCTTGCCCTTCGGGTAGTGGAAGAGCGAGGTCCGCTCCCCGACCCGCCAGCTGCGGCCGAAGCCGTCGTAGAGGGCGCGGAAGGCGGACTTCGACGTGTCGTCGCCGGCCAGCTTCGCGGCCGGATAGCGCCTGCCGTCACGGCCGACGAAGTCGTCGTCGGGGTTGCCGTCGAAGTCGCCGAGCAGCCCGCGCAGCCTGCCGGCACGGCCGGCGGCCGGCTGGAGGGCGAGCGCGACGCCGTAGTCGCCGACCGCCCAGACGTAGCCGACGGTCCCGTCGGGCCAGCGGACGGCCACGTCCTCGTCGTGGCGCTCGACCGCCCCGCCGCCCTTCAGCCCCAGCTGGCGGCCGCCGGCGAGCCGCACCGGGTCGCCATCGACGCGCACGTCCATGCCCTTGTCAACCTCGACCGTCGCGCCGCCGACGCGCATCGCGACGGCGGTGTCGATCGCGACGTAACGCGAGTCCCTCCACGGCTCCTGCCGTGCCTGGACCAGCAGGCCGTCGGTCGTCGAGTCGGCCAGCGTGTACTCGCCGGCGGCCTGGAAGTCGTAGCTCGCGCCGTCGAACGTGCCCAGGTGGGGATCGCCGTTGGTCCGTCCGCAGCCGCTGCCGTTGCAGCGCGGTCGCGGGATCGGCCGCGGTCGCGGCTTCGGGCCCTTGTCCTTCGGCCGGCAGAAGTCCTCGCGGCGGTACGACACGATCGAGCCGCCCGAGCCGTTGCCCGGGTCGCCGGTGACCGCGACCCAGACGATCTCGTTCAGCGGCTGCGTGGCGGGGACCTTGCCGTCCTCGTCGTCGCGGCAGGTGCACTCGCCCGGGTCCTCGCTGGCGCAGAACCAGATGTCCGGCTGGTCGGCGTACTGCGAGCGTCCGGGCCAGGTCGCGCGCCAGTGGCCCTCGATCCCGAAGTTCACGATCGGCCGCTCGGGGGCCGCCTCGAAGACCGAGTGCTGGAGCGTGTAGGGCTTGGCGCCGAGGACGGCCGTCCCGGTCCACTTCTCGTGCGCGGTCAGGCCGACCGGGTTGCCGACCGGGTCGCGCATGACCCACTCCGGGCCGAGCGGCTCGGAGCGGACGACGCTCGACGCCCAGGTGCTCAGCAATCCCTCGCCGCCGAGCGCGGCGAACCGCTCGACGTTGGTCCGGGCCCGCAGGACGGAGGGCACGCGCGACCACAGCGACCCCTCGACGTCGACGGCGTGGCCGAAGAAGCCGGCCGCGTCGTAGCTGCGCTCGAACAGCGGCGTCGCGGGGCTGCCGGCGTAGCTGCCGACCCAGTTCAGCCCGTCGAAGGGCTCGACCTCGAGCGCCGCCCACGACGCCATCCCCTCGATGATCCACGGGGGCTCCGCGGTCCACCCGGCGTCGATCTGGAACTCGAAGCAGTGGAAGACCTCGTGGGCCATCACCACCCGCAGCGTGCGGGCGGGAAGGCCGCGGCCGTGGTCGCTGACCCGGATCCGGCAGACCCGCTCGCCGGCCAGGCCGTAGCGCTGGACCGGGGTCGCGTCGGCGAGCACCTGCTTGCCGCGGGAGTCGATGTTCGTCTTCGTGTCGCCGGCGATGATCGGGGTCGTCAGCGGCATCCCGAGGTGGCCGCCGATCACCTGCGCCCAGTGGTCGGCGACCGCGGTCAGGCCGTCGTCCTGGGTGAAGTTGGCGTCGGCCAGCAGCGTGCCCTGGATCGAGTGGCCGCCCTTCGCGGGCTCCAGCAGACCGAGCGCCCGATCGACGACGCGCCGCTGGGCGCGGGTCAGGGTCGACCGATAGCGCAGGATCCACTGCACCGCGAGGGTGCCCGAGGGGACGCTGGCGCGGACCCCGGTGGGCCGGGGAACGCCCGGAAGCCGGCCGTAGGCGACCGAGAAGGCGCGCAGGGCAGTCGCCTTGGTGATCGAGCCGTCGGGCCGGATCTGCTGGAGCACCCGGTCCCAGGCGCGGCGCGGCAGCGTCTCGCGCAGGGCGCGATCGGCCAGCCGCGCGTAGGCGACGGCCAGCTCGTTCGTGGGTCCGACGGCACCGTGGGCCTCCAGTCGCAGCAGGCCGATCCGGCCACCGCGCCGCCAGGCCACGGTCACGCGGACGGTCCGGCCGCGCTTGGTCGTCGTGCGCGCGGCGCGATCGCCCAGCTGGCGGACGCCCTTCGCGTGGCGCGCCCCGGTCCAGCGCCGCAGGGCGGTCCGGGCGGCCGCCGGGCGGTGGACGTCGACGGCCCCCGACAGCAGCCGCCGAGAGCCGCGGCGGAGGCCCGAGGCCGCGACCGAGGACCGGCGCAGCGACCGACGGCCC
>NZ_AGUD01000104.1 GCF_000240225.1 Patulibacter medicamentivorans
GGAGCGCGCCCGGCCGAGCCGGACCGTGGCGCCCGCCACCGCGGTGCCGTCGTCGGCCCGGACGGTCAGCCGCACCGGCGTGGTCCGGCCGGCGACCAGCCGCCGCGGGCGCGCCTCCAGCCGCAGCCGGGGCGGCGGGCCGGGAACGACCGGCGGCGCGTCCCCAGGGCAGCTGGCCGTGACGTAGCAAGCCAGCAGCGGCTCGCGGCCGACGTCGCCGGTCGCGCCGGCGCCGCTGAGCAGCGTCGGCAGGTACAGGATCAGGCCGATCGGGTCGGCGTTCGGGATCGCGCCCTGGTTGCAGCCGTTGGCGGCGATGCGCTCGCGCGATGCCGGCCCGTCGTGCTCGAGCGCGTCGATCGCCAGCGCGTAGGCGATCCCGTCGGTGGCGCTGGTCATCAGGTGCTCCGAGGTCGCCGCCGGGCAGATCTCCTGGATCGCGACGTTGCTGATCCGTCCCCCGCCGCCGTGCAGGGAGGAGCTGCCGCGGTCGTCGAGGTTCGGCTGAACGGTCTCGTCGGTGCGGGTGTAGACGTTGCTGTACGAGATCCCGGGGAAGGTCTCCTGGCGGCTGTTGAGCGCGGTGATGAAGGCCGAGTCGTCGCGCTGCTGCCACTCCGCGGGCTTGCAGCCGCCCTTCGCGCAGGTGTCGTCGCGGAAGACGGCGGTCCCGTGGTTCGACGGCGCCAGGCCGATCAGGTCGTCGACCATCGGCCGGGTGTCGGGCCAGAAGCGCAGCGCCCAGCGCGGCACCATCCCGCCCTGGCTGGCCCCGATGATGCTGATCCGGCGGCCGGCGCGGCGGTGGATCGCGCGGATCGCCGCCACCACGTACTCGCCGTTGACCTGGATGTCGTTGGTCGCCCAGTCCGGCAGCGAGAGCGCGCACCAGGGGACGCCGCGCGCCCGCAGCGCCGGCTCGTAGGTGAACGACCAGTTGGCGGTCACGTTGGCGTTGGTGCCGTGGACCAGCAGCACCGGGGTGCGGGCCGCGCGGTCGATCCCGGGCGAGCAGTCGAGCGACCGGGCGAGCGTCGCCGCCGGAACCCCCAGCGCCGGCCCGGGGCGATCGACCGGGGCGTAGGCCGGGGCCGCCGCGGCCGCCGATGGACCGACGACCGCCGCCAGGCCGACCGCCAGCGCCACGCGCCTGCCGCGGCCCGCGATCCTCCGCTCCCTGCTGCTGCCCCGAACGCGCATCTGCCCCTCCAGGTCTTTGCGACGCCGGCCGGCAGCGCTCCCACGGCGCCGGCCCGGACCGCTAGGTTACAGTCCTGCAACCCGGGGCGCCAGGCCCCGACCACGAGTCCCGAGGATCCGCGATGAGCACGCCGCCCCTGCCGTTCGGCATCTACCAGTTCGAGGTCTACGGCCGCGGACTCGGCGGCGAGCGGCCGGCGCTCCCGACGACCTTCGACGGGCTCCAGGAGCGCGCACGCGAGCAGCTCTCCGACGCGGCCTACGGGTACGTCGCGGGCGGCGCCGGCGAGGAGCGGACGATGCGGGCCAATCGCGCGGCGTTCGACCGCCACCGGCTGGTCCCGCGGATGCTCGGCGAGGTCGGCCAGCGCGACCTGACGACCACCGTCTGCGACACGACGCTCAACGCCCCGGTGGTGCTGGGCCCGGTCGGCGTCCTCAGCATCGTCCACCCGGAGGGCGAGCTGGCCGTCGCCCGCGCCGCCAACGAGCTGGGGGTCGCCAGCTGCCTGAGCAACGCCGCCTCGACGACGCTCGAGGACGTCGCCACCGCCACGCCCGACGCGCCGCGCTGGTTCCAGCTCTACCCGCCGAACGACCCCGAGGTCCGCCGCAGCCTGGTCGCCCGCGCCGAGGCCGCCGGCAACGAGGCGATCGTCGTCACCCTCGACACGCTGACGATGCCGTGGCGCCCGCGCGACATCGCGCAGGCCTACCTGCCGTTCCTGCTCGGCGAGGGGATCGCCAACTACACCGCCGACCCGGTCTTCCGGTCGAAGCTCGCCGAGCCGCCGGAGGAGAGCCCGCAGCTGGCGATCCAGCAGTGGGCGCAGACCTTCCCGAACCCCCAGATGAGCTGGGACGACCTGGCGGCGCTGCGCTCGGAGACCGGGCTGCCGCTGCTGGTCAAGGGGATCCTGCACCCCGACGACGCGCGCCGCGCGGTCGAGCTGGGGATCGACGGGATCGTCGTCTCCAACCACGGCGGCCGCCAGGTCGACGGCTCGGTCGCGTCGCTCGACCAGCTGCCGGCGATCGTCGACGCGGTCCCGGCGAGCGTGCCGGTGCTGCTCGACAGCGGCGTGCGGACCGGCTCCGACGTGCTGAAGGCGATCGCCCTCGGCGCCCGCGCGGTGCTGATCGCGCGCCCCTACGTCTGGGGCCTGGCGCTGGCCGGCCAGGACGGCGTCCGCGAGGTCGTCCGCTCGCTGCTCGCCGACCTCGACCTGTCGCTGGCGATGTGCGGCTGCTCGTCCCTGGCCCAGGTCGACGGCGACCTGCTGGTGCCGGCGCCGGGGGCCTGAGCCGCGGCATCCTCCGACCTGGCCGCGGCGGCGCGTGGATCCCGCGCCCGCGTCGGCGACCGCCCCGCCACCCGCGTGCCGGCATGATGGACGCCATGAGCGCGCCGACCGCCGCGACCGTGTCGCTGACCGTCCGCAACCCGTACGACGGCGGCGTCGTCGGCGAGGTGGCGCTGGCCGACCGGACCGCGATCCGCGCCGCGCTCGGACAGGGCGCGGAGTGGGCCGCCCGACCGCTGCCGAGCCGCCATCAGCGGGCGACGTGGCTGAACGCGATCGCCGACGCCGTCGAGGCCGAGCGCGAGTCGCTGGCGCGCGGGATCACCGCCGAGTCGGGCCTGGCGCTGAAGGACACCCGGGTCGAGGCCGCCCGCACCGTCGCGGTCTTCCGGTTCGCGGCGATCGAGGCGCTCGCCGATCGCGGCGAGAGCTTCTCCGGCGACATCACCGCCGACGGCCGCGACCGTCGCGCCCACACCCTGCAGCTGCCGGCCGGGCTGGTCGCGGCGATGACCCCGTTCAACCTGCCGCTCAACCAGGTCGCCCACAAGCTGGCCCCGGCGATCGCGGCCGCCGCCCCGATCGTCTGCAAGCCGTCCGAGCGGGCTCCGCTCAGCGGCCTGCGGCTGGGCGCGATCGTCGCCGCCGCCGGGGTCCCGGCCGGCGCCGTGACGGTGCTCGCGGCCGAGCCCGAGGCGTTCCTCGACGAGGTCCTGGCGGAGGACCGGGTGGCGGTGGTCGCGTTCACCGGCAGCGTCGCGGTCGGCAAGATGATCGCCGGCCGGCTGGGCTACCGGCGGGCGATGCTCGAGCTGGGCGGCAACGACCCGCTGATCGTCCTGGCCGACGCCGACCTGGACGAGGCGGCCGCGCTGGCGGTGACCGGGGCCTTCCGCAGCGGGGGCCAGCGCTGCACGGCCGTCAAGCGGATCCTCGCCGCCGAGCCGATCGCCGACGCGCTGGTCGAGCGGATGGTGGCGCGCACGCGGACGCTGGTGGTCGGCGACCCGGCCGACGAGCGGACCGACGTCGGCACGCTGATCAGCGCCGACGCGGCGGCGAGCGTCGAGCAGCGGGTCGCGACCGCGCTCGAGGCCGGGGCGCGGCTGCTGCTCGGCGGCACCCGCGACGGCGCGCTGATGCAGCCGACGGTGCTCGACCACGTGCCCCGCGACGCCGATCTGGTCGCGTCCGAGACCTTCGGCCCGGTCGCGCCGGTGATTCGGGTCGCCGACCTGGACGACGCGATCGCGGTCGCCAACGCGACGCCCTACGCGCTCTCCTCCGGCGTCTGCACCCGCGACCTCCAATCGGCGATGCGCTGCGTCCGCGAGCTGCGCGCGGGGACGGTGAACGTGCGCGAGCTGCCCGGATACCGCTCCGAGGTGACGCCGTTCGGCGGCGTAGGCGACAGCGGCCTGGGCGTCAAGGAGGGCGTTCGCGAGGCGATCCGGGCGATGAGCTTCACCAAGCTCTACACCCTGCCCTGGACCTGAGTCCGCGACCGACCCGGAGCCTCGTCCGAGGGTCGAGGTGGTCGATATCCCGCAACCCGAGGCGTCATCCGCGGTCGCCGGCGGGCCCCGCCGGGCCGGGTGGGTCGACGCCGGCTCGCCGCGAGGGGCCCGCCGCTTCGCGGCCGCCGGCGACAGGCGGTAGTGTCCGGCCGGCTGCTGGTACCGAGCGGTACCCGTGGCGATCAGGCGCGCGGCGACGGCCGCGGCACGCGACGAGGGAGCGCAGGATGAGGGCACAGCAGATCACCGAGCTCACCGGCCCGGACACGGCCCTGAAGCTGGTGGACCTGCCCGAGCCGGGCCCGGCCGACAACCTGCTCGGCGGCGAGGGCGTGGTCGTCGAGGTCGGCGCCGCCGGGGTCTCGTTCCCCGAGCTGCTGCAGACGCGCGGCATGTACCAGATGAAGCCGCCGGTCCCGTTCGTCCCGGGCAGCGAGGTCGGCGGGGTCGTCCGCAGCGCCCCGGCGGGCTCCGGCCTGGAGCCCGGTCAGCGGGTCGCGGCCTTCTGCATGCTCGGCGGCTGGTCCGAGGTTGCCGTCGCCTCGCCCGACCTGACCTTCCCGATCCCCGACCGGCTCGACGACGCGCAGGGCGCGGCGCTGATCCTGAACTACCACACGGCCTGGTTCGCGCTGGTCACCCGCGGGCGCCTGAAGGAGGGCGAGTCGGTGCTGGTCCACGGCGCCGCCGGCGGCGTCGGCACCGCCACGCTGCAGGTCGCCAAGGGCCTGGGTGCCCGGACGTTCGCCGTCGTCTCGACCGACGAGAAGGAGCGGATCGCCCGCGCCGCCGGCGCCGACGAGGTCGTCCGCTCCGACGGCCCCTGGAAGGACCAGGTCAAGGAGCTGTCGGGCGGCGGCGTCGACCTGATCATCGACCCGGTCGGCGGCGACCGCTTCACCGACAGCCTCCGCTCGCTGCGCCCGGCGGGCCGGCTGGCCGTGGTCGGCTTCACCGGCGGCGAGATCCCGAGCGTCAAGGTCAACCGCCTGCTGCTCGGCAACACCGAGGTCCTCGGCGCCGCCTGGGGCGAGTGGCTGTTCCGCGACCGCACGCTCGGGCCCGCGATCGGCGCCGAGATCGGCAAGCTGATCGACGCCGGCGCGATCGACCCGCCGATCGGCGCCCGCTTCCCGCTCGAGCGGGCCGTCGACGCGCTGAAGACGCTCGACGAGCGGCGGGCCGTCGGCAAGGTCGTGCTGGAGCCGTAGGGGGCGCGCCGCGGCGTCAGTTCGCCGCGCCGTCCGTGGGGTGGCGTCAGTTCGCGGCGGTAGGCGGGGCGACGTGACGCCGCTGCGCGGGCGCCGGGGTGAGATGACGCCAGCGCCCTCCCCTACCCGGTCCGCTCGACCGCGACCCGCCCGCGCGGCACGCGCAGCGACGCCAGCGTCCGGACGGAGGCGGTCGGGCGCAGGATCGTGTCGACCGCCCGCAGCTGCACCAGCAGCTCCTCGCGGCGGGCCTCGACGACCGTGTAGCCGTGGGCGGTCGCGTTCGAGAAGACCAGGTGCGGGTTGGCGGCCAGCCCGAGGCCGCCGGCCAGCGGGCCGGTCAGCGGGGCGACCAGCTCGAGCGCCGAGGTGGCCAGGTTCGAGGCGGCGATCGTGCCGGCGACGACCTCGGTCGCGAACGGCGTCCCGCGGCTGCCGCCGTCGGTGGTGGCGACCCCGGCGTAGAAGGCGTGGGCGTCGCCGGCGATCGAGACGACGTCGTCGACGCCGCGGGCCCGCAGCGTCTGCCCCACCAGCCGCCGCTCGTCGGCGTGGGCCTGCCACGAGTGCTTCGGCGCCCCGATCACCGCCCCGTCGATCGTGTTCGCCATGTCCATCAGCATCACCGGGTTGCCGAGCAGCTTCCATGCCGCGCGGCTGAACGTCAGGCCGTCCAGCAGCCACCGCCGCTGGGCGTCGCCGAGCAGCGTCCCGCCGGCCCGCGCGTACTGGCGCGCGTCGAGCAGGAACAGGTCCAGCAGCCCGCCGACCCGTGCCCGCCGGAAGACCCGCGGCGCGGTTCCCGGGCGGTGCTCGACCGGCATGTGCTCCAGCCACGCCCGGTAGCCCGCCGCCCGCCGCGCGGCGAAGGCGGCGCCCCCGACGCCGTCGACCCCGTCGGCGTCGTAGTCGTTGGCGACCTCGTGGTCGTCCCAGACCGGCAGGAACGCGTGGTTGGCGTGCATCCGCCGCAGGTCGGCGTCGCTGCGGTAGACCGCGTACTTGGCCCGGTACTCGGGCAGCGTGCGGGCCACGCCGCTGCCGCCGGCCGGTCGCGGCTCGCGCCGCGTCAGGTCCAGGTAGGTGTCGTAGACGTAGTCGCCCAGGCAGACGACCAGGTCGAGGTCCTCGTCGGCCAGCGCCGCCTGGCCGGTGAAGTAGCCCATGAAGTACATCTGGCACGACCAGAAGCCGATCCGGACCGGCGTCGCCGAGTCGGCCGGCGGCAACGTCCGGAAGCGCCCGACCGGCGAGCTGCGGTCGGCGGTCGCGAACCGGTACCAGTACTGCTCGTGCGGTCGCAGCGGCGCGCCCTCGACGCGCGCGCTGGCAGTTCCGGCCGCGTTGGCCCGGACCGGTACCCGCTGCCGGTGGACGACCCGCGCGAAGCCGGGATCGCGGGCGACCTCCAGCTCCAGCGCGCCGCGCAGCTCGGGCTCCTGCAGCTGGGTCCAGAGCGTGATCCCGCGCGTGTCCGGCTGCCCCGCCATCACGCCCTGGGGGAAGCGGCCGCCGCGCGCCAGCGGTCGCCGCGGCCGCACGGCGGTCGGGTCGGGCAGCAGCCGCGCGGCGACCGTCGCCGGGGCCACCAGCGTCCCGGCCGCGAGCGTGCCGGCGCCGGCCAGCAGCCCGCGGCGG
>NZ_AGUD01000103.1 GCF_000240225.1 Patulibacter medicamentivorans
CGCCCGCGAGCGATCCGGCGATCGACCCGCGCCCGCGCCCGCTCCAGCGCCCGACGACCGGCCAGCGGATCGACCACGCGCAGCACCGCCCGCTCGCCCTTCAGCGCGCGCACGACCCGGCGGACGTGGGCGCGCGAGCCGCGAGCGTCGCGCCGGACGTCGCCGGGAGCGCGCACGACGACCACCGCGGGGTAGCTGGCCGCCCCCAGCTCGCGGTGCTGCTGGCGCTCGATCGCGTCGGCCGCGAGCCGGGCCGGCGCGGCCGGATCCTGGAAGTCGTCGCCGGTGGCGCCCAGCTGGCCGATCACCGGCACGCCGTAGCCGACGCCGATCGCCACCAGCAGGACGGCGGCGACGACGATCGCCCGTGGTCGGGCGAGCAGCAGGTGGACCAGGCGGCGGATCGTCGGTCCCGTCAGCGCGCCGGTCCGGGGTCCCCGAGCACCCGCGCCGCGACCGCCAGCGCGTCGTGGACCGCGCCGACGTCGTGGACCCGGAACACCCGGGCCCCGGCGGCCAGCGCCAGGACGTTGGTCGCGATCGTCCCGGCCAGCCGCTGGCGGGGGTCGTCTCGGCCGGTGATCCGCCCGAGGAAGCTCTTGCGCGAGGTCCCGATCACGACCCGCGGGCCGATCGCCACGATCTCGTCGAGCCGCCGCAGCAGCTCGAGGTTGTGCTCGAGCGTCTTGCCGAAGCCGATCCCCGGGTCGAGGTCGATCCGCTCCTCCGGGACCCCGGCGGCGACCGTCGCCGCGAGCTGCCGCTCGAGGAACGCCCGCACGTCGTCGACCACGTCGTCGTACCGCGGCGCCTGCTGCATCGTCCGTGGCTCGCCCCGCATGTGCATCAGGCAGCAGCGCGCCCCGCGGTCGGCGACCAGCGCCGCCATCTCGGGGTCGTGGCGCAGGCCGCTGACGTCGTTGACGTAGGCCGCGCCCGCGTCGAGCGCGGCGGCGGCCACCGCCGCCTTGGTGGTGTCGACCGACAGCGTCAGGGCCGGCAGCGCCGCCGACAGGCCCTCGATCACCGGCACGACCCGGCGCAGCTCCTCGCGCTCGTCGACGGCGGCGGCTCCCGGCCGGGTCGACTCGCCGCCGACGTCGAGGATCGTCGCCCCCGCCGCGGCCAGCTCGAGCCCGTGGCGAACGGCGGCGTCGCGGTCGTACCACTCGCCCCCGTCGCTGAACGAGTCCGGAGTGACGTTGACGATCCCCATCACGGCGAACGGCGCAGGCATCGCCGGGAGGGTACGCCCAGAACGACCGACGGCGGCCCGTGGGCCGCCGTCGTCGAGTCTCGTTGGTGCCGCCGGCTACGCCAGCTGGGGGCCCGCCGGACCGTCGCCACCGCTCATCGCGGTGCCGAGGCCGGGACGCGGCAGCGGCCTTGGGGCCGGACGCTCGGTGCGCTCCTCGTCGGTCGACGGCGCGCCCGGGGGCAGCGACGGCGGCTCGTCGTGGAAGACGTCGTCCTCGTGGCGACCGTCGAGCAGCGCCAGGAACTCGTCGCGCTCGATCGTCTCGCGCCGGATCAGGATCTCCGAGATCCGGTTGAGCAGCTCGCGGTGCTCGGTCAGGAGGTCGGTGGCGCGCTGGTGCGCGTCCTCGACGATCCGCCGGATCTCGTCGTCGATCTCGCGGGCGATCTCGTCGGAGTAGTCGGGCTCCGAGTTGAACTCGCGGCCGAGGAACGGCTGGCCGTGGTCGTGGCCGAAGACGCGCGGCCCGAGCCGCTCGCTCATGCCGAACCGCATCACCATCTGCTTGGCGGTGGCGGTGACCTTCTCGAGGTCGTTCGAGGCGCCGGTGGTGATCTCGCCGAAGACGATCTCCTCCGCCGCGCGGCCGCCGAGCGTCATCGCCATCTGGTCGAGCAGCTGGGCGCGCGTGGTGAGGAACTTGTCCTCGGACGGCATCGAGATCGTGTAGCCGAGAGCCTGGCCGCGACCGACGACCGAGATCTTGTGGACCGGATCCGCGTTCTCCAGGAAGTGGCCCACGAACGCGTGGCCCATCTCGTGGTACGCGGTGATCTCGCGCTCCTTCTCGGTCATCACGCGGGTCTTCTTCTCCGGCCCCGCGATCACGCGCATGATGCCCTCTTCGAGCTCGTGCTGGGTGATCTGCTTCTTGCCGGAGCGAGCCGCGAGCAGCGCCGCCTCGTTGACGAGGTTGGCCAGGTCGGCGCCGGTGAAGCCCGGGGTCTGGCCGGCCAGGGCCTCGATCTCGATGTCGCCGGCCAGCGGCTTGCCGCGGGTGTGGACCTCGAGGATCTTCGCGCGGCCCTTGCGGTCCGGGCGGTCGACGACGATCTGGCGGTCGAAGCGGCCCGGGCGCAGCAGCGCCGGGTCGAGGATGTCCGGGCGGTTGGTGGCGGCGATGAGGATGATGTTGTCCGTCATCGTGAAGCCGTCCATCTCCACCAGGAGCTGGTTCAGCGTCTGCTCGCGCTCGTCGTGACCGCCGCCCATGCCGGCGCCGCGGTGGCGACCGACGGCGTCGATCTCGTCCATGAAGATGATGCAGGGCGAGTTCTGCTTGGCCTGCTCGAAGAGGTCGCGGACGCGGCTGGCGCCGACGCCGACGAACATCTCGACGAAGTCCGAGCCGGAGATCGAGAAGAACGGGACGCCCGCCTCGCCCGCGACGGCGCGAGCGAGCAGCGTCTTGCCGGTGCCCGGAGGGCCGAAGAGCAGCACGCCCTTCGGGATCCGGGCGCCGAGCGCCTGGAACTTCTTCGGGTTCTCGAGGAACTCCTTGATCTCGTGCAGCTCCTCGACCGCCTCGTCGGCGCCGGCGACGTCGCGGAAGGTGATCTTCGGCGAGTCGACCGAGAGCCGCTTGGCCTTCGACTTGCCGAACTGCATGACCTTGGAGCCGCCACCCTGGACCTGATTCATGATCAGGAACCAGAGGCCGAGGAAGAGGATGAAGGGGATCGCGTAGGCGAGGATCTGCCAGAGACCCGAAGTGCGCGACGACTTGATGTCGTACTTCGTGATCTTCTTCTCCTGCGCCGCGGCAGCGAGCTGCGACTCCAGCTGCGAGCCGTAGTCGGGGATGTAGCCCACCTGGTACGTCTTGTCGTTCTTCAGGTAGACCTTGATCGAGTTGTCCTTGGTCTGGACGACGACTCGGTCGATCTCGCTGTTGTCCAGCTGGGTCTGGAACTCGCTGAAGGTGGCCTTCACCGTCGACTCGCTCGTGAACAGTCGCTGGGCGAAGAACGCCAGCAACAGCACGATGAGGATGGGAAACAGTGCGCTCTTGAAGAACCGGCTCATGTGGTGTGCCGGCCCCGTTCCCATCGGATCGACGGAAGCACGGGGTCGGAGACGAAGCGTAGCAACGGCGCTGTAACCGCCTCGCCGGGTGGGTGTTGCGACTCCGTTACGCCTCGGGCGGCGGGCCCCCGGACCGGGTCCGCGGATGGCCCTCCGGAGGCGCCGCGGCGTCAGTCGGCGGCGGCCACCGCGGCGGCGGTCAGCGCCGCCACGTAGGGCAGGTTGCGGTAGCGCTGGGCCAGGTCCAGCCCGTAGCCGACGGCGTAGCGGTCGGGCAGCTCGAAGCCGGTGTAGCGGATCGGCAGGTCGACCTCGCGGCGGCTGGGCTTGGTCAGCAGCGAGCAGACCTCGAGCGACGCGGGGTTGCGCGAGCGGAGGTTGCGCAGCAGGTACTGGAGCGTCAGGCCGGAGTCGATGATGTCCTCGACGATCAGCACGTGCTGGCCCTCGATCGGCTTGTCGAGGTCCTTGAGGATCCGCACGACGCCGCTCGACCGGGTCGCCGAGCCGTACGAGGAGACGGCCATGAAGTCGACCTGGCAGGGGATCGTCAGCTCGCGCATCAGGTCGGCGACGAACAGCACCGCGCCCTTGAGCACGCAGACCAGCAGGATCTCGCGGCCCTCGTAGTCGCGGCTGATCTCGGCGCCGATGTCGGCCACCCGCCGCTGGAGGTCGTCCGACTGGATCAGGATCTCGCCGATGTTCGGGTCGCGCACGGACCCGAGTCTACGAGGCCAACGGCTCGCACCACGTCCGCTCGGCCGTCGCCACCACCCGCACGCCGTCACCGACGTCGAGCGCCGCGCGGCCGCGGCGGCGCGGGTCGAGGGCCAGGACCTCCTCCAGCCGCCGCTCGATCCGGGAGCAGGGACGGCCGACCGCGTCCTCGGCGATCCGCCGCAGCGCGCGACGGGCGACCGCGACCGGCGCCGCGGCCAGCGCCGCGGTCGCGATGCCCTCCCCCGGGTCGCCGTCGACCAGCGCGGCGGCG
>NZ_AGUD01000102.1 GCF_000240225.1 Patulibacter medicamentivorans
CGACGACCTTCCACGCCCACGGCCGCGCGGCCGCCGGCTGCCTCGGCGACGCGCTCTTCGCGGCGGCCTTCGCCGAGCTCGCCGGTGGCGGCGACGCGGCCGCCGTCCGGGTCCTGGCCGCGGCCAGCCGGGCGCTCGCCCAGGGCGAGCTGCTGCAGCGGGCCGACGCCTGGCGCGGCGACGTCGAGGAGTCCCGCTACATGACGCGCTGCCGGCTCAAGACCGGCGCGCTGTTCGAGGCCGCCGCGCGTCTCGGGGCGCTGGTGGCCGCCGACCCGCCGGAGGCGTTCGCGGGCTTCGCGTCGGCGATCGGCGTCGCCTTCCAGCTCTTCGACGACGTGCTCGACGTGGTCGGCCCGCCCGAGGTGACCGGCAAGCCGCGCGGGACCGACCTGCTGGACGGGACGGCGACGCTGCCGCTGCTGCTGGCCCGCGAGCGCGATCCCGGGCTGCGGGCGCTCGACGTGCGCTCGGTGACGACGCCCGAGCTGGCGGCGGACGTCTGCGACCGGATCGTGGCCACCGGCGCCACGACCGAGACCGAGGACCGCGCGCGAACGCTCGTCGAGCAGGCGCTCGCGGCGCTGCCCGACGGCCTCGACGGCGGGCGCTCGGGCGCGCTGCGGCTGATCGCCCGCGGCGTGGTCGACCGCCGGCTCTGAGCGGCGCTGCCGCGCGACGACCCCGTTCACGCCGCGTTCACCGCCGCCGCGAACGCGTTGGGGCCGCCCGTCGGCGATCCGAAACCGCGCGGATTGCAGGGACGATGCCGCGGTGGAGCAACGCGAAGGCGTCCGTCCTTCCGTCCACGACGTTCCCTTGTCGACCGCTACATGGAAGGATCCCCTTATGCCCCTTGGAATCGGCGTGCCCGAGCTCCTCATCATCCTGCTCGTCGTGCTGGTCATCTTCGGGCCGAAGAAGCTGCCGGGTCTCGGCAAGCAGCTCGGCACCGGAATGCGTGAGTTCAAGGACTCGATCGCCGGCAACGACAAGGACGACGCCAAGCCGAAGGCCGAGGCGCTCGACGCCGGGCCCGAGGAGACCGTCACCGCCCAGCCGGTCGAGCAGCGCGAGAAGACGCCCGGCGAGTAGCCGATCGACCCACCGATGCCGACCCTCCGCCCGGTCTCGCACGAGGCCCGGCTGACGCTGGTCGAGCACCTCAGCGAGCTGCGGACGCGCCTGTTCGTCTCGCTGGGAATCCTCGTCGTCGCGTTCAGCTTCACCTACTGGCAGCACAAGAACGTCCTCGACATCGTCAACCGGCCGCTCGAGAAGTCGCAGAAGGTCGGCGACTGTCGCGGGGCCGGAGACGCGCTCGAGAAGAGCGCCTGCTTCGACCAGGCGGTCGCCAAGGCGATGCGGCGGCTGACGCCGGCCCTGTCGGAGCTGTCGCGGACGACGACCGATCTCGCGGCCGGGCGTCCGGCCGCCGAGCGCGGCCGGGCGGCCGAGCAGGTCCGCCGCGTCGGCGAGGCGTCGCGGGCGCTCGACGCGGCCGCCCGGCTGGCGCCGACGTCGACCAAGCGCCAGCCGGTCACCCTCGGCGTTGCGGAGCCGTTCTTCCAGACGATCAACGTCTCGCTCTACGCGGCGCTGGTGATCGCGCTGCCGCTGCTGCTGTTCCAGCTCTACGCGTTCCTGATCCCGGCCTTCACGACCCGCGAGAGACGGGTCGTGCTGCCGATGATGATCGGGATCCCGTTCCTCTTCTACGCCGGCGTCGCCTTCGGCTACTTCCTGGCGCTGCCACGGGCCGTCGACTTCCTGCAGAACTTCAACGACCAGGCGTTCGACGTCCTCGTCCAGGCGAAGGACTACTACAAGTTCGTCGCCCTGTTCCTGGCCGGGACCGGGATCGTCTTCCAGATCCCGGTGCTCGTGCTCGGGATCAGCCGCCTGGGCGTGATGAACGTCCGTCAGCTGCGCAAGCAGCGCGGGATCGTCGTCCTGATCGCGGCGGTCGTCTCGGCCGTGATCACGCCGACCCCCGATCCGGTCACGATGCTGCTGGTGATGGCGCCGCTGGTGGTGCTGTTCGAGATCAGCGTGCTGATCGCGGCCTACCTCGAGAAGCGCAGTCCGCCGGGCCGCCGCTGGAGCGAATGGGGCGGGCTCGAGGACGAGGACGACGACCTCGGCGCCGATCCGGACGATCCGCCGGGCGGCTCGGGGCCGGACGACGACGCCACGCTCGACGGCTGGGCGGGCGACGTCGACGAGGACGAGGATCCGCCGCTCTGGGAGCTCGATCCCGACGAGGGGCACGCCGACCCCGGCGCGACCCGCCCGCGCCCGGCCGGCGAGGAGCCAGATCCCGCGCTGGCCGGCGATCCGGCCGGGCCGCGGCTGGCGGACGCGCCCGACGACGAGGGCGACCCGTGGTGGTCGACCGCCGACGACCTCGACGCCGACGACCCGTACGCGGCCTCGGGGACGGAGCCCGACGAGCAGTCCTCCGAGGCGGCCGCGAGCGACGCGGGCGACGCCGGCCCGGACGACCCTCCGGAGCCCGCCCCCGGCGGCGCCGAGGGCTCGCGCGGCTGAGCCGGCGCCCCTCGCGCGGGGGCCCGCCACCGGCCCCGTGCCGACCCGCTGGCGGTTCGGCACTCGTTCCTGTCTATCCTGCCGTGCATGCTGTTCGACCTGCGCGCCCCCGGCCGCAAGCGCTTCATCCAAGTCGTCTACCTGTTCCTGGCCGTGGTGCTGGTCGGCGGACTGGTGCTCTTCGGTGTCGGCTCGGGCCTGCCGGGCCTGTTCAGCGACGGCAATCCGGGCGGCGGCACCGACCTCACCAAGCAGCAGAAGGAGCGGCTGGAGAAGGTCGAGAAGCAGGTCGTGGCCCAGCCCAACAACGGCAAGCTGCTGGCCAGCCTGGCGTCGCTGCGGGCTGACGGCGCGATCGGCTCGATCAACCCGCAGACGCTCGAGATCAGCGGCGACACCCGCAAGCAGATGAACGCGGCCGCGGACGCCTGGCGCCGCTACCTGGCCACCAAGCCCGACCCGGTCGATCCGACGATCGCGGTCAAGATGGCCCAGATCTTCCAGCCGCAGCTGCTGAACAAGCCGGACGACTGGGCCGACGCCCAGGGCGTCGTCGCCCAGGACCAGGTCGCGCGGGCCGAGAAGGCCGGCGTCAAGCCTCCCTACACGATCTACCTGCAGCTGCTCCAGGCCGAGGTCGCCGCCAAGCGCACCCGCCAGGCGAAGATCCACGCCGCCGACGCGATCGCCGCCGCCCCCAAGGGCCAGCGCGACGCGGTCAAGCAGCAGGCCGACGCGATCCAGAAGGGCGAGGCGGTCGGCGCCACCGACGGCTCCTCGACCCCGAAGACGATCACGCTCCCCGACGACGAGAAGAAGTAGCCGTCGCGGCGAGCCGACGCCGGGACCCGGCGATCTTGTACGATCGCCGAGCCCTGGTAGCTCAACTGGTTAGAGCAGCGGACTCTTAATCCGAAGGTTGAGGGTTCGAGTCCCTCCCGGGGCACCTCGCACGCCAGCGCCTGGCGTCGAAGTGACTCGCACGAGGCCGGCGTCCTGACGCCGGCCTCGTCTCGTTCGGGCGTGACCTCGTTCGGCACTGGCTACTTGAAACAAGTCTTGTCGACGCGATTGCAAGCTATGTCGGCGGCGTGATCCGCCAGAACGCACGAGGGTCGCGAGGTGACTTGCCGACCCACTCGATCACGCCGGCCTCGCGCAGTGCCGCGAGTTCCCGCTGGACGACGGGTCGGGAGAGCCCGAGCAGGTCGGTGACCTCGCCGGTGCTCAGTCGGCCGGCCTGGCGGAGCGCAGAGGTGATCGCCCGCGCGTGTCCAGGAAGTCGCGCCTCGAGTTCTCGATCGACCGGCTCGGCGAGAAGCGTGAGCTCGACACTTCCGGACGTCTGTCGGTAGGCGGGGTCGACGAGACCTGCCTGGCGCATCTCGTCGAAGATCCGGCGGATCCCCTCGCCGAGCTCCTGGCCGAAGTGAAGGTCCGAGCAAACGCGAGCGATTCGCGGATTACGCGCGAATCGCGTCACGGCGCGTGGGTCCTGGAGGTCCACCAGCCCTGGGAACCTTCCGGGGCTCGAGATCTCCATACGGTCGTCGAAGATCTCGATCCTGATGTGATCGCCACCGGCGCTGTACGACCGGTGGACCACCGCGTTGACGAGACCCTCGAGCCACGCGTCGGCCGGAATCAACGGCACATCGCCGAACGTGCCGCTCGGCTGCAGGGCCCGCCGTTTCGGCTGCAGGTCGTAGATCGCCGCTCGCGCTCGGCTGAGCACCCACGGGATCGGTCCTTCGATCCGCTCGTCCTGCAAGAGCTGCTGTCGAGCGCCGGAGCCCCGCTCGCGCCCGCGGTAGCGAAGCACCCGCACGAAGCTCTCGGGGAGTGCTCGCTGGGGGTTGCGGGCGAAGAGCAGGGAGCCGGCAACGGTCAGGCGGTCGCCAACCGCAAGCCCGCGTGCCCGGAGCACCTGAACGCCGTCGTTGCTCCCCAACGCTCCCGCGTAGTCGTCGAGCAGTCCGATGTCGAGGTCGGCCAGTCCCATCTCTGGCAGTTCGCGGGCCTCGAAGCTCGCCTGCCCCTTGTCGTACGTCAGTTCCTGACGCTGGTGGAAGCCGAGCTTGCGGGTCTCGTCCCCCATCCGTAGAAAGACCTCGTCCTTCGTCGTCGCGTGTACGACGTCGCTTGTGTCGATGGCGATGACGAGGAGGTGATCTTCGACGCCGTTGTCGTTGACGCACTTGGCGAGCCGGGTCTTCGCGTGAACGGGAGGAACGCAGAAGTCGATGCCTGCCTGCATCTGGGCATTACGCCGGTCCGGTCGTCCGTCGGTGCCTTCCACGACTCCATCGTGGAGGCCGACGACGATGCTGCCACCGTCGGCGTTCGCCATTCCGCAAAGGGCTTCGGCCAACGTGCGGGCTCCGACCTTGCTCGACTTGCGGTCGAACCACTGATCCTCGGCAATGGCGAGCAGCGCCGGACCGACCTTCTCGATCGACTGGTGGAGCGCTGCGTGTACCGGGACGGTGCTCATCGGCCTACTTGCAATATTTGCAAGTAGAGATAAGTAGCACAAGTGCCGGACGAAACGCTGGGACTTCTACCGGCCGACGGCCGGCGTCAGCGCGACGACCCGCTCGATCGCGGCCTTCAGCGCGGCGGCGGTGTTGGCCTCGTCGTAGACCTGCAGCCGCGCGCGGCCGCGGGCCCGCAGCTCGGCGCGCAGCTCGGCGTCGCCGAGGACGACGTCGAGCAGGCCGGCGATCACGCCCAGGTCCTCGTCCTCGGTCAGGATCGCCGCGTCGCCCGCGACCTCGGCGACGCCGCCCGAGGGGCGTCCGACGACCGGCAGGCCGAAGTGGAACGCCTCGAGGATCGGGACGCAGAAGCCCTCGTGCTCGGACATGCAGCAGAGCACGTGGGCGCGGCGGTAGCGGTCGGCCAGGTCATCCTGGCTGATCCCCCGCTCCCAGCTGAAGGCGTCGCCGAGCAGTTGGTCCCCCAGCTCCTGGACCATCGTCCCGTAGCTCTCGTTGACCGGCTCGCCGACGATCCGCAGGGTCGCGTCGGGGCGGTGGCGGGCCCGCAGCAGCGCGACGGCCCGGATCAGGGCGTCGTGGCGCTTGTGGGGGCACAGGCGCCCGACGAACAGGACCTCGCCGCCGCGCTCGGGCGGGCCGACCAGCCCGCCGGGCCCGGGGCGCTCGTCCGGCCCCGGGGCGCCGTAGCGCTCCGGCTCGAAGAGGATCGGGATCACCGTGTCGGCGCCGAACTCCTCGGCCGTGTAGCGCGAGGCGCCGGCCGGCACGGTCGCCGACTCCATCACCCGCGTCGCCTCGCGCCGTCCCAGGTAGCACTGGAGCGCCGTCAGCGGGTCGTAGGCCCAGAACCACTCGGGCGGGGTGATGTTCTGGCAGAGGACGAGCGAGCGGTCGTGCCAGCGCAGCAGCTCGCTCAGCCCCGGCGTGTAGGCCGAGTACTGGGCGAAGACGACGTCGCCCGGCGCCGGCGCCAGCGAGCGCATCGGCTTGAAGGCGTCGCCGACCCGCGGGTCGATGTGGACCGCGGTGTCCTGGCCGCTCCAGCCCCAGGCGTCGAACAGCTTGCGGTAGCGGACCGCCTGGGTGGTGATCGCGTCGTAGGGCCCGGCCCCGCCGATCACCTGGTGGACGGTGATGCTCATCGTGCCCCCTCGCCGTCGCCGCCGCCGGCCGTCGTGGCGCTCGGCGGCAGGCCGTACTCGGCGCGCAGGTCCTCCTGCTGGCGCCGTGACGTCGCCTCGTCCTCGGCCTGGCGGCCGGCCGCGCGCTCGTCGGCCCGGACGTCGGCGTCGCTGCGCTGGACCCCCAGCTGGCCCTCGACCTCGCGCAGCCGCCGGCGCAGCCCGTCGACCTCGCCGCGCAGCTCGCGCAGCTCGTCGCGGACCAGGCTCGATCGCAGCGCCAGGTGGACGTTGACCCGGTTCTGGACCGACAGCACCTGGGCGTGGTACTGGCCGAGCAGCCGCAGCAGCGTCTGCTTCGTGCGGGTCACCGGCGCCCCGAGCCGGCGGGTCGAGCGGACCTCGCGCAGGTCGGGCTCGACGACGGCCCACTGCAGCAGCTGGTCGTCGCTGGGCTGGGTGCTGCGCTTCACGCGCAGGCCCTCGCCGGGGATCGTCGTCGCGGCGTGCTCGGCCGACAGCCGCCGGGCGGCGTCGAGGGCGTCCTCGGGTCTCACGCGGGCTCCTCGTGATCGGAAGGGGGCTCGGCGCCGCCACCGGCCGCGGCGGCCGCGGCGGCGACCTCGGCCGGGTGGTTGGTGCCGCGGACCGGGGCGGCCTCGCCCGACAGCAGGTGGCGGTACTCGCTCAGCACCTGCGCGGTCGGCCCGTCGGCCGCGACCCGCCCGCTGTCCAGCAGCACGGTGCGGGCGCAGGTCCGCTCGATCAGGGCCAGGTCGTGGGAGACGAGCACCAGCGTCGAGCCGCTGGCGACCTGGGCCGCGATCCGCTCCTCGCACTTGCGCTGGAACGCCCCGTCGCCGACCGCCAGCACCTCGTCGATCAGCAGCACGTCGGCGTCGAGGAAGGCCACGATCGCGAACGCCAGCCGCACGAGCATCCCGCTCGAGTAGGCCTTCAGCGGCAGGTCGACGAACTCCCCCAGCTCGCTGAAGGCGATCATGTCCTCCAGCCGCTCCTCGACCTGGCGGCGGGTGAGGCCGTAGAGCGCCCCGCCCATCAGGATGTTCTCGCGGCCGGAGAAGTCGCGGCTGAAGCCGGCGGCCAGGTCGAGCAGCGCCGCGACCTGCCCGCCGATCCGGACCCGGCCGCTGTCGAGCGGCACGATCCCGGCCAGCACGCGCAGGGTCGAGCTCTTGCCGGCGCCGTTGCGGCCGACGATCGCGACCGTCTCGCCGGGATCGATCGTCAGGTCGACGCCGCGCAGCGCCGGGACCGCCTCGGGCCCGCCGCGGTGCTCGCGGCGCAGCAGCAGCTCCTTCAGCGTCCGGCCGCTGTCGACCTGGACGTTGAAGCTGCGGGTCGCCGCCTCGAGCCGGATCGCGCCGATCGGGACCGCGTCCTGCTCGTACTCGCCGGCCATCAGAGCATCACCGCGAGGTCGCGCTGCAGCCGCCGGAAGATCAGCCAGCCGCCGCCCAGCGCGACGACGGTCGCCAGCACCATGTAGGCCATCGCCCCGGCCGACGGCGCGGCGCCGTCGTAGAGGATCGTGCGGAACGACTCGGCGAACGGCGCCACCGGGTTGCCCCACTCGAGCGCCGCGCGCGCGAACGGCTGGTCGGTGATGTCGCTCGGCCGGTAGAAGATCGGCGTCACGAAGAACCACGGGACGAGGATCGCGCCGACGATCGGCCCGACGTCCCGGAAGTGGGCGTGGAGCCCCGAGATCGCCAGTGCCAGCCCCTGCACGAACAGCAGCAGCAGGACGGTCGCGACCGGCAGCAGCAGCAGCGGCCAGTCGAGGGTGCCGCGGATCGCCACCGTCAGCACCGCCACGATCCCCATCAGCGCCAGGAACGTCATCGCCTGGACCGTGACGACGGCCGTCGGGATGATCTCGCGCGGGAAGCGGGCCTTGCGCAGCAGCGCGGCCTGGGCCAGCAGGCTGTCGCCCGCGGCCGGCAGGGTCTGGCTGACCAGCAGCCAGACGACCATCGCCGACATGATGAAGAGCGGGTAGGCCGGGTGCTGGAAGCCGGGCTTCAGGACCACCCCGAACATCAGGTAGTACGCGCCGAGCAGCAGCATCGGGTTGACCAGGTACCAGACCAGCCCGAGCACCGAGCCCTGGTACTTCTGGCGCAGCTCGCGCTGGACCAGCTGCTGGAACAGGAACCCGTGACCGCGCAGGTCCGAGACCCGGGTGAGCGAGGTGGAGCTCATCGGCGACGCATGATCGCGTGAATCGGCGCTGCCACGCGGTCAGGCCCGGTGGCCCGACGGGCCCCGGGAGCGCTCAGAACGCCCCGCGGCGGCCGAACACCGCCGGGATCGTCTTGACCAGGATCGAGAGGTCGAGCGAGACCGACCAGCGCTCCAGGTACAGGAAGTCCAGGCGCACCATGTCGTCGAAGTCCAGGTCGGAGCGGCCCGAGACCTGCCACAGGCCGGTGACGCCGGGCAGCACGTGGTAGCGCTTCTTGTGCCACTCCTCGAGCCGGTCGTAGTCGCGCTGCGGCAGCGGCCGCGGGCCGACCAGCGACATCTCGCCGCGGAGCACGTTGAGCAGCTGCGGCAGCTCGTCGAGCGACAGCCGCCGCAGCAGCTTGCCGACCGGCGTCACGCGCGGGTCGTCGCGGATCTTGAAGATCGCCCCGCCGGCCTCGTTGAGCTCCTCGAGCTCCGCCTGGCGGTGCTCGGCGTCCTGGTACATCGTGCGGAACTTGAAGCAGTCGAACGGCTTGCCGCCGACGCCGGGCCGGCGCGAGCGGTAGATCACCGGGCCGGCGCTGGTGAGCCGGATGCCGAGCGCGATCGCCAGCAGGACCGGGCTCAGGACCAGCAGGATCAGGGTCGAGACGAGCAGGTCGAAGACGCGCTTGATGGCGAAGTCGACGCCCTCCGAGACCGGCGGCTTGAGCTCGAACAGCGGCAGCGTCTGCCCGGGCAGGAACTCGGCCCGCTTGACGAGGATCTCCATCGTCGACGGGGCGACGCGGACATGGACGCCGCGGCGGTGGGCCTGGTCGACGACCTCGAGCGCGAGGTCCTGCGGGAACGCCGGGTCGGTGATGATCACCTCGTCGACGACGCCCTGGCTGAGCAGCGCCGGCAGGTCGCTGACCTGCCCGAGCGAGCGGGCCCGCTTCGGTCGCGCGCCGTGCTCGTCGACGGTCAGCACGCCGCTGACGCGGATCGCCGAGTCGACGTCCTCGGCCAGCGCCGCGGCGACCGCGTCGGAGTGGTGGGCGGGCCCGATCAGGACCGCGCGCCGCTGCTGGCCGGTGCGGCGCAGCAGCCAGCCGCTGGCGCTCTCGTACATCAGCCGCAGCAGGCCGATGCAGACGATCGCCGCGACCAGGCCGCCCCAGAAGATGTAGTAGCTGGAGAACTGCTGGCCGTCGATCAGGGCGAACAGCATGCAGACGACCATCGCCTGGAACGTGCCGGTGAGGATCTTCCCCAGCCCCGGTCGCTCGCTGCGGCGGCCGTAGAGCCCGAGCCGCGCGAAGTTGAAGAGCACCACGAGGATCGCGAACGGGGCCAGCTCGCGGGCCTGGTGGGCGTGGGCGCTGGCGTCGAACGAGCCGAGCCAGGCGGCCTTCAGCGCGAGCGCGACGAACAGCGCCACCCAGACGCTGAAGATGTCGATCGCCAGCAGCGCCACGAGCCGCATCGCGCGGCGGAGCGTGTCCAGCCGCAGCAGGAACGCGAGCGCCGTTGGGCGCTTGGCGCGGACGTCGACCGTCGGAAGCAGAGCCGTCACCGAAGCACCGCTCCCCGCGGTCTGATCGATGGTCGACTCCGGGGCAGGGGATCGCCGGTCGGCGGCCTCGTGAGTACCAGTCGCAGGCTGCACCAACGACAAGCGTGGCAGATGTGAAGCTCCGGCGTCGCACCAGCGCGTGCGCGGACCACCCGCTCGGCGGTCCGCGCAGGCCGCGCGACTCGACGGACTGTCGAGCCCGGGGCGCCGCGGATCAGGTGGGGTTGCCGAGCAGGCCGGCGCGCCCGGCCTTCTCGATCGTCTGCTCGAGGCCCTCGCGGAGCGCGACGGTCGGGCTCCAGCCGAGCAGGTCCCTGGCGCGCGTGATGTCCGGCCGGCGCTGCTTGGGGTCGTCGGTCGGCAGCGGCTGGTGGACGATCTCGCTGGTCGACGAGGTGACCTCGATGACCGTCTTGGCCAGCTCCAGCAGCGTGAACTCGTCGGGGTTGCCGACGTTGACCGGCTCGTGGACGCCCGACTCGGCGAGCGCGATGATCCCGGCGATCAGGTCGTCGACGAAGCAGAACGAGCGCGTCTGGCTGCCGTCGCCGAAGACGGTGATCGGCCGCCCCTCGAGCGCCTGGCGCAGGAAGGTCGGGATCGCGCGGCCGTCGTGCGGGCGCATCCGCGCGCCGTAGGTGTTGAAGATCCGCACGATCGCGGTGTCGACTCCCTGCTGGCGGTGGTAGGCCATCGTCAGCGCCTCGGCGTAGCGCTTGGCCTCGTCGTAGACGCCGCGCGGGCCGATCGGGTTGACGTGGCCCCAGTAGGACTCCTCCTGCGGGTGGACCTTGGGATCCCCGTAGACCTCGCTGGTGGAGAAGAGCAGGAACCGCGCGCGGTGGGCCTTGGCCAGGCCGAGCGCGTGGTGGGTGCCGTGCGAGCCGACCTTCAGCGTGTGCAGCGGCAGCCGCAGGTAGTCGATCGGCGAGGCCGGCGAGGCCGCGTGGTAGACGAAGTCCACCGGCTCGTCGACGAAGAACGGCGTGATGATGTCCAGCTGCAGGAAGCGGAACGCGTCGCTGCGGATGTGGGCGATGTTGCGCAGCGACCCCGTCTCGAGGTTGTCCACGCAGAGCACGCGGTGCCCGCGCCGCAGCAGCTCGTCGCAGAGGTGCGAGCCCAGGAATCCGGCGCCGCCGGTGACGAGGCAGGTAGCCATGGCGCCGCAGGCTACTCGCCCGCGGCCCTCAGCGGCGGACGTCCTTGAGGACCTTCTTCGGCACCGGCCCGAGCGGACGGTACTCGCGCTTGCCGAGACGCTCGGCCAGGTCCTCGGCCTCCAGCCGCTTCCAGACCACGGGGCATTTCTTGCACCGCGGCCGGCTCTTGCAGCACTTCTTCTTGGTGGTGACGGCGGAGCCCATCCACGACAAGCGTAGCGATATCCGACCTGTGCAGTCGCCAATTGGTTGGGGGCCCGAAGGTCTGGCCTGGGCGGGCCCGGCTAAAGTGGGACCCATGCCCGCTCCCGCCTTCGTCGCCGCACTGAACGAGCAGATCGCGAACGAGTTCGCCGCCAGCCAGCAGTACATCGCGGTCGCGGTCCACTACGACAGCGACACCCTGCCGCGCCTGGCCGCGTTCTTCTACCAGCAGGCCGTCGAGGAGCGGGGCCATGCGCTGAAGATGGTCCAGTACCTGCTGGACCAGGACGCCGAGGTCACGATCCCGGCGATCGCCGCGCCCAAGAACGGCTTCGCCGACATCGTCGAGCCGGTCAAGCTGGCGCTCGAGCAGGAGAAGCAGGTCACCAGCCAGATCGAGCACCTGGCGAAGGTCGCCCGCGACGCCGGCGACTACCAGTCCGAGCAGTTCATCCAGTGGTTCCTGAAGGAGCAGGTCGAGGAGGTCTCGACGATGAGCGACCTCCTGACCACGATCACCCGCTCGAAGGAGAACCCGCTCTGGGTCGAGGAGTTCCTCGCCCGCGAGGGCTTCGGCAACGGCGACGACGAGACGGGCGCGCCTCCGACCGCCGGCGGCGAGCTGTAGTGACGCCGCTGACCGGCCGCCGCTGGTGGTGGGCGGTCAGCGGGCTCGCGCTCCTGGCGCTGCTGCTGCGCCTGCCGACGGCGGGCGAGCAGGGGTTCTGGCTCGACGAGGTCTACTCCGCGCGGCTGGTCGAGCAGGGCCTCGGCCATGCGTGGTCGACCGTCCCGCTGACCGAGAACACGCCGCCGCTCTACTACCTGCTGGCCTGGTTCTGGACCCAGGCGACCGGGGTCTCGGAGCTGGGCCTGCGGTCGTTCTCGGCCGTCGTCGGGTCGATCGCCGTGATCCCGACCGCGCTGGTCGCGCGGCGGCTGGCGACCCCGTCGGCCGGCCTCGCCGCCGGGCTGCTGCTGGCGGTCAACCCGTTCGCACAGTGGATGGGCCAGGAGGCCCGCACCTACTCGCTGACGATCCTGCTCGGCGCCTGCGCGTGGCTGGCGCTGGTCGCGGCGCTGCAGCGACCGGACGCGCGCCGCGCCTGGCTGTGGGCGCTGGCCGCCGCGGCGCTGACCTGGACGCACTACTTCGGCGGCTTCCTGCTCGGCCTCGGCGGGCTGCTGCTGTTCGGCGACGCCTGGCGCCGCGGACGCGGGGTCGCCGTGCGGCCGCTGGTCGCGCCGATCGTGGCGTCGCTGGTGGCCGCGCTGGCGCTGGCTCCGATCGCGAGCGAGCAGAACTCGCTCGGGCGCTCCGGTGGGATCGCCGAGGGCAAGAGCCTGCTGACCCGCGTGATCGAGCAGCCGAAGCAGTTCCCGCTCGGCTACAACGGCCCGCTCGAGGAGCTGCTGGGAGCGTTCGGGGCGGCGGTGATGGCGGCGCTGGTGGTCCTGGCGCTGCTGCGGCGGCGGGGAGATCGCGCCGCGCCGGCTGCCGAGCCGGCCACGGGCCCGGCCGAGCCCGCCGTCGCCACCGCGGTCGTCGAGCCCGGCCTCGCGGCGGACCCGATCCGCCTGCGCCGGGTCCTCGCCGCGGCCGGCACCCTGGTCGCCGTGATCCCGATCGCGCTGACGGTCGTCGGCTTCGACGTCGTCCTGGCCCGCAACGTGATCTTCCTGCTGCCGCTGCTGGTGGCGCTGGTCGCCGCCGGGGCGCTGCGGGCGGTCTCGGGCGAGGTGGGGCGGATCGCCGGCCGCTCGCCGCGGGTGCCGGTCGTCGTCGCCACGACGACGCTGATCGCGGTCTCCCTGATCACGATCGTCGCGGTCGCGGTCGACCCGCAGTACCAGCGAGACGACTGGCGCGGCGCGCTGCGCCAGTCGCGGGCGGCCGGCCCGCAGCTGATCGCGGTGATCCCCTACCAGGACATGCCGCCGGCCTACTACCGGCCCGCCAGCCGCCCGTTCCGGATGCCGCCCGGGGGCGTCGCGGTCCGCTCGCTGGCGGTCGTCGATCGGCCGCCCGACGCGAACAGCCAGGCGCCGGCGCTGGTCGACCCGACCCCGTCGCCGCCGGCGCCGGGCTTCCGGCTGCTGCGGGTCGATCGCGACGCGCGCTTCCGGGTCTACGTCTGGCAGTCGCCGACCCCGGTCGTGCTCGGGCAGGCCCAGATCGACGCGATGCCCGCCGGCGGCGCCCGGACCCTGCTGCTCGACCCGACGGGCGGGCTGCCGGCCGCCGCCGGCCGCTAGCGCCGGCTACCGCGCGCCGCGGGAGCGCCGCCGCAGCAGCACGAAGCCGATCGCGGCGACCACGACCACGGCGATGCTCGGGATCGCCCAGCCGGGCGGGCCGTCGCCGTCGCCGCTGACGTCCTCGACCGCGTCGTCGCCGGTGCTCGGGGTGGTGGCGGCCTCGGGACCGACGTCGGTCCCGCCCGCGGTCGAGGTCTCGCCGGCCGTGCTGGCGGTCGTCGGGGTCGGCGGCGCCGCCGGCTTCGGCCCGGGCGGGTCGCCCTTGGCGTTGGTCACCCGCAGCGTCCTGCCGGTCGACAGGGTCACGATCGCCGAGACGTCCCAGTCCTGCCACGTGCCGCGACCGGCCACCAGCACCTCGGCGTGGTGGGTGCCGCTGGCGTCGCGGTCGGTGCGGACCCGGAACGTGCGGCCGGCCGCCGTCCGCACCCAGTAGACGACGCGCGAGCGCGGTCCGGTCCCGGGCCCGTCGAGCACGGTCGACAGGTCGACCGCCGCGCCGCGGTCGGTGTGGGCCTCGGAGCCCTGGACCACGATCCGGGTGCCGCCGCGCTCGCCCTCGGCGACGGTGATGCCGCCGTGCGCCCCGGCCGCCGGGACCCCGGCGGCCAGCAGCAGCGCCGCCGCGGCCGTCGGGAGGAGCGGGCGGAGCAGGGCGCGCATTGGCCGGATGCTGGCACCTCGCCGGCGGTCGCGCGTCGCCGCGCCGCGATCGCCGCGGGCGACCCCCGCCGTCTGCGGGTGATCCCGGAGACCGGTCCCCGGAGCATCCCGTCTGGTGATCGCGGCCGCGGCCCGCGACGATGCCCGGCATGGACGCAGAGCGCGCCAGCAACGGACCATCGCCCGCCGTCCGGCGGACCGCCCTCGCGCGGGCCGCCGGGACCGCCGGTCGCGGAGCGCTGGCCGCCGCGGTCGTGGTCGCGGCGGCGACGGGCTGCGCGGCGCTCGCGATCGTCGCCGGCAGCCTGACGCTGCTCGGCTGGGGCGTCGTCGTGGTGGTCGCCCTGGTCGCGATCGCCGCGGTCCTGCTGCTCCACGCGCCCGCCGGCCGCGGCTGGCTGATCCTGCCGCTGCTCGCCCTCGCCGTCCCGGCCGTGGCGGTGGCCGCCAGCGGCGTGCGGGTCGCCCCCCAGCGGGGAGCCGTCGTCGAGCGCCCGGCGACGCCGGCGGCGATCCCCGCGGATGGCTATCGGGCCGGGTTCGGCGAGCTGCTGGTCGACCTGCGACGGCTCGCCGTCCCGGCCGGCGGGACGACCGTGATCCGCGCTCGCGCCGACCTGCAGCGGACCGTCGTCGCGCTGCCGCGCGGACGCTGCTTCGACCTCGACGTCCGCTGGCGGACCGGATCGCTGGATCTGCCGGGCGTCGACGAGCACGCCGAGGTCAGCGGTCTCGACTGGTCCGGCTCGAGCATCGCGGAGTGGGCGCGGCGCGAGCGCTCCTGGGAGCCCCCGCTGGCTCGCGGCCGGATCGCGCTGTTCGGGCGGGTGCGGGCCGAGTCGCGCGGCCGCTGGACCGCCTCCGCGCCGCGGCCGGGCGCGCCGACGCTGCGGATCGAGCTGCGCTCCGAGGGCGGCTCGTTCGTCGTCCGCGACTACCCCGACGACATCGGCCCGCTCGGCAGCAGCGGCTGGCCCCGGAACGTCCAGCCGCCCGCCCGGCCCAGCGAGCTGCGCGAGGCCTGGGCGCGCCCGGCCGCCAGCCGCTCGTCGCGCCGCGCGTGGAAGCGCTTCGACGGCGAGCATCGCGCGTTCGTCGCCCACTGGACCGCGCTGCTGAACGGCGCCTGCCACCCGAAGGGCGTGCTGCAGTGAACGGCGCCGCGATCGACTCGGCACCGCTCCCGGCGCGTCGTCGCGGCGGCTGGCCGCCGGCGGCCTGGCTGCGCGATCGCGCGACCGCGGTGGCCGCCGCGGCCCTCGCCGTCGCGGTCGCCGC
>NZ_AGUD01000101.1 GCF_000240225.1 Patulibacter medicamentivorans
CACGCCGGCCGTGCCGGGCCTGCTGCGGGCGATCGAGGCCCGGCGGGAGGCGGTCGAGGCCGACCCCGGCCTGCGGGCGACGATGCTGCCCGACGGGCGCCCGCTCGGCGCCGGCGACGCGCTGCTCCAGCCGGCGCTGGCGGCGACCCTGCACGAGCTCGCCGACGACCCCGGCAGCTTCTACCGCGGTCCGGTCGCGGAGCGGCTGGCGGCGGGCCTGCGCGCCCTCGGCAGTGCGATCGACGCCGACGACCTGGCCGCCCACGAGGTCGAGCGCCCGGAGCCCCTGAGCGCCGAGCTGGCCGGCGTTCGCTGGTGGGCGGCGCCGCCGCCGTCGCAGGGCGCGACCGCGCTGGCGCTGCTCGATCCCGAGATCCCCGGCGACCTGCTGGCGCGGGCCCGGGATGCGCACGACGCCCGCCGGCGGCTGCTCGGAGATCCCCGCGGCGGTCCGATCGACGTCGCCGGCATGCGCCGCCCGGCCCCGGCCCACGGCCCCGCCGTGCCCGCGCCGCCGGCGACCGGCGACACCGTGGCGGTCACCGCGGTCGACGAGGAGGGCCGCTCGGTGGTCCTGATCCAGAGCGTCTTCCAGACCTTCGGCGCCGGGATCCTCGAGCCCACGACGGGGATCGTGCTGCACAACCGTGGCGCGACCTTCGTCCTCGACGCCGAGCACCCGGCCGCGCTCGGGCCCGGCCGCCGGCCACCGCACACGCTCTGTCCGCTGCTCGGCGAGGGACCCGGCGTGCGCGTCGCGCTCGGCTGTCAGGGCGGGCGCGCGCAGCCGCTGATCCTCGCCCAGGTCGCGGCCGCCACCGCCGATCCCGACACCGACCTGCGCGACGCGCTGGCGGTCCCGCGGTGGGTCGTCGGCGACCGGGACCTGGGCTTCGCCGCCGAGGCGGTGCTGGCGGAGGCCGGCGCCGCCGTGCCGCCCGGGAGCGGTCTGGAGGTCGTCGCGGGCGGGCTCCACGAGGACCGCTGCGGCCACGTCCAGGCGGCCCGCGCGACCGCCGCCGGCCTCGAGGCCGCCGCCGACCCGCGGGCCGACGGCCGGGCCGCGGTCGTCCATCCTTCCACCGACCCCGTCGACCCCAGGAGCAGCTCGTGAGCACCTACGCCCCCACGCACGGCATCGCGACCGGCACCCGTCATCCGCTCGACCCGCTCGCGCCGGCCGAGATCGACGCCGCGGTCGCGGCCGCGCGCGCCGACGGGCGGCTCGGCGAGCGCACGCGCTTCTGGGGCGCGACGCTCGATGAGCACCACGCGCGGACGGTCGTCGCCGGCGACGCGCCCGCCGACGAGCGGCGGGTCGGCCTGGTGGCGATGGACCACTCCGGCGGCACGGCCTGGGAGGTCGACGTCGCGGTCCCCGTCGCCGGGGAGGGCGCGGGGCGCTGCCTCGAGTGGCGGTCGCTCGACCCGCGGCGTCCGGGGATCACCTCGGAGGAGGCGCGCGCGGCCGCCCAGGCCTGTCGCGAGAGCCCCGAGTTCCAGGCCGCCCTGGCCAAGCGCGGCATCACCGACATGTCGCTGGTCGTGATCGACGCCGAGTCGATGGGCGGCTTCGAGCCCGAGCGCTACGCGGACCGGCGCGTCACCTGGGGCACGGTCTGGCACAAGGTCGACGTCGAGGACAACGGCTACGCGCGACCGGTCCAGGGCGTCGTGCCGATCATCGACATGCACACGATGGAGGTGCTCGAGGTCGAGGACCACGGCGTCGTGCCGATGTCGCAGGAGGCGGGGCCGATCGAGCCCGGCGCCTGGGACGAGCATCCCGACGTGACGGTCCGCGAGGCGCCGAAGCCGCTCGAGGTCGTCCAGGCGGAGGGTCCGAGCTTCGACGTCGACGGCTGGAAGGTCAGCTGGCAGGGCTGGGAGCTGCGGGTCGGCTTCACCCACCGCGAGGGCCTGGTCCTCTACGACCTGACGTTCCTCGGCCGCTCGGTGCTCAAGCGCGCGGCGTGCAACGAGATGTACGTCCCGTACCTGGATCCCAACTCGACCCAGTACCGCAAGAACTTCTTCGACTGGGGCGAGTACGGCGCCGGCCCGCTGACCAACTCGCTGGCGCTCGGCTGCGACTGCCTCGGGGTGATCCACTACTTCGACGGCGCGGTCCTCGGCGGCGACGGCGAGGCGCGCACGATCGAGCACGCGATCTGCATGCACGAGGAGGACGACTCGATCCTCTGGAAGCACACCGACATGCGCCGCGACGTCGGCCAGACGCGGCGCTCGCGGCGGCTGGTGATCTCGAACTTCCAGACCGTCGCCAACTACGACTACGGCTTCTACTGGTCGCTCTACCAGGACGGCCGCGTCGAGCTCGAGGTCAAGCTGACGGGGATGCTCTCCGCCTCGGGGATCGAGGACGGCGAGGGGGCGCCCTACGGCCGCGTGGTCTCGCAGCACGTCCAGACCCCGACCCACCAGCACTACTTCGGGATCCGGCTCGACGCCGCCGTCGACGGCGCCCGCAACCGGCTGGTCGAGGAGCACGCCGAGGGCGAGACCGACCCCGAGAAGGACCCCTGGGGCAACGCGGTCCGCACGGTCCGGGTGCCGCTGCTGCGCGAGTCGCAGGCCGCCCAGCAGGTCGACCCGGCCAGCGGTCGCCACTGGCGGGTCGAGAGCGCCGAGCGCACCAACCGCTACGGCGAGCCGACCGCCTACCGACTGACCCTGCCGAACACGACCCGCTCCTACTGCCGGCCCGACAGCGTGATGGCGCGGCGCGCTCCGTTCATCCACAACCACCTGTGGGCGACGAGGGCCGATCCGCGCGAGCAGTTCGTCGGCGGCCAGTACCCCAACCACGCCGAGCCGGGGGAGGACGGGGTCCACGTCTGGCAGCGCCAGGACCGGTCGCTCGACGGCGAGGAGCTGGTGCTTTGGCCGGTGCTCGGCACGCACCACTTCCCGCGCCCCGAGCAGTGGCCGGTGATGCCGGTCGACACGATCGGCCTGGTGCTCGAGCCGGACGGCTTCTTCGATCGCAACCCGACGATGGACGTCCCGGCGCCGGAGCGCGCCGGCGGCCACGGCGACGCCTGCTGCGGCTCCGACGGGCCGTCCGCGGGCCACGCCTGCCACTGATGCGCCGGCGGATGGCGCCCGCGTCGGCGGGCGCCGCGGGCGGCGCGCGATGAGCGCCGTCGAGATCGCGGTGGTGCTGCTCGCCGGCGTCGCCGCGGGCGGCATCAACGCGATCGTCGGCTCGGGATCGCTGGTGACCTTCCCGGCGCTGCTGGCGGTCGGCTTCCCGGCCGTCACCGCCAACGTCTCGAACACCGTCGGGCTGGTCTTCGGCAACGTCTCGGCGGTCTGGGGCTACCGCCGCGAGCTGCGCGGCCAATGGCGGCGGATCGCCCTGATGGCGGTCTGGACCGCGCTCGGGGCGGCGACCGGCGGCGCGCTGCTGCTGGTCCTCCCGGAGGGGGTCTTCGACGCGGTGGTCCCACTGCTGATCCTGCTGGCGGTGGCGCTGATGGCACTGCGCCCGGCGCCGGAGCAGACGACCGCCGTGCTGACCAGCCGGCGGATCCTGGTGCTCGGCGCGACCGCCTACGGGGTCGGGGTCTACGGCGGGTACTTCGGGGCGGCGCAGGGCGTGATCCTGCTGGCGGCGCTGCGGCTGCTGCTGCCCGAGCGCCTGCAGCGGCTGAACGGCCTCAAGAACGCGCTGGTCGGGACGGCGAACGGCGTCGCGGCGATCGGGTTCGCGCTCTTCGCCGACGTCGCCTGGGACGCGGCCGGCCTGGTCGCCCTCGGGTCGACGATCGGCGCGGCCCTCGGCGCCTCCTATGGCCGCCGGATCCCCGACGCGACCCTGCGGGTGGTCGTGGTCGTCGGGGGCACGATCGTCGCCGGCGTGCTCCTCGTGCGGCTCGTGACCTGACCTTTTGTATGCCAAACCCTGATGTTAGGATCCAATCATCATGAGTGCTGCTGCTGTGGTGCCCGCGCGGTCGGTGCTGCTGGTCATCGACGTCCAGGGCGGGAGCGTCGCCGCCGACGACACGGGGATCCCGAAGATGAGCCCCGCCGCCGAGCGGCTGGCCCGGGTCGAGCGGATCCGGACCCTGGTCGCGGCCGCGCGCGGCGCCGGGGTCCCGGTCGTCTTCGTCCAGGAGGTCCACAAGCGCAGCGGGATCGACTTCGGCCGCGAGCTGGACGGCGCCGAGGGCGTCCACGCGCTCGAGGGCGATCCGACGACCGAGCTGGCGGCGGGCCTGGAGCCGGTCGGCGACGAGTACCTGATCCGCAAGCGCCGCTACTCCGCCTTCTTCGCGACCGAGCTCGAGCTGGTGCTGCGCTCCTACGGGGCGGAGGCCGTGCTGCTGGTCGGCGGGCTGACCGACGTCTGCGTCCACTACACGGCGGTCGACGCCCACCAGCACGACTACCGGATCCGCGTGATCACCGACTGCGTCGGCGGCTCGTCGCAGCCGGCGCATGACGCCGCGCTCGAGGCGATGCGCTACCTGCAGCGCGACGCGCACGTCACCAGCGACGCGGTCCTCGCCGCCCTGCCCGACGGGGCGATCGAGCTCGGGGGCTTCCCTGTCCCGGCCGGCTGAGCCGCCGGGCGAGCGCGCCCGCGCCGCCGGGCTGACCGGGGAGGAGCGCCGGACGCTCTGGGTGCTGATCGGCTCGTCCTCGCTCTGCTTCCTGACGATCGGGTCGCACGCCGCGGTGCTGCCGCGGTTCGTCCGCGACGAGATCGCCGGCGGCGCGGCGTCGATCGGCGTCGTGATGGGCGTGACCGCGGCGATCGCGCTGCTGCTGCGGCCGTTCGCCGGGTCGCTCAGCGACCGGATCGGGCGGCGGACCCCGGCCGTGGTCGGCGGGCTCGTGATGGCGGCCGGCTGCGCGCTGCTGGCGCCGGCCGGATCGCTGGCGACCGTGATCGCCGGGCGGGTGCTGCTGGGTGCCGGCGAGGCGGTCCTGACCGTCGCCGCGATGGCCTGGCTGATCGACGCGATCCCCGAGCAGCGGCGCGGGCGGGCGCTGGGGGCCTACGGGATGAGCATCTGGTTCGGGCTCGCCCTCGGCCCGCAGTGGAGCGTCGCGGTGCTCGACGAATGGGGCTACCCGGCGGTCTGGGAGGTCGGCGCGGCGATGGTGCTGATCGCCGGCCTGATGCCGCTGCTGCTGGTCGAGCCGCGTCGCGTCCGGCCGGCCGAGACGCCGCCGGGGCCGTCGGCCTCGGCGGGGGCGGGGCGGTGGGCGTCGGTCCCCCGCGGCGCGCTGCTGCCGGGCCTGGTCTTCGTGCTGGCGGCTTACGGCCACGCGGTGCTGGAGAGCTTCGGCGTGCTGCACCTGAGCGGTCGCGGGCTGTCGCCGGGCGGCGGCATCGGCGGGGCGGCGAGCGTCTTCACCGTGATCGCGGTGGCGACGTTCGGGGGCCGGATGGCGGGCGGCTGGCTGTGCGACCGCTTCGGGCCGTGGCCGGTCGCGGCGGCGGCGGTCCTCCCGCTGATCGGCTGCTACGTGATCTTCGCCTTCGCCGCGTCGTTCGCGGTGGCCGTCGTCGCGGCGGTGCTCTGCGGCGCGGGCCTGGCGCTGCTCTACCCGTCGCTGGCGATGATCGTCGCCGACGCCGTCCCCGCCCACCAGCGGGGGGCCGGGCTCGGGATCTACATCGGGGCGATGGACGTCGCCTTCGGCGCCGGCGCGCTGATCGGCGGCCTGGTGGTCGCCGGCGCCTCGTCGCAGGTCGCGCTGCTGAGCGGCGCCGGCGTGGCGCTGACGGCGTTCCTGCCGCTGCTGGTGATCGGGCGCCGGCTCGGCGTCGGTCCCGGCGCCCGCCTGGCGCGGGCCGAGGCCTCGGAGTAGCGCCGCCGTCGCAGCGGTGTGTGGCGACGCACACTGCATGACCCTACGCGTGCGTAGGGTCGCCTATGATGAGATGCATAGGAGATCTCCGTCGGGCCGGCCGGGCATCGCTCCGGGACGGCGCCCGGTGACCCGGCTGCTGGCCCGGTTCGCGGTCGCGCGGCCGCGCGTCGTGCTCGCCGCCGCGCTGCTGGTCGTCGCGGTCCTGGCGGTCGTCGGGCAGGACGTCGAGCAGCGGATGAAGCCGACGCAGCTCTACGTCTCCGGCACCGAGACCTACCGCGCCCACGAGCTCGCCAGCGGCCACTACGGCGACGCGATCGCGCTCCAGCTGACGGGCCCCAAGGCCGAGATCGACCGCCAGGGCCCGCGGCTCGCGCAGGCGCTCACGGAGCGGCCGCGGACCCGCGCGCTGACGCCCTGGAGCGGCGGCGCCGCCGGTGCCCGCCTGCGGCCGACGGCGACCGACGCGGTGCTGCTGCTGGACGTCCGCCGCACCGGCGAGGAGACGGCCAGCAGCGTGCTGCCGCCCCTGCGCCGCTTCGCCGAGCAGCGCACCAGTCCGCCGGTGCGGGTCCACATGGCCGGCGTGACCGAGGTCGGCCGGTCCTACAACGACACGATCGTCCACTCGATCCGGCAGGCCGAGCTGCTGGCGGCTCCGATCCTGCTGCTGGTCCTGCTGCTCGTCTTCCGGACCCCGCTGGCGGCCGCGATCCCGGCCCTCGTCGCGCTCGGCACGGTGCTGTCCGGCTACGGCGTCGTGCGGATCCTCAGCGAGTGGGTCGAGCTCGACGCGGTCACCCTGAACATGGCCTCGATGATCGGCCTCGCGCTCGGGGTCGACTACTCGCTGCTGCTCGTCAGCCGCTTCCGCGAGGCGCTGGCCGAGGGCGAGCCGCCGGCGCAGGCGGCGATGACCTCCGCGACGACCGCCGGCCGGACCGCGGCCTTCGCGGGGCTGGTGCTGATCGCGCTGATGACCGTGGTGCTGCTGGTCGCGCCCGGCAGCGCGATGCTCTCCTCCGCCGTCGGCTCGATCGTGGTGGCGGTGATCGGCGTCCTCGGGGCGGTGCTGGTGACGCCGGCCGCCGTCCGGCTGGTGGGGACGCGGATCGACGCCTGGCCGATCCTGCGCCGGCGCGCCGGCGACGGGTCCGGCCGCCTCGGCGGGCTCGTGCGCCGGGTCACGGCCCGGCCGTGGCCGGCGCTGCTGATCGCCGGCGCCCTCTGCCTGGTCGCGGCGCTGCCGGCCGTCGCGCTGAAGACGATCCCGCCGGATCCCCGTCAGCTGCCGAAGGGCACCCAGGCGCTGGAGGACTTCCAGGCGCTGCGGCGGGTCGGGTTCGGCCCGGAGGTCGAGGTGGTGCTGCGCTCCGACGACGGGCCGCTGACCGATCCGGCGAACCTGCAGGCGATCGACGGGCTGCAGCGGCGGCTGGCCCGCCTGCGCGCCGTCCGCTTCGTCGCCGGTCCCGCCGACGTCGGGCGCCAGACCGGCCAGGTGCGGCGGATCGGCGGGCAGCTGCAGCGCGTGCGCCGCCAGGTCGACGACGGCCGGCGCCAGCTGGCGCGGCTCGACAGCGGCCTCGGGCGGGCGGGTCGCGGCTTGGCCCAGCTGCGCG
>NZ_AGUD01000100.1 GCF_000240225.1 Patulibacter medicamentivorans
TTCGGCCCGGCGGGACCGGCGTCGCCCTTGTCGCCCTTGTCGCCCTTGGCTCCGGTCGGGCCGTTCGCCCCGGTCGCGCCCTTCGCGCCGGTGTCGCCCTTGGGGCCGGTCGGCCCGGTCGGCCCGGTCGGGCCCGTCGGCCCGGTGGCGCCGCCCGGTCCCTGCGGTCCGGTCGGGCCGGTGGGGCCGGTGGCGCCGCCCGGGCCCTGCGGCCCGGTCGGACCGGTGGGCCCCGTCGGACCCTCAGGCCCCGTCGGACCCTCAGGCCCCGTCGGCCCCGTCGGCCCCGTCGGCCCCGTCGGACCGGTCGGACCCTCGGGCCCCTGCGGCAGGCCGGTGCTCGTGCCCGTCAGCGGCACCTCGTGGGTGCCGGGCGCGTCGGCGGTCAGGACGAGCTTGGCGTTCGACGTCGTCCGCTCGCGGGCCGGGGCGAACCGCAGCCGCACCGTGCAGGTGGCGTCGGGAGCGATCGCGTGCCCGTCGCCGCAGCCGTCGGCGCTGAGGAGGAAGTCGTCGGCCGAGGCGTCGTCGCTGTCGCTGATCCGCACCTTCGAGACGTGCAGGTCCTCGTCACCGGTGTTGCGGACCGTCACCGTGCGCACCGGGCCGAGCGTCCCGGTCGCCTGGTCGGGGAACGTCGGGGTCGTCGCCTCGAGCTTCGGCCCGACCGGCGCCGCCGGGGTCGCCAGCGTCACCAGCGGCGGGTCGTGGTCGGAGACGTGCAGGCCCAGGTCGGAGCGCTCCGCGTAGTCGTTGTCCAGGTGCGCGTAGCGGACGTCCCGCACCTTCGGCAGCAGCCCCGGCGTCGCCAGCGCGTGATCGAGCGTCTGCAGCTTGCCCTGGTACATGAAGCTGTAGCGCTCCTGCTCGGGCGCGCGGCTCCAGAGGTCGGTGAGCGTGCCGCCCTGCTGGGCGACCGTCAGCGGCGACTCGTCCTCGAAGGCGTTGAGGTCGCCGATCGCCAGCACCTCGGTGCCCTCGGCCTGCAGCCGCTCGGCCTCCTGGCGGACGACCGCGGCCTGCTGGTCGCGGCAGCCGTCGACGGCCGACTTCGAGGCGAAGTGGTTGCTGATCACGGTCAGGCGCGTGCCGGGCCGCGGCTCGACGTCGAGCGCCAGCGGCGGCCGGTCGAACAGCTGCGACGTGTCGCCGCAGCTGAGGCCGCCCGTGGCGGTCACGTCGCGCCCGACCTGGCGGGCCGCGCCGTGGACGACGACGCCGTCCTTGACGAGGAACCCGACGTCGATCCCGCGCGAGTCGAAGCCCTCCTCGGCGTAGGCCGTGTAGCCGCCGATCCTCGTCGCCAGGTCCTGCAGCACCTGCAGGCTGGTCTTGCCGCCGGTGGCGCCCTGGCTGTCGCCGATCTCCTGGATCGCGACGACCTCGGGAGCCCGCAGGCGGTCCTTGATCGCGACCGAGAGGCCGGTCAGCTTCTCGTCGTACTCGGCCTGGGTGACGGTGTGCAGGTCCAGGTCGGCGCCGGGCGGGAACAGGTTCTCGACGTTGAAGCCCGAGATCCGGACCTCGTCGGCGCTCGCGGCGGGGACCGTGTAGACCGCCGGCACCGCCGGGTCCTCGGTCACCGTCGGCTTGCCGTCGGCCTGGACCACCAGGTCGTAGTTGCTGAAGCCGAAGCCGAGCGGGCCGGTCGCGTTCTCGACCTTGGCGAAGAGGTTGCCGCGGACCAGCGTCGTCGACGGCTGCGCGCGGACGTAGGGGTTGTCCGGGTCGCCGGAGCCGGCGTCGTCGATCAGCGCCAGCAGGCTCGGGCCCGGGTCCTGGCGGAAGACGCGCTGCTTGGTCGTGCCCGGCGTCACGAACAGCTCGCCGAACTTCGACGTGCCGCCGCTGTTGGCCGTCCCGACCGGGAGCGTCACGCGCATCCCCTCGAGCGTCTCGTAGTAGGGCCGGTTGCCGCCGCTGCCGACGACCTGGGCCGCGGCCTTGGCCTGGTCGATCGCGACCGGGGCCGGGATCTGGCCGTCGCCGAGCACGGTCGGCTCCTGGCCGTTGGCCTCGGCGATCATCGTCAGGCCGAACTTCTCCTTGACCTGGCCGGTGATCCGGGCCTTCTTGCCGATCAGCGCCGAGCGGTCGTCGCCCGGGCCGCGGACGTAGCCGACGAAGATGCCCTCCGACGTGCTGGGGTCGGCGTCCGCGTCGGCCGTCTCGGCCTGGACGTAGACCCCGGCGTCCTCGGGGAAGGTCTGGGTGAAGTTGGCGCCGATCTCGTCGTCGATCCCGGTGACGACGCCCTCGATCGTGACGGTCTGGCCGCTCTTCGGGCTCGACGCGCCGCTGCCCTGGACGTCGTGGATCGGGGTGATCGTCGGGCCCGTCGGTCCGCCGCCGCCGAGGTTCTGGGGCGCGGCCGCGGCGATCTGGAAGTCGGCGGCGTTGTCGTCGCCGTCCTGGGCCTCGTCGACGCCCTTGCGGTGGGCGCTGTTGCCGCTGGTGCCGGAGAGCGTCGCCAGGTCCAGGCCGGTGCCCTCGCGGCAGGGGCTGGTGGCGCTGCCGGCGCCGTCGGCGACGGTGCTCCCGTCGGCCCGCAGCAGCCGCACGCCCGACATCCCGCTGTTGGAGAAGCCGGTCGAGTAGGTGGCGTCGGGGGTGACGCTGCCGCTGTAGCCGCTGGCGGCGGTGTTGGCGAACAGGAAGCGCTTGCCGGCCGGCAGGCTGGTGCCGCTGGCCACGGCGGCGCGGTCGCTGGCCGCGCCCGAGCCCGACGCGCAGCCCTGCAGCTTCCAGCCGCCGATGTCGACCGCCGAGGCGCCGGCGTTGTAGAGCTCGACGAACTCGTCGTTCGCTCCTGAGGGGCCGCCGAAGCGGAACTCGCTGATCACGACGCCTGACGGCGACGCGGACGCCGGGGGCGCGGCGACGGCCGTGGCAGCGAGCACGCTGGCCACGGAGACGAGCACGCCGGCAGCGGCGCGCGGGAGACGGGACATCGGATCCTCTCGACGGGCGAACGGGGGGCGTGGGCCGGCGGCTGGCGGTCGGCGACGAGCCGGCCGGGCGCGGCCCACGGGACCTGCCCGCGCGAAACTAGGTCAGCCTGATGGGTACGGCGTAACCAGCGCGTGAACCGCTGGTGAGCGGCCGGTGAACGGCGCTCGCGAGCGCCGCTCAGGCGCCGAAGAGGTCCTCGTCCGCGGCCCGCCGCAGGCTCGCGGCGCCGGGCCCGTGCTCGGCGGTCGTCCACCGCTGCAGGCCGCCGACGAGGACGGCGGGCTGCCCACTGGCCTTGCCCCGCACGAGGTCGGCCGCGGCCGCCACCTGGTCGGCGATCGCGATCTGCGTCGCCTGCAGCTCCTGGCCCTGGCGGTCGCGTGCGCCGCGCTGGTCGTCGAGCGCGACCAGGCCGGCGCAGCCGATCGCGACCTCGGCCTGGCCGTGGCGCCACGGCCGCCCGAAGCTGTCGGCGATCACGACCGCCGGGCGCCCGGGGAGCGCGTCGCGCAGCGCGCGCGCCGAGCCGTCCGGGTCGGCCGGCAGCGTCACGCACCAGCCCTCGTCGACGTTCGAGCCGTCGACGCCGGCGTGGGCGGCGACCAGCCCGTGGTGGGTCCGGCAGATCAGGACGCCGCGCCGGGCCCGCACGATCTCGCTGCTCTGGTCGAGCACGACCTGGACGACCACCGGATCCTTGCCGAGCGCAGCCGCCAGCTCGTGGGCGCGAGGGCCGGGGACGACGTCGGCCAGGCGGACGATCGCGCCTTCGGCCTTCGAGACGACCTTGTGCGAGACGACCAGCGCCGCGCCGGATGGGAACGGCGCGGGGTGGACCGCACGGATCAGCGCCGCCAGGTCGTCGCCGGGGACGACCTCGGGCAGCGGCGGCAGCGCGGTGACCTGCAGCCCGCCGGTCACGCCTGCGCTCCGGGTGCACCCGCCATCGCGCGCTCGCGGCTCACAGGATCCGGGGCAGCAGTCCGCGCGTGTGCGACGCGCCGCCGCGGATCTCCTCCAGGCGCGCCTGCAGCGCCTCGAGGTCCTCGCCGGTGTCGACGTCCAGCAGCAGCGTCAGCGGCTCGGCCTCGAAGACGGCGGCGCCGGCGGCCTTGGCGGCCTCGGCGTGGCGCGCGCGGCTGCCCTCGCCGAACGACGCCGGCATCACGTCGGGCGGGGTCAGCACCAGCGCGTTGGTGCCGGTGCCGTGGCGGTCGGGGACGATCGTGACCTCGGGCCCGCCGTGGGGCTCGGGCGCGAGCAGGCCGTCGACCTCGGCGGGGTCCAGGACCGGGCAGTCGCCGGGCACCAGGATCACCCGCTCGGCACCGCGCCCGAGCGCCCACTGGACGCCGGCGGCGACGGCCTCGCTGTGGCCCAGGTCGTGGGCGTCGGGCAGGACCTCGGCGTTGTAGTTGATCGCGATCTGCTCGGCGATCGGCTCGCCGGTGACCACGATCACGCCCTCGACCAGCTGCGCGCGGCGCAGCGCGATCAGGACGTCGGTGACCATCGCCTGCATCAGCGCGACCCGCGAACGGGCTGGAAGGGTGTCGGCCAGGCGCTGCTTGGCGTTGCTGAAGCGCTTGACGGGAACGATCGCGATCGTCCTCATGCGGCGGCGCTTCCCGAGCGGGCGGCGGCGAGCTCGTCGCAGAAGGCCAGCACCTCGCCAGCGACGCGGCGGCGTCCGGCCGGGTCGGCGAGCAGGGTGTCGGTGCGATGGACGGCCAGGCGGTCGATCTCCGGCCCGGCCTCGTCGGTCACGAGGCCGTCGAGCAGGCCGTCGTAGATCCGGGCGACGCCGGTCGCGTCGGCGCTGACGCCGGCCCAGGCCATGAACGCGTTGGTCGGGCCCTTGACGACCTCGCCGGCCACGAACGGCGCGACGGCGACGACCGGGGTCCCGCCCGTCCGCGCGTCGCGGATCGCTTGGCGGATCGCCGGCACGGCCAGGATCGGGCCGATCGAGATCACCGGGTTGGAGGGGCCGATCACGATCGCGCGGGCGTTGCGCAGCGCGGTCAGGACCTCGTCGCTGGCGGTCGCCTGGTCGGCGCCGTCGAAGGCGACGTCCTGGACGACCACCGGCGGCTGCTGGCGCAGGCGGCGGATCATGAACTCCTGAAACGGCCACCAGCGGTCGTCGGCCCGCACGCGGGTGCGGATCGGGTCGTCGCTGGGCGGCAGCACGCGAGCCTCGACGCCGAGCGCGGTCGCCGTCTCGCCGAGCACGTCGGTCAGGCGGGCGCCCTCGGCCAGCCGGCGGGCGCGCCGCAGGCAGACCGCCAGGTCGCGATCGCCGAGGTTGAACCAGACGTCCTCGCCGAGCTCGCGCAGGCCGTCCATGACCGCGAACGTGTCGCCGTCCAGGCCCCAGCCGCGCTCGTCGATCCGGTCGGCGAGCCAGAAGGTGACCAGGTCCGGGTCGGGCGAGACGTGCCCGCCGTGGATCTCGACGTCGTCCCCGGTGTTGGCCACGACGACCAGCTGCTCGCCGACGTGGTCGGCCAGCCCGCGGGCGAGCTTCGCCCCGCCGGTGCCACCGGCGAGGACCACGACCGGTGCGGTCGGGGTCATGCGAGCCCCGTGATGTGGATGCCGGCGTGGGCCTTGTTGCGGATGTTGATGCCGATCAGCAGCGGCGTCAGGCCCTCGACGATCCGCGACTGCTCCAGACGCCCGGCGTCGACGCAGCGGAGCCCGTCGATCACGGACAGCAGCTCGATCACGACGGCCTTGTCGGCCTTGCGATCGCCGCAGATCAACGTGTCCTGCGCCAGGTCGTGATCGAGGTCGGTCAGCAGATCGGCCGAGAGGGTGTGCAGGCCCGACACGACCTTCACGCCGGCCGGGACCAGCGACTGGGCCTGCTGGGCGGCGGAGCCCTGCCAGACCCCGACCAGCGTCGTCGGCTTGCCGCCGATCGCGGGACCCAGCGGGACGGTGGCGTCGAGGACGATCTGGTCCTCCCGCAGCACGTCGGAGAGGCCCTTCAACGTCGAGGCCTGGCTGGCGAACGGGACCGCGATCACGACGACCTTCTCGGCGGCGGTGGTCGCCTCGGCGTTCTCCAGCCCGCGCAGATCGCCGTCGGGGACCAGGCCCTTGGCCCGCTCGGCCGCCTCGGCCGCTCGGCCGGCGTCGCGGGAGCCGATGATCACCGGGACCCCGGCACGCGCCAGACGCAAGGCGAGCCCGAACCCGAGCTGACCAGTTCCACCAAGGATCGCAACAGGGCCGAACACGACGGGGGAGTATAGGTGTGCGGTGGGTGCGGGCCGTCACTCCAGGACGGATGGCCAGACGGATGGGCAGCTGGGCGCCGCGGGACGCGTGGACGCCGTCGACGCCGACCGGCTCGACAACCGGCGCCGCGGCGTGCGACCGTGCGCGGTCGATGCTGGTCCGTGCGCACCGCGGCAACACGCTGGCTGCCGGAGTCGTCGTGCTCACGGCGTTCACCGTCGAGGCGGAGCTGCGCCTCGACCTGGGCGACGGCGCGCGCTTCGCGCTGACGGCCGGGCTGGCGCTGCTGGCCGGCCTGCTCGGGCTCGGGTCACCGGTGCAGGGGGATCGCCCGCGGACCTACCAGGAGCTGCTGTTCGCGATCGCGACGCTGGCGGCGACGGGCGCGGCGGCCCACCTGTCGGCGCTGCTCGGGTCGTCGCTGTCGTCCCGGCCGATGGCGGGGACGGTCGCCTGGGTGGCCGGCGCGGGCGCGATCTGCGGCCTGGCGCTGGCGCGGCGGCGGGACGCGACGCTGGCGCTGCTGCTCGGGACGGTGCTGGCGATCGTCGCGCTACTGGCCGCCGCCGGCGCCGCGTGGCCCGGCGACGACCCGCTGGACGGCGTGCGGCTGATGCTCGTCGTCGTCCTGGTGCTGCTGGTCGGCGCGATCCTGGTCCGCTTCGATCGCCGCTACCGCCACGCGGTCGTGCTCGCCGACGTGCTCGGCGTCACGGTGGTGCTGCTGTCGGCGACGTTCCTCGTCCGCGCCGACCATCGGCTGGCCGACGCGCTCGGCGTCGTGCCCGGCAGCGGCGCGGCGGGGACCGGCTGGGAGCTGCTGCTGCTCGTCTGCGGCTTCGGCCTGGTCGGGCTCGGGTCGGCCGCCCGCGAGCAGGGCCCGGGCTGGCTGGGCGCGATCGGCCTGGTCGCGGCGCTGCTGGTGGTGTCGCGCGGGGGCGGCGGCCTGGTCGGCTGGCCGCTGGCGCTGCTGCTGGTCGGGCTGGTGCTGGTCGTGGTCGCCCTGCGGCCGGTGGCGCGCGAGGTGCCCGAGGACGCCGAGGAGGCCGCCGGCCTGGAGCAGGCGCCGGCGGTCGCGATGCCGCTGCGGCCGGTGGTGCTGCCGCCGCCGGACGACGAGCCGCGCTGAGGAGCCGCCTACGCCTCGCGGTGGACGTCGCGGGCGGTCGCCTGGTCGCGCGGCCGCACGACGACCTGGTCCAGGTTGACGTGCGCCGGCCGGGTGACGGCGAACGAGATCACGTCGGCCACGTCGTCGGCGCTGAGCGGGGTCATGCCGTCGTAGACCGCGTCGGCGCGCGCCTGGTCGCCGTCGAAGCGGACGGCGGAGAACTCGGTCTCGACCATCCCCGGGTCGACCTCGATCACGCGCACCGGACGGCCGAGCAGCTCCAGCCGCAGTGTGCGGGTGAGGGCGCCGACCGCATGCTTGGCCGCGGTGTAGCCGGCGCCGCCGGGGTAGACCTCGAAGGCGGCGATCGAGCCGACGATCACGACCCGCCCGTCGCCGGACGCGGCCAGCGGCTCCAGCAGGGCCTTGGTCACGCGGGCGACGCCGAGCACGTTGGCCTCGTACATCCACCGCCACCGGTCGAGGTCGGCGTCCTGCACCGGCTCCAGCCCGAGCGCGCCGCCGGCGTTGTTGACGAGCACGTCGCAGCGCTCGACCGTCGCGCAGAACGCGGCCACCGAGTCGGCGTCGGTGACGTCGAGCGCGACCGCGCGACCGCCGGTCTCCGCGGCCACCGCCGCCAGCCGGTCGGCCCGCCGGGCGCCGAGCACCAGGTCGAATCCCTCGCCCGCGAGCCGCCGCGCGACCGCCGCGCCGATTCCGCTGCTGGCCCCGGTGACGACGGCGACGGGACGGCTCATCGGGGCGGCGGGGCGATCGCGGGCATCGGCCGGTTGTAGCAGGCGCGGACGGGGACGACGCCGCAGGGCGCTCGGCCGTTGTTCGGGTGATCCGCACGGTCCTCGAGCGTGCCCACCGGGACGGGGCAGGGTGCTCGCCGCGCCGCCGCTTGGCGATCGTTCACGTCGTGCGAACGATCGCCAAGCGCCCTCCGGTGGCGGTCGCGGCCGGGCCCTCGGTAGCGTCCCGCCCATGGACCTCGACGACCTGCTCTGGGCCGGCGGCGACGCGCAGGCCGCGGCGCTGCGCGACGGCCGGACGACCGCGCCGGAGTTGCTGGAGGCGGTGCTCGACCGGATCGCCCGCGTCGACCCGCAGCTCAACGCCTTCCGCGCGGTCTTCGCCGACGAGGCGCGGGCGGCGGCCGTCGCGGCCCAGGAGCGCCTCGACGCCGGCGAGCGGACGCCGCTGCTGGGCGTGCCGATCGCGGTCAAGGACGACGTCGACGTGGCCGGCGACGTGACCGGATTCGGCGGCCGCCCGCAGTTTCCGCCGGCCGAGCGCGACAGCGAGGTCGTCGCCCGCCTGCGCGCCGCCGGGGCGGTGATCGTCGGGCGCACGAACGTCCCCGAGCGGTGCATGTGGCCGTTCACCGAGACCCTCGTCCGCGGCGCGACGCGCAACCCCTGGGACCTCGACCGCACGCCCGGCGGATCGTCGGGCGGGACCGGCGCGGCGGTCGCCGGCGGCCTCGTCGGCGTTGCGACCGGCTCCGACGGCGGCGGCTCGATCCGGATCCCGGCCGGCTTCTGCGGCCTCTTCGGCGTCAAGCCGACGCGCGACCTGGTGTCGCTGGCGCCGAGCGCCGAGGTCTGGCACGGGCTCTCGGTGCTGGGGCCGATCGGGCGCACCGTCGCCGACGCGGCCGCGATGCTCGACGTGATCGCCGGCGACGGCGATCCGGAGGGCGGCGAGGCGCCGGCGGGCTCCTATCGGGCCGCGGCCGCCGCCGACCCCGGACGGCTGCGGATCGCCCTGGCGTGGCGCGGGCCGGCGGGGCCGTCGCCGATCGAGGCCCAGCGGCGGGCGGCGATCCGCGAGACCGCCGAGCGGCTGCGGGCGCTCGGCCACGACGTCGTCGAGCGCGAGCTGCCGGTCGGCCTGCGGGCGGCCGCGCAGTTCGTCGTCCGGTTCCTGCGCGGGGCCGGCGACGACGTCGCGAGCCTGCCGCACCAGGAGTGGCTCGAGCGGCGCGGGCGGGGGATGCGGCGGCTCGGCCGGCTGGTGCCCGATCGGGCGCTGCGCTGGGCCCGCGACGGCGAGCGGCGGCTGACGGCGGAGCTGGAGCCGTTCTTTGGCGAGTTCGACGTCGTCCTGCAGCCGTCGATGGTCGGCCCGCCGTGGCGGATCGGGGCCTTCCAGCGCCGCGGCGGCCTGCTGACGACCCTCGGCGTCGGGCTGCGGATCCCGACCCTGCCGCTGTGGAACGTCGTCGGCTACCCGGTCGCGTCGGTCCCCGTCGGCCGCGATCGCGCCGGGCTGCCGATGGCGGCGCAGCTGGTCGGCGCGCCGCGCAGCGAGCGGCGGCTGCTGTCGCTCGCCGGCCAGCTGGAGCGCGACCGGCCGTGGGCCGGCGACCGGCCGTCGGGCCTGGACTGAGCGACGCGGGGACACCGCTGCGCAACCCGACCGGCGCACGGGGTTGCCAGGATGGGGGCATGAGCACCGTGGCCACCGCCGAGCCCGTCGACCTGGAGGAGCTGCTGCGCGTGGCCGAGGAGGCGGCGCGCGTGGGGGCGGCGGAGCTGGTGTCCCGGGCGGGCGACCTGACGGCCCTGCGGGTCGATTCGAAGACCACCGCCACCGACCCGGTCAGCGAGGCCGACCTGGCCGCCGAGCGGGCGATCCGCGAGGTCCTCGCCCGCCGGGTCCCCGACGACGGGATCGTCGGCGAGGAGGGCGACGACGTGGTCGGCACGACCGGTCGCCGCTGGGTCGTGGACCCGCTCGACGGGACGGTCAACTTCCTCTACGGGATCCCGCAGTGGTGCGTCAGCGTCGCCTGCGAGGGTCTGGTCGGCGTCGTCCTGGACCCGCTCCGGGGCGAGCTGTTCGCCGCCACCGCCGGCGGTCCGGCGACGCTCGACGGCGAGCCGCTGGAGCCGCGGCCGGCGCCCGAGGGCGGGCTCGGCCACGCTCTGGTCCACACCGGCTTCGGCTACGCGGCCGAGGTCCGGCGCGAGCAGGCGACGATCGTTTCGCGCCTGCTCCCGGCGGTCCGGGACCTGCGGCGCGCGGGCAGCGCGGCCCTCGACCTGGCCTGGGTCGCGGCCGGGCGCGGGGACGCCTACTTCGAGTACGGCGTGAAGGCCTGGGACACCGCCGCCGGCGAGGTCATCGCTCGCGCGGTCGGGCTGCGGGTCGAGCGGCTGGAGCCGTTCGGCGCGCTGCAGCCCGGGATCCTGGTCGCCCCGCCGGCGCTGATCGACGAGCTGCGCGCGCTCGTCGGCCCCGTCGCCGGCGCCTAGGGCGCGGGGCGCTCAGCCCTGCGCGCGGCGCCGCGCCTTGCGCTTGGCGGCGTTTCGGGCCTCGTTCGCCGCCCGCAGCTTGCGCTTGTGGGCCGCCCAGGCGTCGATCTTGCGCTCGCAGTTGCGCGTCCGCGGCTTGACCGACCCGTAGCGGACGACGTCGTTGCCGGGGCCGCAGTCGACGAAGGCGCGGATCTTGGTGGCGGTCTGGATCGTGTCGTCGCCCTCGCCGCCGTAGGCGCGGTTGCGGCCGTTGCCGACCAGGCGGATCGTGTCGGCGCCGCCTTCGCCGCGGACGACGTTGGCGTCGAACCCGCCCTGCAGGTAGTCGTCACCCGCGCCGCCGTAGATCGTCTTGGTCCCGTTGCGGCCGCCGTAGATCGTGTCGTTGCCGTCGCCGCCGCGGAGCACGTCGCGCTGGTGGCGGGCCTTCGGGCCGCCGTTGTCCGGTCGGTTGTCGCCGAAGATGATGTCGTCGCCGCCGAGGCCGAGGATCGTGTTGCTGCCGTGGCCGCCGTAGAGCTCGTCGTTGCCGGCCGAGCCGGTCACGGTGCCGTCGGCCCAGTCGCTGGTGCTGATGTGGACGCCGCGCAGCGGGTCGGCCGCGAGCGGGGCGACCACGAGCTGCTCGCAGTCGATGATCCGGCCGCGCTCGCGCAGGCCGACGACGGTGGCGGGGGAGACGTGCAGGACGTCGTTGCCGTCGCCGCAGTCGAGCTTCTTGGCCATGTTCGGCCCGTTGGCGTAGATCGTGTCGTCGCCCGGGCCGGCGTCGACGACGTCCTGGCCGCGGGTGGCGTCGATCGTGTCGTTGCCGTCGCCGGCGACGATCTGGTCGCTGGCGCTGCCGCCGTCGAGCTGGTCGTCGCCGGGGCCGCCGACCAGCCGGTCCAGGTCGGGGCCGCCCTGGAGCACGTCGTTGCCCGCGCCACCGTCGAGCCGGTCGGCCCCGACGTCGCCGGTCAGGGTGTCGTCGCCGTCCTGGCCGGCCAGCTGGTCGGTGCCGCTGCCGCCGTCCAGGCGGTCGTTGCCGCCGCCCCCGAAGATCCGGTCGTGGCCGCCCTCGCCGTAGATCACGTCGGGCCCGGGACCGCCCTGGACGACGTCGTGCCCGCCGTCGGTGTAGATCGTGTCGCCGGCCGGGCTGGTCGCCTTCAGCCGCAGGTCGCTGGAGGGCGTGCCGAAGATCGTCGCCGCGGGCACGGTCGCGGGCAGCGCCAGCAGCGCGAGCGCGGCCGGCAGGGCGACGAGGGTGGACCGCTGGCGGCCGGGTCGGCGGCCGGGTCGGCGGGCGGCGGACGGCGAGCGACGGGCTGGCATCGCGACGATCGTAGGGCGTCGAACATCGCGTCCAGGGGCTAGGCGGTGCCAACTAGGCGAATCACCGATGCCGTGCCGGCGTACACCTGCGCGAGGGGGCTCCCCGGGGCCGACGTCAGGCGCGTTCGCCGCCGTCGGCGGTCCGCCTCGCCCCGGAGCGCGCGTCGCTCGGCGCGATGCCTGTCCAGCGCCGGAACGCGCGCCGGAACTCTCGCGAGTCGCTGAAGCCCAGGTCGTCCGCGACCGCCGCGACCGGCGGCCGGCGCGGATCGGAGAGCATCGCGCGGGCCCGCTGCTCGAGCACGCGGTTGCGGATCGAGGTGAAGGTCTCGTCACTCGCCGCGAGCTGGCGGCGCAGGCCGCGCACGCTGATGTGCAGGCGCTCGGCGACCTCCGCGGCCGACGGGCGCTCGCCGTGCGCCTCGCGGAGCAGTCGCTCGACGGTCGCGACGAGATCGTTGGTCGCCGCCGTGCCGATGAGCTGCTCGCGACACGCCGCGAGCGCGACGGCCAGGTTCGCCGGATCGTGACGCCGGACCGGCGCCGCGAGCACGCCCGCATCGATCGTCAGGCGGTTCGCGTCGCTGTCGAAGCGCACCTCGCAGTTGAAGATCCGGCGGTAGGCGGCGGCGTAGCTGGGAGCCGGATAGGCGAGCTCGACCGACAGCGGCGAGAGGCTCCGGCCGACGATCGCCCGGGTCACCAGGATCATGCTCGCGAAGGCCTCCTCGCACAGGAACGGGAGCAGCGAGGGATCCGGGAAGCGCTCGTGCACGCGCACCACGACGCGGCCGTCACGGACGTCCGTGCTGACGTCGACCAGGCTGCCCGCCGCCTGATGGTGCTCGAGACCGATCGCGAGCGCCTCTCCGACGGTGCGACACGACATCATCGCGAAGCCGAGCACCCCGAAGGAGACCAGGGGGTCGCGCGTCCCGACATGGAGCCCGAGCGGCTCGCCGGGAAGCGACGCCAGCGCGCGACGGATGATCTCGGCGGCCTGGCGGTAGGAGATCCGCGTGGTCGCGACCTCGCAGTGCGCCGCGCTGATGCCGAGGCCGCGAAACCACGGCGCCGGGTCGATGCGCCGCTCGCCGGCCTGCTGCAGCAGGCCCGCGATCACCGACGGCGGCACCACCGCGTCGTGGTAGCGACGCTCCTCCGGGAGGGCAGGGTCGTGCTCCCGCGCTGCCGGTGCGCCGCTCGATGTTCCCTGTCGCTGCATCTCACCGCCGGACGTCGTCGACGCCGGGACCGTACACGGTTGATCCCGTCCGGCGGCGACGCTTCGCGACGGTGCGGAGGCGGCCGTCAGCATCGACGACGGCTGCCTGACGGGCTGCGCATCGTCAGAGGTCCGCGAGCACCTGCCGGGCGGCGCGCTGGCCGGCTCGAACGGCGCCCTCCATGTAGCCGATCCAGTAGTCGGAGGACTCGGTGCTCGCCCACTTGATGCGTCCGAACGGGGTTTGGAGCTGCTCGCCGAATCCGGTCAGCACCCCGGGCGCGGCGAACCCGGTCGGGCCGCCGCGCGACCACATCTCGGCGCCGGTCCAGCGCTTCTCGAAGTAGTCGATCGGCTTGGCCGCCCGCGGGCCGAAGTAGCGGACCAGCTCGTCGACGATCAGCTTGCGGCGCGTCGGCAGGTTCTGCCGGTTCCAGGCCCGGTGTCGGTCGCCCCCGATGAAGCACGCCATCACGCCGGGGCGCCCGTCCGGGGGCGAGGAGTCCCAGCTGCAGCCGATGACGCCCTCGCCCACGACCTGGCCGTTGAGCCCCTCGTCGCGCCAGAACGGCTGGGGATAGAAGACCTCGACCTTCGCGTAGGAGCCCATCGGGAACCGCTGGGTCAGCTGGTCGCGCACGGCGGGCAGCAGCGGCTCGTACTCGATCCGCTGGCAGAGTGCGGGAGGGACCGCCACGACGACCTGCTTGCCGACGAAGGACGCGCGATCGGTGGTGACGGTGACGTGCGAGCCGTCCTGGGAGATCCGCCGGGCGGGCGAGCTCAGGACGACGTTACGGCTGCCGAGCGATCGGGCGATCTCGACGAAGAGGCGCTGGGATCCGCCGACGATCCGATCCTGCTGCGCCCCGCCCGTCGTCCCGATGAGGCTGTTGAGGGTGCCGGGCGTCGTCTCGTTGCCCGCGGCGGCGACGTAGGACAGCAGGAACAGCAGCGACACCTCGTTCGGTCCGGCGCCGTGCAGGATCCGCAGGAACGCGTCGAACAGGCTGCGGCTCTCCGCGCTCTGGAAGTGCTCGTTCTTGAACGTCTCGACGGTCTTGCCGTCCCATTCCTGCGCGCGACCGGCGGTCCAGGGCGCTCCGACGGGCACTTCGCGGGCCATCTGGTCGATCTGGGGAAAGACGTTGAGCACCTCGAGGCCGCCGACCAGGCCGAGGGCGCCGACGTAGGTGGACTGGTCGGTGTTGCTGACCCGGGTCGTCTTGCCCTCGAGCAGCAGGTTGGTCTGGCCCTCGTCGTAGGTCGGCCAGGTGCCCAGCCCGACCTCGCGCAGCAGCGCGTACATGCGGTCCTGGGTCGGGCCGACGAAGGTCCCGCCGACCTCGACGATCTCGCCGCCGCTGAGATCGTGGTTCTCGACTCGCCCGCCGACGCGCTCTCGAGCCTCGATCACGATCACCGAGCGCCCCGCCTTCGCGACCGCGTGGGCGGCCGCCATGCCGGCCGCGCCGGCGCCGACGACGAGGACGTCGGCCTGGCGCCTCCGCGGAGGGCGTGGACGACGGCGCTTGGCCGCTTGCGAGACGTCCGGGTGCTCGAGCAGCAGTCCGACGGTGGCCGCGCTGCCACCACCGATCAGCCCGCGCCTGGTGATCGATCTGTCGCTCGTCGCCATCTGCCGAATGAAAGTCGCCGGCCGGCGGGCTCGGAAGGGCCGATCGGGACCGGAAGGGGGGCAGAGCGGACGTCCTGGCCGACAGAGGGCCGGCGGCGACGCCCGGCGAGCGCAGTACCCGGGGTGGGAATCGAACCCACACTCCCTTGCGAGAAGCGGATTTTGAGTCCGCCGCGTCTACCGTTCCGCCACCCGGGCAGGTGTCGGGGCGCAGGCCCCGGGGCACAGATCGTAGGGGCCGCGGCGCCCGCGCGGCCAGCGGCGGTCGCGATCGACCGCCGGTCGGCTCAGGCCGTCGCCGGAGCGCCGGTGCTCGGCGCGGGCTCGTCGTCGTCGAAGCCGACGTGGTGCTCGATCTCGGTCTGCCAGTTCTGCGAGAACGCGACGATCGCGATCACGATCACGATCACCTGGGCGATCAGGACCCCGATCGTCAGCGCGCCGAGCTGGGCCGAGAGGTCGGCGTCCTTGTAGCCCGGCTGGTCGCGCTCGTACCACTTGGTGACCGAGACGAGGGCGAAGATTCCGATGAAGGTCGCGATCCCGGCCGCCATCGGCAGCACCCCGCGACTCCAGCGCAGCAGCTGGATCACGAAGATCAGGTTGACCGCGATGAAGAGGATCTGGGCGGTCTTCGCCGCTTGCAGCAGATCCCATCCGCGGATCGACACGATCGCGATCAGCGCGGACGAGACGAGCAGGGACAGGATCACGAGGATCCGTGCGACCTTGCTCGAGGCCTTCTCGCGGTTGGGCCACTCGATGATCGTCTTCGCTGCCATGCCGGGTGGCAGCCTACACTCCGTGGGGGAAGGGTTGCAGGGCATTCGTGACGGCTTGCCCACCTGACTCCACGCGCGGGCGTGGCGGAACTGGTAGACGCGTCGGCCTTAGGAGCCGGTGACTTCGAGTCGTGCGGGTTCGAGTCCCGCCGCCCGCATCGTCCGAACGGGCCGGCTCCGGCGCGGCCCGCGGCCGGGGCTCAGAAGAAGCGGCTCGCGACCGCGACCTCGATCCACGCCGACAGGATCACGACCGGGATCGCGATCACGGCGCAGACGATCGTCGCCGCCAGCAGGTCCTGCGAGCGCTGCTTCTGCTCCAGCCACATGACGGCGGCCAGCGGCAGGAAGACGGCGGTCAGCTCGGGCGCGGCGTGGGGCAGCAGCCGGACCAGGATCAGCGCGGGGGAGGTGTGCGACTCGGCGGCGACGTCGGCCAGCGTGTGCCCCAGCGTCACAGCCTGCTGCAGCAGCGAGAAGGCGGTCAGGGCGGCGACGACCAGCAGCGCCGGCGTCGCCGCGTGGCGGTGGACGACCCCCTGCAGCCCGCGCATCTCGGCGGCCTGCAGCGGCAGCGAGCGACGCACCAGGTAGGTGGCGAAGCAGACCATCAGGTGCAGCGCCAGCACGGTCCCGTTGCGGCCGAGCACGAACAGGAAGTCCGAGGTCCGGACCGTCGGGTCGGCGGCGATCAGCTGCCCGGCCAGCGACGGGTCGGGCGAGGCGATCGCGGCGACCACCAGCGTGCAGACCAGCAGCGTGGCGGCGATCAGGGCGCTGAGGCCGACCCAGGGCAGGATCTCCAGGGGGTGCCTGAGCCACTGCCGAAGAGCCCCGCGGCTCTCCCGCACCGCGGCGTTGCGTGCGACGACCCGGGCCGCGGCCACCTCGTCGCGCGACGCCATGCAGCGATGGTAGGGGAACGTGGCGGGCGGCCGCTGAGGTCCTGGCGCCCCACGACGACGAACGGCGCCCACGTGGGCGCCGTTCGAACAGGCGGGGGATCGAGGAATCGAACCTCGCGTTGCGGTTTTGGAGACCGCCGTGTTACCGATACACCAATCCCCCGGGGGCCGGGAATGATAGCCCGACGGGCCGCCCGATCGTCGTGCCGTCGGCCGGCCGCCGCCGCTATCGCGGCAGCTCGCAGACCTGCGCGTCGTCGGACCCGCGGACGGTGATGACGAGCTTCGTGGCGCCACCGAGCTGGGCGTCGTAGGCGCCCTTGCGGGCGGCGTCGCACCACAGCTCGCCGAGCGACGAGTCTCCGGCGGTCGCGCGGGCGGTGGTGCCGTCGACGGTGATCGTCGGCTGGACGCCGCCGGCCGACGGGGTGGTCGCGGTGGTCGTGGTCTCGCCGGAGGGCGGGGGCGTGCCGCCGCTCGGGGTCGTCGCCGTGGTCACGGTCGTCGGCGGGGTCGTGGCCGTCGTCGCGGTGGTGGCGGGCGCCGTCGCGGCGGTCGTCGAGGGCGTCGTGGTCGCGGCGTCGGTGGTGTCGCCGGAGCCCTTGTCGGAGCCGCCGCAGCCGCTGGCGGCCAGGCCGGCGACGACGAGCAGGAGCGCGATCGGAGGGGAGGTGCGCATCCCTGGGTCCTATCGGGTCGGGCCGCCGGATGCGACGGCTGGGCGGTGCCGCCCGCCCGCGCTCGGATGATGCGCGGCCGCGCCCGGAACGAGGTCGCGCCACATCCTCGACCGCCCCCGAGCCCACGTCTCGCCGGCGAGGACGACGATCTACGATCGCCCGATGCCGGCGGATCCGCGCACGCCCGATCCGACCGCGTCGGACGCCCGATCGGGCTCCGGCGGGCGCGGCGACATCGCCGGCCGTCGCCGGACCGCGCTGCTGAGCGTCGGCGCCGCCGTCGTGCTGGTCGTCCTGAAGCTGACCACCGGCCTGATCACCGGCTCGCTCGGCCTGCTCGCCGAGGCCGCCCACTCCGGCGCCGACCTGGTCGCGGCGCTGCTGACGCTGTTTGCGGTCTCGGTCGCCGTCAAGCCGCCCGACGAGCAGCACCAGTTCGGCCACGGCAAGGCCGAGCACCTGGCGGCGCTGGCCGAGTCGGCGTTCCTGATCCTGGTCTCCGGTTGGCTGGCGACGACCGCGATCGAGCGGCTCTCCTCGCCCGGGAGCCACGAGATCGACGCCACCTGGTGGGCGATCGCGGTGATCCTGCTGGTGATCGCGATCGACCTGACGCGGATGATCGCCTCGCACCGCGCCGCCGAACGGTTCGGATCGCCGGCGCTGGCCGCCAACGCGCTGCACTTCGCGGGCGACCTGTCGGGCTCGATCGCGGTCCTGCTGGGCATGATCGGCGTCGCGCTCGGCTGGCCCGAGGCCGACGCCGTCGCGGCGCTGCTGGTGGCGGTGCTGGTGATCGCGGCGGCGATCCGGCTGCTGCGCGGCTCGATCGACGTGCTGATGGACCGGGCCGACCAGCGCTCGGTGATCGCCGTCCGCCAGGCGGTCGCCGCGATGGAGCGCCCGGCCGACGTCCGCCGCCTGCGAACCCGCCACGCCGCCGGTCGCAACTTCGTCGACGTCGTGATCGCGGTCCGCGCCGACGCCGGGCTGGAGCTGGCCCACGCGCGCGCCGACGAGGTCGAGGACGCGATCGAGCAGGCGCTGCCGAACACCGACGTCGTGGTCCACGTCGAGCCGGTCGCGCGCGAGGGCGGCGTGCGCGAGACGGCGACCGCCGCCGCGCTGCGGGTCGCCCGCGTCCACGAGGTCCACAACGTCGACGTGCTCTCGCTGCCCGGCGGCGGCGAGGAGGTGACGCTGCACGTCAAGGTCGCGCCCGAGCTGTCGCTGGAGGAGGGCCACGAGATCGCCGAGCGGGTCGAGCGGGAGATCCGCGGCGCGGTGGCCAGCGTCCGCGGGGTGACGACCCACATCGAGCCGCTGCGCCCGCCGACGCCGGCGCGGGCGGTCGACGAGGACGACGGCGAGTTCGAGCGCGCGTCGGTCGACGCGGCGGTCCGCCAGGCGACCGGCCGCGGCCCGAGCGCGATCGAGATGCGCGACACCGAGCGCGGCCGCGTGGTGCTGGTCACGATCCTGCTGCCGGCGGGCTGCACGGTCGGCGACGCCCACCGCGAGGCCGGACGGATCGAGGAGGCCGTCCGCGAGCGCTGCCCGTGGCTGGCCGACGTGCTCGTGCACACCGAGCCCTGCCCCGACCCCGACCCCGATCGATGAGCGCCGTCGCCCCGGACCGCCGCGGCTGGGTCGTGGCGGCGCTGATGATGACCCTGGCGCTGGCGGCGCTGGAGGCCACGATCGTCGCGACCGCCGTCCCGCAGATCGTCGGCGACCTGGGTGGCTTCTCGCTCTTCGGCTGGGTCTTCTCGGCCTACCTGCTGACCCAGACGGTGACGATCCCGATCTACGGCAAGCTGGCCGACGTCCACGGTCGCAAGCCGGTGCTGCTGGCCGGGATCGCGATCTTCCTGGTCGGCTCGGCGCTCTGCGCGAGCGCCTGGAGCATGGTCGGGCTGATCGCCTTCCGGGCGCTGCAGGGCGTCGGCGCCGGAGCGATCAACGCGACGGTCCAGACGGTCGCCGGCGACCTCTACCCGCTGGCCGAGCGCGGTCGCGTCCAGGCCCGGCTGGCGAGCGTCTGGGGCGTCTCGGCGGTGATCGGGCCGCTGGTCGGCGGGCTCTTCGCGGGCAGCCTCTCGTGGCGCTGGATCTTCCTGCTGAACCTGCCGATCGGGATCGTCGCCATGGCGCTGCTCTGGCGGCACCTGCAGGAGCGGGTCGTCCGCGTGTCGCGGCAGCTCGACGTGGCGGGCGCGGCGCTGCTGCTGACGGCGTCGGGGGCGCTGGTCTTCGGCCTGCTGCAGGGCGGCGTCTCGTGGGCCTGGGGCTCGCCGCAGAGCATCGCGGTCTTCGCGCTGGCGGCGGTCGCGGCGATCGCGACGGTGGTGGTCGAGCGGCGCGCGCCGGCGCCGGTGATGCCGCCGTGGGTCTGGTCCCGCGACCGCCTCGGCGCCAACCTCGGGATGGGCTGCCTGGGGGTGCTGGTGATCGGGCCGACGACGTTCCTGCCGCTGTTCGGGCAGACGGTGATGGGCCTGGGGTCGGTGGCGGCGGGCTTCCTGCTGGCGGTGATGATCGTCAGCTGGCCGATCGCGGCGGCCTACGCCAACCGCGCCTACCTGCGGATCGGCTTCCGCGACAGCGCCCTGATCGGCGCGACGATCGCGACCCTCGCGACGCTGGCGTTCGTGGCCCTGCCCGAGCGGCCGTCGACGGCCGAGGTGGTGGCGGTCAGCCTGGTGCTCGGGGTCGGCTGCGGCCTGCTGTCGGTGCCGTTGATCGTCGGCGTCCAGTCGACGGTCGGCTGGGAGGGGCGGGGCGTGGTCACCAGCACCGCGATGTTCTCGCGCTTCATGGGCCAGACGATCGGGGCCGGGATCTTCGGCGCGATCGCCAACGGGACGCTCCACGCCCGCCTGGCCGACGCGCCCGCCGACCTGCGCCACCAGCTGCCGGCCGACATCGACGGGATCAGCCGCGCGCTCGAGGGCGGCGGCGGGTTCACCGCCGACGCGACCGCCTACCTGGGCCGCGCGATGAGCGCCGCGGTCTCGCACGTCTACGTCGGCCTGGCGATCGCGGCGGCGGCGGCGCTGGTGCTGCTGTGGACGGTGATGCCGCGGCGGCTGGCGGTGGTCGGCCGCGATCGGCTGGGCGGGGCGCTCAGCGACGAGCCGTCGTCCGCGAGCCCATGACCGTCCCGTCCTGACCGGCGCGCAGGTTGCGCAGGCCGACGCCCTGGGCGCCGAGGGCCAGCAGCGCGGCCCAGGTGGCGGGGACGGTGAAGGGCGCCCACTCGGGGTCGGACCAGCGGGAGCGGACGATCCGCTCGCGGGCGGATCCGCCGGCCAGCCAGGCGTCCTCCAGCCGGTCGTGATCGCCGGAGCGCAGGGCGGTTGCGGCCTGCTGCAGCCGTCTGGCGGTCGCCTCGAGCACGTCGGCGGTGGCGGTCGCGTTGGCGTGCAGGACCTCGACCCAGAGGCCGATCGGGGCGCCGGCGACGCGGGTCGCGTCGCGCAGCGCGCCGCCCGAGAGCGCGGCGGCGAGCGGGCCGCCGGTCGGCAGGTCGGCGGCGACCGCGGCGACGGCG
>NZ_AGUD01000099.1 GCF_000240225.1 Patulibacter medicamentivorans
ACCCCACCGTCCTCACCAAGCCCTCCAAGTACGCCATCCGCACGCCCAAGAACGGCAGCGGCGACTGAGCGCCACCTTGGCGTTCGGGAGCTGAGCCGTCGTGTCGGCGGCGCCGTGGTTCCGGATCGTCCAGCTCGAGCTCGCCGGTGAGCTGGAGCTCCCGGACGGCCGCTGGATGGTTCGCGGTCATGCCAACCGCCCGCGCGCGGTGGTGGTCGTGGAGAGCACCGAGCGTCCCCGCCGGCGCTTCCTGCGGGGTCGCCGGGACGAGGACGGCCCCGCTCCCCTCCCCGCGTCGCGGCTGACCGTCGTCGACGCCGACCCGCTCGAGATCGCCGACCCGCAGCAGTGGCTGCGCGACGAGAACGCCGAGCAGGCGCTCGGCACCGCGCTCGAGCTGGTCCGGCGCCTGCTGCACCTGCAGACGATGGCCGCCGGCGACATCGACCCGCGGCCCGTCCGGGCCCGTGACCTGGTCGCGGCCAGCATCGGCTACGGCACCGGCGACGAGGCTTCCGCGGGCCGCTGGACGGCCGCGCGCCGGATCACGGTGCCGAGCGACCAGCCCGACCGGATCCGCCGCAGCGGCCGCGGAATGGGCAGCGAGGAGCGGCTCGCCGACCTGCTGGCCGGGCGCGACGCGGTCCTGGCCGCCGAGCTGCTGACCCTGCGCGCCCGCCAGGACCTGACCGCCGGCCGCACGCGCGAGGCCGCGCTGCAGCTGCGCGTGGCGCTGGAGGCCGCGATCGCCGAGCTGGAGCCGTGGCGCGACGTCCCGGGACTCGACCCCGCCCTGGCGAGCCTCCGCGACGCACGCGGCACGACCGCCGAGATCGCCGCCGCCGCCGCGCGCGGCGGCCTCGACGACGCCCAGGTCGAGACCCTGCGCGAGATCCTCTCGACCCTGGTCCGCGCCCTGACGAAGCGCTCCGGAGGCCGGCGGATCGGCGAACGGCCGATCTGGACCGGGACGCCCCCGGTCGCGCCGCCCGGCTGACGACCCGGGCTCAGCCGCCCAGGCGATCGAGCGCGGCCAGCAGGCCGGTCAGCTCGTCGACGACGTCGCCACCGAGCCGGACCGCCGCCGCGTCGTCGTAGGGCGTCTCGCTGGCGGTCACCACCGCCAGCCGGCCACCGGCCGAGAGGGTCGCCGCCGGCAGCTCCGAGACCGGGAACACGACCAGCGAGCTGCCGATGCACAGCAGCAGGTCCGCCCCGAGCGCCAGCCGCTCGGCACGGGTGATCGCGGCCGCCGGCAGCATGTCGCCGAACAGCACCACGTCGGGCTTCAGGACGCCCGCGCAGACGCCGCAGCGCGGCACGCCGTCCGGAGCGGAGCTGATCAGCCGCAGCGTCTCGTCCAGCCCCGTCCGGTGGCCGCAGGCGGGGCAGTGGCAGCCGGCGATGCTGCCGTGCAGCTCGACGACGTCCCGCGAGCCCGCCTTCTCGTGCAGCAGGTCGATGTTCTGGGTCAGGACGGCGTCGAGGTGGCCGCGCCGCTCGAGCTCGGCCAGGGCCCGGTGGGCGGCGTTGGGCTCGATCTGCCCGAGGCTCGCGAAGCGGTGCCCGTAGAAGGCCCAGAACCGCTCGGGATCGTGGCGCCAGACGTCGACGTGGGCGACCTCCATCGGGTCGACGTTGGCCCAGATCCCGGTCGTCGGCGTGCGGAAGTCCGGGATCCCCGACGGAACGGAGATCCCGGCACCGGTCAGCGCCACGACCGACCCCGCCTCGCGGACGAGGCGGGCCAGCTGCTCGAGGTGGTCGGTCATGGCGCGACGCCCGGGCCTACTTGCCCTGCCAGCGCGGCTCCCGCTTCGCGATGAAGGCGCCGATGCCCTCCTTGGCGTCGGCCGACGCGAACACGCGAGCGAAGCCCTGCTTCTCGGCCTCGATGCCGGCGTCGAGGTCGGCGACCGCGCTGGCCTTCTTGATCTCGGCGACGGCCAGCGGCGCCTGGGCCGCCAGTCGGCGGGCCCAGTTGAGCGCGACGTCGAGCAGCTCGTGGTCGTCGACGACGAGGTTGACGAGCCCGTGGGCGAACGCCTCCTCGGCGAGGATCGGGTCGCCCACCAGGTTCAGCTCCAGCGCCTTCGCGTCGCCGACCAGGCGCCGCAGCCGCTGGGTGCCGCCGAAGCCGGGGATGATCCCGAGCTTGACCTCGGGCTGGCCGAAGACGGCCGAGCGGCCCGCGATCCGCACGTCGGCGGCCAGCGCCAGCTCGGAGCCACCGCCGAACGCCAGGGCGTTGACCGCGGCGATCGTGACGATCGAGCTCTCGCCGAACTCGCGGAAGAGCGCGTGGGCGTCGTTCAGGAGCGCCGCGCCGGTGGTCTCGTCGAGCTTCGTGAAGGCCTTGATGTCGGCGCCGGCCGAGAACACGGCCGACATCGGCGAGGCCGAGGCGAAGACCAGCGCGCGGACGCCGCTGGCGTTGGCCGCGTCCCAGACCTTGCGCAGGTCGGCGACCAGCTCCGGCGAGATCGAGTTGACCGGCGGGTTGTCGATCCAGGCGATCTGCACGTCGCCACGGGTCTCGACCTTGACCTTCTCGCCCGGCTGCTCGGCGTCGTACTGCGGGTAGACGTAGAAGCCCTGGCCGGTCTTCGCGCCCAGGCGGCCCTGGGCCACCAGGCGACGGACCAGCACCGGCGCCTCGAAGCGGTCGCCGTGCTGCTCCTTGGCCGCCTCGAACCGCTCGAGGATCGTGTCGAGGCCGTCGACGTCGGCCTTCAGCAGCGGCGGCAGGATGCCGCGGCGCGGGTCCAGCCCGGTGCCGGCCGCCATCCCCAGGTCGACGTCGCGGTGGGTCGCGTCGCCCTCCTCGATCAGCAGCGAGGCCTCGCGGACCTGGGCCAGGTGGGCCAGGTTGATGATCTCCTCGATGTCCGGCGCGGCGTCGCCCTCGACGTTCGAGGAGCCGTCGGCCTTGTAGAAGCCCTCGCCGGTCTTCTGCCCGAGCTTGCCCTCGGACACCAGCTGCTGCTGGCGCTTGTGGATGAAGAAGCGCGCGGCGGTCGACGTGTCGCCCTCGTCGACCTCCTCGACCATCTGCTCCTGCAGGTGCAGGGCCGGGTCCATGCCGAGCGCGTTGAGCAGGAAGAACGGCCCCATCGGCAGCGCCTTGCCCTGCAGACCCTCGTCGATCGCCTTGATCGACAGGCCGCCCTCCTCCTGGGCGCGGAAGATCTCGGAGAGGCCGGCGGCCAGCAGCCGGTTGACGGTGAAGCCGGGGCCCTCGCCGACGACGATCGGCTGCTTCTTGGTCGTCTGGGCGAACGCGTAGGTCGTGGCGATCGTCTCCGGCGAGGTCAGCTCGCCCTCGACGATCTCCAGCAGCGGCATCACCGACGCCGGGAAGAAGTAGTGGGTGCCGATGACCTTGTCCGGGCGCACGGTCGCGACGGCGATGTCGCTGATCGCCAGGCCCGAGGTGTTCGAGGCGAGGATCGCGTGGCCGGGCGTGACGGCGTCGAGCTCGGCGAAGACCGCCTGCTTGATCTCGAGCTTCTCGGGGACGGCCTCGATCACGAAGTCGACGTCGCCGAAGGCGTCGTAGGTGAGCGTGCCGTGGATCCGGCCGATCACCTCGGCGACCTGGGCGTCGGCCTCCTCCTGGGTCGCCTTGCCCTTCTTGACCAGCTTGCCGGCCTGGCTGGCGGTCGCGGCGCGAGCGGCCTCGATGCCCTGGTCGACCAGCTCCTGCTTGATGTCCTTGAGGACGACGTCGATGCCGGCGGCGGCGATGGTCTGGGCGATCTGCCCACCCATGGTCCCTGCGCCGACGACCGCGGCCTTGAAGACGAACGACATGGCGGCTGTACTGCTCCTGAGTCGGGTGAGGTCCGGCCCCGGGGCGGCGCGACAGCGGCGTCGACGACCGGGGAAGGACGGCGAAGCCTACTGGCCGACCGGCCAGGCGGCCGTCAGCCGACGAGCTCTCGGCGCAGCGCCGCGACCGCGTCGGCGACCTCGTCGAGCGTCGGCACGACCTCGCCTCGCAACCGCTCGCGCTCGACGGCGCCGGCGTCGGTCAGACGGTAGAAGCGGCGCGAGCGGCGCACCGGATGCTCCCACTCCCCGACCGCCAGGCCTTCCTCCTCGAGGGCGCGCAGCAGCGGGTACATGGTGTTCGGGTTGACGGCGACCAGGCCGCCCGAGAGCTCGCGGATGCGGTCGATCAGGCGGTTGCCGTAGGCCGGCTCGTCGCCATCGAGCAGCTGCAGGACCAGCAGCCGCACGAGCCCCGCCCGCCGCAGCGCCCCGCCCAGCGGCTCCTGCCCTCCCCCGGTCCGCGCCGGCCGTCCCGCGCCCGCGGCCTCCTCCGGGAGCACCGCCTCGCGGGTCGCCTCGCGGGCGGCACGACGCGCCTCGCGGCGCCGGTCGACCGAGGATGAGGGGGACACCCTGTCAGCATCGCACGCCCGGCCGACCGCAGCCGCGGCAGCGGGACGACCGTCCAGCGACCGTCAGGCGATCCCGGGGAACCCCAGCGTGGTCGAGACGCCGACGGCGGTCGGCCAGGACGTCGCGGCCAGCCAGTCCCTGCGCCCGACGCTGACGCGGACCTCGTTCATCACGATCGGGACCCCGCCGACGACCTGCAGCTCGCGCGGGACGTCGAGGTCCAGCTGGTACGCCCAGCGGCCGCTGCGCTTGGTGACCCGGCCGATCACCGGCGCCCGGACCACCGCCGGGTTGTCCATCTCGACGAAGAAGTAGACCCGCGTCGGCCCGCCGTTGAAGACGGTGATCCGCGCCTCGGTCGGCGACGTGTCGGCGTCGGCGGTCGCGCGACCGCGGCCCATCATCGATCCCTTGGGACAGGGCTTCATCGTCCCCCGGGAGAGCACGTCGAGTCCGCAGCGCGGGAACTTCGCCCCGTTGTAGACCGACCCGCGCGGGAAGAGGAACGACACGTGCTGGAGCGTCCGGCGCTCCTCGGAGACCGGCTTCCCCCACCGCATCAGCACGTCGACCCGGAGAGCGCGCGGGCGGCGCGTCGACGGCGCCGCACGACCCGGCGCCAGGCTGGCGACGATCTGGGTCTCCGTCGTCAACGGCCCGCTGGCCGCCGACGGCGACGCGCCGGCCGCGACGGCCAGGGTCGTGATGAGCAGGAGCGCGAGCGGTCTCATGAGCGGCACGCCGGCCGTCCGCCGGCTCGGCGCTCCGACCCTATCCGACCGCGCGCGGCTCAGGAACATCACTGGCTGGTGATCGCCCGCGCCGGCGCCACCCACCCCGGAACGACGACGGCCGCCCATCGGGCGGCCGTCGCGGCGGCGGGTCGGAGGACCCGTTCGCGGTGACTCAGACGGTGGTGATCGCCGCCGCCTCGACGTTGCGGCCGAGCAGCGTCTCCTTGGCGATCACGAGCCGCTGGATCTGGGCGGTCCCCTCGTACAGCTGCATGATCTTGGCGTCGCGCATCAGCTTCTCGACCTTGTACTCCTTGATGAAGCCGTAGCCCCCGTGCACCTGGACGGCGTCGGTGGTGACCTCCATGCAGGAGTCGGCGGCGAAGCGCTTCGCGTGCGAGCTGGCCAGCGTGTTGCGGAGGCCGGCGTCGAGCAGCGCCGCGCTCTGCCAGGTCAGCAGGCGCGAGGCCTCGATCTTGGTCGCCATGTCGGCGATCATGAACTGGATCGCCTGGTGCATCGCGATCGGCACGCCGAACTGGACGCGCTCCTTCGAGTACTCGGTGGCCATCTCGAAGGCGGCGCGGGCGATGCCGGTGGCCATCGCGGCGACGCCCGGACGGGTCCGGTCCAGCGTCATCATCGCCAGCTTGAAGCCCTTGTTCTCCTCGCCGAGCAGGTTGGCGGCGGGGACCACGGTGTCGTTGAAGGTGATGGTCGCGGTGTTCGATGCCCGCTGACCCATCTTGTCCTCCTTCTTGTCGACCGTGACCGTGTCGTCCTTGGGCACGACGAAGGCCGAGATGCCGCGGTGGCCGGCCTCGGGGTCGGTCTTCGCGTAGACCGTGAAGTAGTCCGCGTAGCCGCCGTTGGTGATGAAGCACTTCGAGCCGTTGATGACGTAGTCGTCGCCGACCCGCTTGGCGGTGGTCCGCATGCCCGCGACGTCCGAGCCGGCGCCCGGCTCGGTGAGGCAGAACGAGACCAGCTTGTAGCTCTCGGTGATGTCGCCGAAGACCCGCTTCTTCAGCTCCTCGCTGCCGCCGAGGTTGATCGGCGCGCAGGCCAGGCCGTTGGCGGCCAGCGAGGTGCCGATGCCGGAGCAGCCCCAGCCGAGCTCCTCCTCGATCAGCACGCCCTCGAGGTAGTTCATCCCGGGTCCGCCGTACTCCTCCGGGATGTGGGTGTTCATCAGCTGCAGCTCCCAGCCCTGCTTGAGGACCTCCTCCGGCCAGCTGCCGTCCTTGTCGTGCTCCCAGGCGACCGGGCGCATGACGTTGGCGGCGAAGTCGTGGGCCATCTCGCGGATGGCCTTCTGATCGTCGGTGAGCGTGAAATCGACCACGGGAGAGCTCCTGGACGGACCTGAGCAGGGAGATTGACTGGTCAGTCAACCGAGAACGACCACAGGATATCGCGCTCCGGGGCCGCCGTCGCGATCGTCGCAGCCCGCGGACGCCACGTCGAGCGTCCGATCCCGCGCGACCGTGGCGGTGCGTCAGACTGGCGGCGTGGACACGGTGATCACGATCGTGGTGTTCGGGGTGGTCGGGCTCTCGGGCCTGATCGCGATCGGCGTGCTCTTCCGCGGCGACCACCCGCACGACCAGATCGGCGCCGGCGGGCTCGACGTGTCCGCCGGGCCACCGCGCGTCCCCGGCGGCCCGCCGGAGGACACCCCCGCGATGCGCGAGGACGACATCCGCCAGATGCTCGAGGCCCGCAACCGCCGCCGCCGGGCCCGCGGGCAGGCCGAGTCCGACGTCGATGGCGAGCTGCGCGCCCTGCTCGACGACCGCCCCGCGCCCGCCGAGCGCCAGCGCGACCCGAGCGTCGAGGCCGAGGCGCGAGCGATCGTGACCGCGCGCAACGCACGGCGCCGGCGGCGCGGCGAGCCCGAGGGCGACGTCGAGGCCGAGGTCGCCGAGCTGCTGGAGCGGGTCGACCCGGCCTGATCCGGGCCGCGACGCCCGACGACGGGGGACGCCGGTTCACGGGACCGACACCCCCTGTGTGCAGGATCTTCACGGTCCCGGGGGCGTCGGCCGGGGAGCGTTGCGGCTGCATGGCCACCGCCGTCCTCCGCCCGTTCCCGACCCCGCCCGGCCGTCCCGCTCCGCCGGCGCCCCCGACCCCGCCGACCGGCGACCGGCAGCTGTCGGTCGCCTCGGCCGTCCTCGAGCTGCCCGGCGGGCGCCGCCTCGGATACGCGTGGCACGGCCCCCGCGACGGCCGGCCGGTCGTCTACCTGCACGGCGCGGTCGGAACGCCGCTGCGACCGGACCCGGCGATGCTCGACACGCTCGCCCGGCGGCACGTCCGGCTGCTGCTGCCCAGCCGCCCCGGGTTCGGCCGGTCCGACGTCGCCCCGGGACGCCGGGTCGCCGACTGGCCGGGCGACCTGCTGGCGCTCGCCGACGCGCTGCGGCTGGAGCGCTTCTCGCTGATCGGCGTCTCGGCCGGCGGCCCCTACGCGCTGGCCTGTGCGCGCGAGCTGCCCGCCGAGCGGCTGCGGCGGACGCTCGTCACCGGCTGCGTCGCCCCGGTTCTCGGCGCGGGCGCCGCGGCCCCCGGATCGCTGGTCCTGCGCGGCGGCCGGGCCGCGCTCCGTCGCCCCGACCTGGCGCGC
>NZ_AGUD01000098.1 GCF_000240225.1 Patulibacter medicamentivorans
TCGCGGCGCACGGCGACGACGCGCTCGCGCCGTTCGTCCTCGGCGAGCGGCGGGCCCTGCACGTGGCGGCGGACGGCGCCCTCGCCTACCGCGTCGCGGGACGGACGGCGGTCGTCGGCGGCGACCCGGTGGCGGCCGGCGGCCGGGCGGCCGCGCTGCTCGCCGACTTCGCCGAGCGGGCCGGGGAGCAGCGCCACCGGGTCGTGGTCTACGGCGCCTCCGCGCGCCACCTGGACGACTACCGCGCCGACGGGCAGCGCGCGATCTGCATCGGCGAGGAGGCGGTCGTCGACAGCGGCTCGTTCACGCTCCGCGGCCAGCGGATGCGCTCGGTCCGGCGCGCGCTCTCGCGCCAGCAGCGCCACGGCTGGCAGCTGGAGTGCGTCGCGGGAGCGGCGCTCGGGCCGGCCGCGGCCGAGCTGCACCACCTGGAGACGGCCTGGCGCGCCGACCGCGAGCGGCTCTGCGGCTTCGCCATGACCAGCGGCCGCCTGCACGGCACCCTCGACGACGCCCGCGCCACCTTCGTGCTCGCCCGCGACCCGGACGGCGCGCTGCGGGCCGCCCTGCGGATGGCGCCGTTCCTCGGCGGGCTGTCGCTCGACGTCCAGCGCCGGATCGGCGAGACCCCCAACGGGCTGACCGAGGCGATGATCGCCACCGTCCTGCTGCACGCCGCCGAGCACGGGATCGCGACCGTCTCGCTGAACTTCGCCGGCTTCTCGCAGCTGCTCGATCCCGAGCGTGCCCGCCGCTCGCGCGATCGGCTGGCCCGCGCCGCGCTCCGCCGCACCGGCGACCGCTTCCAGCTCGACCGGCTGGTGACGTTCTGCGACAAGTTCGGCCCCCGCTGGGAGCCGCGCTACCTGGTGCTCCCCCGTCAGGCCTCGGCCGCGCTCGCCGGCTGGCGGGTGCTGCAGGCCGAGGGGCACGTCCCGGGGGCGGCGACGACCCGCGCGCTCAGCCCGCTGCGCCAGCGGCACGGCCGCGGCGTGCCGTCGGAGGCACGAGCAGCGCTCCAGCCGCGATGAGGCCGACCGCCACCAACGTCCCGGGACGGGTCAGCTGGTCGTCCAGGTGGCCTGCCACGGGCGTGCTGTCGGCGACCGCGTCCGACAGCGCCCCGGCCACGAGCAGCAGCAGCCAGGCGATCACCGCCACCTGGGCGGCCGCGCCGAGCCGCGTCCGCGCCGCCACCACCAGGCCGCCGGCGATCCCGGCCGGGATCCAGGCCAGCAGCAGCCGGGCGAGCGCCTGGCCGTCGGCGCGCGCCAGCTGCTCCAGCGGCAGCGCCCCGCGGACCCGCGGGCCGAGGACCAGGATCCCCGCCTCGCGGATCAGGTACAGCCAGCCGACGCCGGCCGCGACCACTGCGACGGCGGCCAGCCAGCCGGCGACCCGCCGCGAGGAGCCGACGCGATGAGGCGGCTGCTCGTGCGCGGGACGGTCGCCGCGTGGATCGCGCTGGGGGCGCTCGGCGTGCTCCGGTACGGCCAAGGCTACGCACAGTACCGCGGATTCCCGCCCCCGAAGGACCCTGCGGGAGTCGCCGCCGGCCAGATCGACCGGGTCCGCTTCGCCTCGGCGGCGCTCGGCGGCGAGCGCTCCTACGACGTCTACCTGCCGGCCGGCTACCGGCGCGACGTCGCCCGCGGCCAGCGCTTCGGCGTCCTCTACCTGCTGCACGGCAACCCCGGCAACCCCGAGCTGTACTTCAACGCCGGCCGGGTCGGCGTCGCCGCCGACACGCTGCTGGCCCACCACCGGATCACGCCGATGCTGATCGTCGTCCCCGACGGGCGCGACGGCACCTGGCGCGGCGACACCGAGTGGGCCGACACGCCCCACGGCCGCTACGGGTCGCTGGTGCTCGACGTCGTCCGCGACGTCGACCGTCGCTTCCCGACGATCGCGAACCGCCGCCACCGGGTGATCGGCGGCTACTCGATGGGCGCCTACGGGGCGGTCCAGCTGACGCTCAGCCACCCGCGGATCTTCGGCGCCTTCGAGTCGTGGTCCGGGTACTTCCGCCAGCAGGCCACGTACAGCTTCTCCGGCGCCAGCCCCGCGACCCTGCGCGCCGCCAGCCCGATCGACGAGCTGCACCGGCTCGCCAAGGCCCCGCCGGCGGTCGCCCGCCGGGTCCCCGCGCCGGGGTCCGCGCCGCCGCTGGCCCGCCGCCACCGGTCGCGGCTGCCGCTCGCGGCCTACGTCTACGGCGGGGACGTCGACCCGGAGACGGCCCAGATGCCGGCCTTCGTCCGCGCGCTGCGCCGGGCCGGGATCACGACCAGCTCGCGGATCGTCCCCGGCCGTCACGACTGGGCGGTCTGGCGGCCGATGGTGCCGACGATGCTGCGCTGGGCGAACGCGCGGATGGCGGGACGATGAGCCCGTCGGTCCTCCCCGGGGCGCTGCTCGCGCTGGTCGCCTCGCTGGCGCTGAACGCCGGCTACCTGACCCAGCACCGCGGCGGTCGCCACCTGCCGCCGCTCGACGTCCGACGGCCGCTGCGGACGCTCGCCGGGCTGCTGCGCTCGCGGGTCTGGCTGCTCGGCACCGCCACCGGGATGCTCGGCTGGGCGCTGTTCGTCGCCGCCCTCGCGCTCGCGCCGCTCTCGATCGCGCAGGCGTTCGCGGGCGGCGGCCTGGCACTGGTCGTGCCGCTCGCCTCGCGCGTGACCGGCCGGCCGCTGAGCGGACGCGAGCGGGCCGCCGTGCCGGCGATCGCGCTCGGGCTGGCGCTGCTGGCGGTCGGGACCCGCGACGCCGGGGCGCGGACGGCCGGCCACGAGCAGCTGCTGCCGCTGCTGGTCGGCGCCTCGCTGGCCGCCGGCGCGCTACTCGCGGTGCCCGCCGGGGCTCGCCGTCCGCAGCTGCTCGGGATCGCGGCCGGGGTCTTCTACGGCGCTGCCGACGCCGCGACCAAGGCCGTCTGCGGCGCCGCCCGCAGCGGGCTGCTGCCGGCGATCCTGTCGCCCTGGACGGCTGCCCTCGTGGCGCTGACGGTGGCGGCGTTCTTCTGCTTCCAGCGCGGCCTCCAGACCGGCCGTCCGCTGCCGGTGATCGCCCTGATGGCCACCTCCACCAGCCTGGTCGCGGTGATCGGCGGCCTGGCCGCGTTCGCCGAGCCGCTCGGCCAGACGCCGTTGCTCGCGGCGTTGCGGATCTGCGGGCTGCTGACCGTCGCGGTCGCCGGCTGGGTCCTCGCCCCCGCGCCGGCGCGGCTGCTGCCGGCATCGCCCACCCGCGAGCTGGCCGGCGACGGGCCGGCGCTACGGTAGTCCGCGATGGCCGGTGAGATGCTCGACATCCTGGTCTGCGACGACGAGGCGACGCTGCGGGAGGCGCTCCGCCAGTCGTTCGAGCGCGAGGGTCACCGCGTGCGCGCCGTCGGCGACGGCGACGAGGCGCTGCGCTGCATCGCCGAGCAGCGCTTCGACGTCGTGCTGCTGGATGTCGCCCTCGGGCCGCAGAGCCCCAGCGGCTACGACGTCTGCCGGCGGCTGCGGGACCAGCGCGACGACACGCCGATCATCATGCTGACCGCGCTCGACAGCGAGGCCGACGCGGTCCAGGGCCTCGAGGCCGGTGCCGACGACTACGTCGTCAAGCCGTTCCGGCCCGCCGAGCTGCGCAGCCGGATCCGGGCGCTGCTGCGCCGCGCAGCCCCCGCTCGCGAGCAGCCGCTGCTGGAGCTCGGCTCGCTGACCATCGACGTCGGCCGTCGCGAGGTCCGCCGCGACGGCGTGCCGGTGACCCTGACCTTCTCCGAGTTCGCGGTCCTGCACGCGCTCGTCGCCGACCGCCAGCGGGTCCACGGCCGTCAGGAGCTGCTGCGGATGATCTGGGGCGACTCCGCCTACCGCGACCCGCGGGCGATCGACGTCCACGTCCGGCACCTGCGCGAGAAGCTCGAGGAGGTCCCCGGCGAGCCGCGGCTGATCCTGACCGTGCGCGGCGCCGGCTACCGCGTCGGCGAGGTCTGATCGGTGCGGATCGGGCTGCGCGGGCGGTTCGTCGCCGTGCTCGTCGGCGTCGCCGCGCTGACCCTGGCGGTCGCGGCGGTGACCCTGCTCTCGCCGCTCGACGCGCGGCTGCGGGCCGACGCCGTGCGGACCCTGTCGAGCGAGCTGCGCGACGGGCGCGGCGCGCTGACGCCGCTGCGGGCGGCCGACCTGCGGGCGCCGAGCCGTCAGGCATCGCCCGGGCCGACCCGCGGACGTCGTTCCGGGCCGCCGACCGGGCTCCCCCGCGACGTCCCGCTGCGACGCGCGATCCGCTCGCTGCGGCGCCGCACGCTGGCCGAGATCGAGCTGTTCGACGGCCGCGGCCGGTCGCTGCTGCCGGGCGAGGGCGGTGAGCAGGACGTCGACCGCGACCTGATCCGCACGGCCCTGCGGGTGCCCGGCGTCCACACGCGGACGCACGAGAGCCGCCACCCGCCGGAGGCCGTCGCCGCGCTGGCCGTCCAGCTGCGGGATGGCAGCACGGTCGTCGCCCAGGCCACGCAGTCGCTGCGCAGCGTCGACAACGCGGTCGACGTCGTCGCCCGCGCCGTGGTCCTGGCGGGGATCGCGGGCCTGGTCGGCGCGCTGCTGGTCGGCACGCTGCTGGCCGGCCGGATCGTCCGCCGGCTGCGGCGCCTGCGCGCCACCGCGCTGCGCGTCGCCCGCGACGGCCCGGCGGCCGAGATGCCGTCCGAGACCGGCACCGACGAGGTCGCCGACCTGAGCCGCGCGTTCGCCACGATGCAGCGGCGCCTGCGCGAGCAGGAGGAGGCGCGCAAGGCGTTCGTCGCGACCGCCTCGCACGAGCTGCGCACGCCGCTCTCGTCGCTGCGGCTGATGCTCGACATGCTCCGCGGCGACCTCGAGGCGCAGCCGCCGGCGCTGGCCGACGCCCGCGACCAGGCGGCGCGCGCCGAGACGCAGACCGAGCGGCTCTCGACCCTCGCCGACCAGCTGCTGCAGCTGAGCCGGGTCGATGCCGGGCTGCCGCCGCGGACCGAGCCGGTCCAGGTCGACGAGGTCGTGCGCTCGGTGGTCGCCGAGTTCGACGTCCGGATCGCCGACGAGCGGCGCGACGTGACGCTGACGATCGACGGCGAGCGCTGGGTCGACGGCGATCCCGGAGCGGTCGCGCAGATCGTCCGGATCCTGGTCGACAACGCGCTCCGCCACGCGCGCGGCGCCCCGGTCCGGGTCGTCGTCGGCGCCACCGCCTCCGCGCCCGCGCTGCGCGTGGAGGACGACGGACCGGGCGTCCCGGCCGCGCAGCGGGAGTCGATCTTCCTGCGCTTCGCCCGTGGCCAGGACGCCGGCGAGGGCTTCGGCCTGGGGCTGGCTATCGCCCGCGAGCTGGCCCGCTCGATGGGCGGCGAGCTGACCCTCGACCCGGCCGCGCCCGGCGCCCGCTTCGTGCTCACCCTCCCGGAAGGAGCCCCCCGATGAACCCGCGCCCGTTGCTGCTCGTCGCCCTCTCGCTGACGCTGGCCGGCTGCAGCGCCGCCGGTGCCCGCAGCGCCGCCGCCCCGGCCGTCGGCACGATCGTCGACGGCCACTTCCGCTCGGCGGCGCTGCACGACACCGCCCGCTACCGCGTCTTCCTGCCGCCGGGCTACGGTCGCGGCGGCCGCCGCTACCCGGTCGTCTACTTCCTCCACGGGCTGCCGGCGAGCGGGCGCTCCTACCGCAACCAGCGGGTCGGGATGATCGGCCGGGCCGCCGTGCGGGCGGGGCGGCCGGTGATCGTCGTCGGCGCCCAGGGAGCGCGGACCGGCGAGCGCGACCCCGAGTGGCTCGACCACGGCCCCGGCCGCGACTGGGAGTCGGCGGTCGCCGACGAGCTGATCCCGACCATCGACCGCCGCTTCCGCACGATCGCCGACCGTCGCGCGCGGGCGATCCTGGGCCTCTCGGCGGGCGGCTACGGCGCGATGCTGATCGGGCTCCACAACCCGCAGGCGTTCTCGGTGATCCAGGCCTGGAGCGGGTACTTCTTCCCGACCGACGAGCGCGGCCGCCGGATCCACCTCGGCAGCGCCGCCGCCGACCGGCGGGCGGACGCCCATGCCCTGCTCGCCGACCTGCCGGCGGAGATCCGCAGCGACGGGCGCGTGACGGTCGAGTTCTACGTCGGCGCCCAGGATCGCGCGCTGCGCGGCGAGAACGAGCGGTTCGCCCACGACCTGCGGCGGCTCGGCGTGCCGCACCGGTTCGCCATCTACCCCGGCAGCCACTCCTCGAAGCTCTGGAACGCCCAGCAGCAGTCGTGGGTCGCGCGGGCCGTGCGCGGCCTGCTGCCGGTGACCGCGCCCGCGACGCGGAGCGCCGCCAAGAAGTAAGAGGTACCACCTCTCACTCTGCCATCATCCGCGCGGTGAGCTCCGTCGATCCGCGCACCCCCGTCCTCGTCGGCACCGGTCAGGTTACGCACCGGTCCGGATCCGGCCCGACCTCGCCGCTGGAGCTGATGGTCGAGGCCGCCCGCCGGGCCGCGGCCGACGCCGGCAGCGGCGGCGACGCGCTGCTGGCCGGGGTGCAGAGCGTCGCGGTCGTCGACGTCTTCTCGTGGCCGATCCCCGATCCCGGCAGCCTGCTGGCCACCGAGCTCGGGCTCTCCCCGCGCGAGACCGTCCGGACCGTCGTCGGCGGCAACGGCCCGATCGCGCTGCTCGGCGACCTCGCCGCGCAGATCGCCGACGGCACGCTGGAGAGCGCGCTGATCGCCGGCGGCGAGGTCGTCAGCGCCTTCCGCACCGCGATGACGACCGGCGGCGAGACCGGCTGGCCGACCCAGCCCGACGGCACCGCCCCCTCGCGCGTGGTCGGCAAGGACGCCCCGCCCTCGCATCCCGCCGAGCTGGCCGCCGGCCTCGTCGTCCCGGCCAACTACTACCCGCTCTTCGAGCACGCCCTGCGCCACGAGGCCGGCCGCAGCACCGCCGAGCAGCGGGCCTGGATCGGCAGCTGGTGGTCGCGCTACAGCGAGGTCGCCGCCGGCCATCCGAACGCCTGGTCGCGGACGCCGATGAGCGCCGAGCAGGTGGCGTCGCCCGAGGACGGCAACCGGCCGATCAGCGACCCGTACCTGAAGTGCATGGTCGCCAACATCACCGTCGACCAGTCGGCGGCGCTGCTGCTGACCAGCGCCGGCGCCGCCGAGGCGGCCGGGATCGCCCGCGACCGCTGGGTCTTCGTCCACGCGACGGCCGGCGGCGCCGACCACTGGCTGGTCGGGGAGCGCGACCAGCTCCACCGCTCCCCCGCGATCGCCGCCGGCGGCGCCGCGGTCTTCGGGCACGCCGGGATCGACGCCGACGACGTGGCGCTGGTCGACCTGTACTCGTGCTTCCCGTGCGCGGTCCAGATCGGCGCCCGCGAGCTGGGATTCGTCGTCGACGACCCGGCGCGGCCGCTGACGGTCACCGGCGGCCTGGTCTTCTTCGGCGGGCCGGCCAACGACTACGTCACGCACTCGCTGGCGACGCTGGTCGACCGGGCGCGCCAGCAGCCCGACGAGCTGGCGCTGGCGAGCGCGGTCGGCTGGTACATGACCAAGCACGGCCTGGCGCTGCTGTCCGCCCGCCCGCCGGCCCGGCCGTTCGCCCACCACGACGTCCAGGCGACGGTCGACGCGGGCCCGCGGCGGACGATCGTCGACGAGCCCAGCGGCAGCTGGACCGTCGAGAGCTTCACCGCCAGCCACGACCGCGGCGGCAGCGCGAACTTCGGCACGGTCGCCGCCCGCGACGAGCGGGGCCGGCGGGCGTTCGCCAAGACCGACGACGCGGCGACGATCGCGCGCCTGCTCGCCGACGACCCGATCGGCCAGCCGGTCGAGCTGGGCGTGGCGACCGGCTTCGCGCTCTGACGGGCGCGCGCGGCCTGCGACCCCGACGGTCGCACCGGGCGCGCGCTCCCAGACGCCGCTAGCGCGCGACCCGCAGCTGCGCCCGGACCCAGGGCCCGGCGGCGACCCGGACCGCCACCTTCGCCGTCCGCGCCCGCCGGACCCGCGCGCTGGCGCGGGCCCCGAGCCGGACGGTCACGCGGCAGCTCAGGCGTCCGCAGGTCCCGACCCGCGTGGCGAGCCGCTTGCGGCGCGCGTCGCGGATCGTGACCCGGCAGCGCCCCAGGCAGCGGACCCCGACGACGACGCGGCCGCGGGCCGTCAGCCGCAACCTGGCGCCGCGGATCCGGGCGACCGCCTGGGCCTCGACCTCGGCCGAGCGGGCGATCGCGACGGCGGGCGGGCTGGTCACGAGCGATCCGTCGGCGGCGAACCAGTCCGGATGGGCGCTGCGGAGCGGTCCCAGGACGCCCGTCTGCCGCAACCGCGCCAGGCAGTGCGGCTGCCGCGGCACGCCGTTGGCGGCGACGATGAAGTCGCGGAACGCCAGCGCCGTCGGCTCGAGCGCGTAGCCGCTGCCGGAGCCGCCGAGGAAGCCGAAGAACTGCTCGCGCACCAGCCGCTGGTAGGCGTCCTCGGACATCGTCAGGCTGCGGTTCGGCACCGTCCCGGAGGTCACCAGCGTGTGCGGCTGCCAGGCCGCGACCGCGCAGTCGTTGCGGGTGCCGAGCTCGGCGCCGCGCCGGATCATCGCGCTGCGCTGCGGTTCCTGGGAGGCGTGGTCGCGGTAGACGCCGTCGATGTACCCCGGCGGCGTCGTGACGCCGGTCTCGGTCGCGAGGATCGGGACCCACGGCGCGATCCCCATGCCCATCAGCAACTCGCGGTAGGCGGTCACGTCGGTCAGCACCGCCTCGCCCGATCCCTGGACCCCGTGCCAGCCGTAGGGGTGCAGCGAGAAGCCGTCGACCCGCTCGAGCAGGCGCGGGTCGGCCGCCGCGACGTCGCGCAGGAAGTACTGGATCGCGACCGCGCTGGTCGGCGACGTCTCGTTCGCGCCCCAGTGGTTGGTCGGGCCGCCGAGCGCGACGCGGACGGTCGGGGTCCGCTCCTGGACCGCATCGAGGGTCGCCCGCAGCATCCGCGCGTACTGCCCGGCGTCGACCCGCCCGCACCAGCGGCTGGGGTCGTTGGGCTCGTTCCAGACCTCCAGCCAGCGCGGCGCGAGGCTCGCGTCGAGGCCGGGGTTCGCCTTCCAGAAGCTGCCGCCCGGGCCGTAGCGGTCGATCGCCCACCGCAGGTAGGCGCGGTAGGCGCCGAGGTCGGTCGGCATCGCGTAGCCGATCACGCCGTGGACGCAGTTGGGCGGAACGACCCAGGCCGGCGCCGAGTCGATGATCAGCTCGGCTCGGATCCGGCGCTTCGCGAGCCCCGCCACCAGCCGGTCGAGCACCGCCGGGGCGTGCCTGCCGCGCTGGGGCTCCGTCCACGGCCACAGCAGCGACAGGCGGGCGGTCTGCAGGCGCATCTCGCGCATCCGGTCGAGCAGCCGGTCGACGGTCGCCGTGTCGCCGGCCAGCGCCGTGTTGACCAGCGACTGGATGTTGATCCCGTACTCGGTGCCGCTGTAGGGCGCCAGGGCGTGGGGCTCGCCGGGTGGCGCGGGCGCCGCCGACGCCGGGCCGGCCGATGCCCCCGACGCCAGCGCGAGCGCGAGCGCCAGGGCCCGTAGGAGGCCCCGCCGTCGGGGCGCGCGCGCCTTCGCCGGTGATCCGGTCGGCCCCAACGGCATGGGCGCCACGCTACTCGACGGCCCGCCCCGGCGGCGCACCAGTGCGACCCCGCCCGCCGTGGCCTGGTCGGCTGGCCAGCCGGCTCGCTCGCCTGTCACACTCGCCGCGTCGCGACGAGGAGAGAGCGGAGATGAAGAGGACCCTGTTCGAGGACGAGCACGAGGAGTTCCGGCACAGCTTCCGGACGTTCCTCGAGCGCGAGGTCGCCCCCCACGACCGCGAGTGGGACGCGGCCGGGATCGTCCCCCACGAGATCTACGAGGCGGCCGGAGAGGGCGGCTTCCTCTGCATGCCGGTGCCGGAGGAGCACGGCGGCGCCGGGGTCGACGACTTCCGCTTCAGCGCCGTCCAGCACGAGGAGCTGATGCGGCTCGGGCTGACCGGGTTCGGGATCGGGATGACGCTCCACAACGACGTCTGCCTGCCCTACTTCCTGCACAACACCGACGACGAGCAGAAGCGCCGCTGGCTGCCGGGCATGGTCAGCGGCAAGCTGGTGACCGCGATCGGGATGACCGAGCCGGGGATCGGCTCCGACCTCGGCCGGCTGGCGACGACCGCCCTGCGCGACGGCGACCACTACGTCGTCAACGGCGCCAAGACCTTCATCACCAACGGGATCAACGCCGACCTGGTGATGACGGCGGTCAAGACCGACCCGAGCCAGCGCCACCGTGGGATCAGCCTGATGGTGATCGAGCGCGGCACCCCCGGGTTCGAGCGCGGCCGCAACCTGGAGAAGGTCGGCCTCCACGGCCAGGACACCGCCGAGCTGTTCTTCAGCGACGCCCAGGTGCCGGTCGAGAACCTGCTCGGCGAGGAGGGCAAGGGCTTCGGCTACCTCGTGGCCGGGCTGGCGCAGGAGCGGCTGTCGGTGGCCTGGGACGCGTGGTCGTCGGCCCGCTCCGGCGTCGAGTGGACAATCGAGTACGTCAAGCAGCGCGAGGCGTTCGGGCAGGCGATCGGCGACTTCCAGACCGTCCGCCACGCGCTCGCCGACTGCCAGACCGAGGTCGACGTCGCCCGCACCTTCCTCGACCGCTGCACGGTCGCCCTCAACGACGGCGAGCTGACCGTCGAGGAGGCCGCCCAGGTCAAGCTCTGGACGACCGAGATGCAGGGCCGCGTGCTGGACCGCTGCGTCCAGCTGCACGGCGGCTACGGGTACATGGTCGAGACGCCGATCGCCCGCGCCTGGGCCGACGCCCGCGTGACCCGGATCTATGCCGGCGCCAACGAGATCATGAAGGAGATCATCGGCCGCGCGGTGCTGGCCTGAGCGCTCCGCCGCCGGGCCCGCGGCGCCGGCCGCCGGCCTAGGCGAGGTGGCGCCGCAGGAACTCCAGCTGGTCGGCGACCGTCCGCTCGAACGCGTCGCCGACGTAGATGTCGAAGTGGCCGATCGGATAGCGGACCAGCTCGCCCCGCGGCGCGGCGGCGGCCATCCGCACCGCCGCGGCGGGCGGCGTGGTCTGGTCCTCGTCGCAGACGCAGACCAGCAGCGGCGCCTGCACCCGTCCGGCCTTGCGGCCGGGCCGGTAGAGCGGCAGCTTCAGCGCCAGCCGCGCGGCGACGCCGTTCTGCCAGCGCGTCCCCTCCCCCTGGATCGCGGCGAAGCCCGGCTCGGCCTCGGGCGCGGTCATCACGGCGAACCCGCCGGGCGGCGCGACCGCCGGGATCAGGTGCGCGTCGCGTCCCAGCAGCGCCCCGAGCTGGTCGCGGACGCCGGCCGCCGACATCCGCAGCAGGTTCCGCAGCGGGACCTCGCGCAGCGTCGGGATCGAGTCCACGTAGGGCGCCTGCGAGACGACCGCGGCGACCTCGGGATCGCCGGCGGCGACGGCGACCACGTGCCCGCCGCTGAACGACGAGCCCCAGAGCGCGATCCGGCGCCGGTCGACGCCCTCGAGCCCGCGGACGTACGCCAGCGCGGCGCGGTAGTCCTCGTGCTGCTCGGCGATGTCCAGCAGCTGCCGCGGCTCCCCCTCGCTGGCGCCGAAGTGGCGGTAGTCGAAGACCAGCACGACGAACCCGGCGGCGGCGAACCGCTCGGCGTAGGCCGGCAGCCGCTCGTCGCGGGTCGCGCTGAACCCGTGCGCCATCACGATCGCGGGCCGGCCGCCGTCCGGCGCCGCGCCGTCGGGCCGGTACAGGTAGGCGGCGCACCGCAGGCCGCCGGAGGGGAAGGTGACCTCGCTGCGCTCGGGCATGGCCGCAGCGTAGCCGTCCCCCTCCCCCGGTCCGCTGGCGGATTCCGTGAGCGAGGCCGGCGGAGCGCCCGCCGCTCACCACCCCGGCGGCAGCGGCCGGTAGTAGACCAGCGGCCCGACCAGGCGGCCGCTGAAGACGTAGGCGGAGACGAACAGCACCCGCCCGAGCCGCAACGGGCCGGGCAGGACCTTGACGGTCGGGACGCCGACCGAGGTCAGCGGGCCGAACCAGCCCTGCAGGCTCAGGCCCTGCGTGGTGCCGGTGGCGGCGTCCTCGAGCGCCAGCGACCAGGCGCCGAAGCTGCCGGGCAGCCGCTGGGCCTCGACCACGTCCCAGCGCCGGCCGGCGACGTCGAGGTGCGAGCGCTTGCCGTGGCTGGCCAGGAACCCGGCCGCGCGCAGTCGCCGGGCGGTCGCGGGGTCGGCGACGGTCCGCCAGTCGCGGAAGCCGCGCAGCATCCCCTCGGCCTGGCGGTCGACGCCGCGCGCTCCCGCGTTGTAGTGGAACCCGATCCGCAGCACCGAGGTCTCGGGCCGCCCGCTCCAGGCGACGTCCTCGATGCTCGGCGTCCCCTCGTTGCTCGGCGACAGCGTCCGCGGCAGCAGCTGCTCGACCGCCCACCGGTTGCGCAGCAGCTGCTCGCGCCCCGGGTAGTAGCGGACCCGGATCTGGCTCTTGGCGGTCTCCCCGTCGAGCGCCGTGTAGTCCTCGTAGGCGACCAGGAAGCCGCCGCCGGGCAGGCTCCGGATCGTCGGCATGTTGCCGCCGTCGACGTCGAGGTCGGTGACCCGCCGCCAGTTGATCAGGTCGGGCGAGACGCCGACGCTGACCGCGTAGTCGGCCGGGCCCGGCCCGCTCGGCCAGAAGTAGACCCCGATGTAGCCGGTGCCGATCGGGTCGGCGACGACGTCGAGGCCGGCGAGCTGCCGGCGGCCGGTGTCCTTGGCGGTGTAGCGGACGTGCAGCGGGTCGCGCGGGATCGCCTCCAGCAGGGCGCGCGGCGACGGCCCAGGTGGTGGCGGCTGCGCTGGCGCTGATCGGGCCGTGGCGCCGCCGAGGGCGGCGACGCTCACCGCCGCCAGGGCGATCGCGACCGGCGCTCGGCGGATGCCGGCGCCGACGGCCGTGCGCGCGACGCGCTGCCGTCCTCCCCCCAGGACGTGACTCCGACCGTTGCCGATCACCCGCGGCGAGCCTACGGCACCGCCGGCGGGCCATCAACGGCGCGGCGCGCTCAGGAGTCGTCGAGGCGACGGCGCAGCTCGGCGACCTCGGCCTCGAGCGCGAGCAGGCGCTGCAGCAGCCCCGCCCCCTCGGCCGGCGGCGTGCCGGCCAGCAGCTCGCCGGGCGTGGTGCCGAGCGCGATCGCGAGCGTGACGACCTGGCTGGCGCCCGGCTCGCCCTGTCCGTTCTCCCACCGGCGGTAGGTCACGGCCGAGACGCCGATCCAGGCCGCGACCTGGTCCTGGGTCAGACCTGCCGTCTCGCGTCCACGGACGAGGGCCGCCGAGAGGGGGGTTCGAGAAGCCGCCATCGGCAGGAAGTCTCCGCGATCGAGCGGTCGAGCGACAGCGTCCTCGGCGGCGATCACCGTGCATGTCGCGGTCTTCGGCTCGACTGATCGATCGGGCGAAGCCAGCGACCGACGTCGGCATTCCCACGAGCTTCCGACACAGAGGCGGTTCCCAGCCGACGACGATCAGACTTGACGACATCTATCGCTTCATGAATGATCGCTCTCGTGACGTCGATCGCGATCACCGACAGCGGGCCCTCCCACCCCGCCGAGGGCCCGCCGTTCACCGGCATCAGCCCGCGCCAGGTGTCCGCGCACGCCGCCGTGCAGTGCGCCCGCCGGCTCCGCCAGGACCCGCGAGCGCTCGCCTGGTCGCCACGCTCGCCGGTGCCCTCGATCCCCGACGGAAAGGTCCCGGTCGAGATCCGCGCCGCCGTCGACGAGGCCCGCGACTACCTGGTCCAGATCGCCCGCCACGGCACGTTCACCACGGTCGCGCCCGCCTGGCTGCGCTCGGACCCCGACCGCGACCGGCGCTACGACGCCTACCTGGTGATCGGCGACGACGTCGCGCTGCTGCTCGTCCGCGGTCGCCCGGCGAAGCCGTCGCGCGACCACTGGCTGGTCACGACGGTCGTCACGCGCAACGGCCTCGACAGCCCCTACAGCCGCGAGCGCAAGCACGCTCGTCGCGCGCGGGTGCAGGCGCGGGAGCGCCGCCCCGAGCGCTGGTTCTCGGTCCGTGCCTACCGCCGCCCCCACGGCGAGCGCCAGCGGCTGCGGGCCGAGTACCGGGACCGAGGCGGCTGACCCCCCGACCGCCTCGGTCCCACCCCCCGATCACGGCGCGCCGCTCGCTTCGGCGCGCCCTCCGAGCTCCCCCAAGAGCCCCGTTCCCGGCGTCCGGACCGGAACGGGCGACCACCCCTGTCCGGATCCCTGTCCAAGGAGGACCACCCGTGCGCACGTTGCGCAACACCCTGCTCGCCCTCGTCGCCGCGCTCTCGCTGTCTGTCGGGGCCTCGGCCACCGCCAACGCCAGCGGCAGCAGCGGCCCGCTCTGCACCGTCAAGTCCGGCGAGGGCTGGGACCACTGGCTCCGTACCTACCCCAGCCCCTACGGCGGGACGATCGAGTACCTGCCGCCCGGCGCGACCTTCCGGATGCACTTCCAGGAGGACGAGAACTGGGGGATCCTCTGGGCGTTCGGCCACTCGGCCACGTCGTTCCCCACCGACGGCTACTTCCCCCGCTACAAGCTCAACTGCTAGCGGCGGACGACGGCTCTCGAAGGACGCCGAGACGTGCTGCGCGGCATCGCCCTCGCGGTCGTGCTGCTCGTCGGGACGCCGGCGACCGCCGGCGCCGTGGTGCCCACCGCACCCGGCGCCGGCGGCTCGCCGCTGGCGATTCGAACGCTCGCCGACCGGATCACGACCACCGCCCTGCGATCGATCGACGACCGCGGCCGGATCTGGGATCCGATCGGCCGCAACCTGATCGGCTACTACGGCCCGGCCGGGTTCGGCTACGCCGGCCTGCGCGCCGCCGCCCGCACGGGCGACCGCGACCTGCGCGAGCGGGCGATCCGGGCCCTGATGCTCTCCGTCCGCGAGCGCCACGCGACCCCGTTCGACCAGTGGCTGGTCGCCAAGGCCTACCGCTGGGCCCACCGGCGCCTGGCCGCCGATCGCGACTGGCAGCAGGTCGCGCCGCAGATCGCCGCCTACCTCGACGACCCGCCGTTCCGCTCGGCCGCGCAGCCACCGTCCGCGGGCTGGATCGACCCCCGGCGCTACAACAACTGGAAGCTCGTCGAGCTGGCCGCGCGGACCACGGCGACCGCGGCCGGACGCTTCCCGGCGAGCCCGCGGCGCAGCTCGCGCCTGCGCACGATCGGGCGGCTGGCGATCGGCGCCGCCGCCACGCCCGTCCGCAGCTCCTGGATCGCCGCCCGCGCCCGCGCGCTCTCGGACCCGCCGAGCAACCCGATCGCCTACTCCACGCTCTCGGCGGTGATGCTGCGCGACGTCGGGCTGGCCGATCCGCCCCGCGACCGGGTCGCGCTGCGGCGCCTGCGCGAGCAGGTCGGCCGCTACCTGGCGGCGGTGATGGCGCCGAACGGGACGCTCGCCTGGAGCGGCCGCTCGGCCGAGCTGAGCTGGACCCTCGCCGCCGCGATGGTCGTCGGCGCCGACCGCGACGACCGCGCCGGACGTGGCATGGCCAACGCCGCCTGGCGGCGCCTGCGGGACGCGTACGGGATCCGGCCCGACGGCTACCTGGCGATCGCGCCGGTCCTGCGCGACGGCGACGACGCCAGCGGCATCGACCGCTACGCCAACACCGTGATCTACGGCGGCCTGACCGCGGTCCTGCTCAACGACGCCGCCGACGCGCTCGACGGCCAGCCCGCCCTCGCCGGCGGACCGCCGGCCGCCACCCGCTCGGGGACCACCTCCGACATCGCCGGCTCCGGCGCCGTCGCCGCCCGCCGCGGCGACGTCTGGTGGGCGGCGACGCTGCGGCCGAGCCACCTCGACCTGCGCTACCAGCCGGGGCTCGAGGCGATCCAGGTCCGCGACCGCGGCGGCTGGCACGAGCTGCTGCCGGCGCGGCCGAAGGTCGGAGCCCCGCGCAGCCTCTGGCCGGCCCCGGCCGGCTGCAGCTGGCGAGCGGCCGGCCCGACGCGG
>NZ_AGUD01000097.1 GCF_000240225.1 Patulibacter medicamentivorans
GGCCACGAGCGCCGCGGTCGAGGCCGGCGCGCGGTAGCGCTGAGCGGACCCGGAGCGGGCGACCAGCGCGCCGCCGATCGCGGCCAGCAGCGCGAGCGCGGCGATCGCGGCCAGCGCGCGCGGGCGCATCGGCCGCCGGGGAGGGGAAGCGGGCATCGAGGGCGGAGGGTGATGGGACGGGCCGTCCGGCGTGGCGCCGGGCCGCCGGCGCGAGCGTACCGGCGCCGACCGCCCCGGGGACGCGCCATGACCGAACATAATGAGACTCAATCCCATATAGTCGGGCAATGGCGATTGCACCGAACGACCGGCGGCTGCCGGTGACCGTCCTCTCCGGCTTCCTCGGGGCCGGCAAGACGACGCTCCTCAACCACCTCCTCAGCAACCGCGAGGGCCGCCGGATCGCGGTCATCGTCAACGACATGAGCGAGGTCAACGTCGACGCCGCGCTGGTCGAGCGCGGCGACGCGAACCTCGATCGGGTCGAGGAGCGGCTGGTCGAGATGTCGAACGGCTGCATCTGCTGCACGCTGCGCGAGGACCTGCTGGTCGAGGTCACGCGGCTGGCGCGCGAGGGCCGCTTCGACCACCTGGTGATCGAGTCGACCGGGATCAGCGAGCCGCTGCCGGTCGCGGAGACCTTCACCTTCGAGGACGAGGACGGCACCAGCCTCGGCGACGTGGCGCGGCTCGACACGATGGTCACGCTGGTCGACGCCGCGCGGTTCGTCGACGACCTCGGCTCGGTCGACGACATCGCGGCCCGCGGCGAGTCGCTGGGCGACGAGGACGAGCGGACCGTCGCCGACCTGCTGGTCGACCAGGTCGAGTTCGCCGACCTGATCGTCCTCAACAAGACCGACCTCGTCGACGGCGCGCGCCTGAAGCGGACCGAGTCGACGATCCGCAAGCTCAACCACGGGGCCAAGATCGTCCACGCCGAGCACGGACGCGTCCCGCTCGCCGAGCTGCTGGACACCGGCCGCTTCGACTTCGACCGCGCCGCCGAGCATCCCGGCTGGCTGCAGGTCCTGCGGGGCGAGGAGCAGCCGGAGACCGAGGAGTACGGGATCGGCAGCTTCGTCTACCGCCAGCGCCGGCCGTTCCACCCGCAGCGGCTGTGGGCGGCGGTCCACGAGCCGTGGGCGGGCGTCGTGCGCTCGAAGGGGTTCTTCTGGCTGGCCTCGCGCCCGGCGATCGTCGGCGAGTGGTCGACGGCCGGCCCGATCGTCAACCTCGGGGCGATCGGCACCTGGTGGGCGACCGTCCCCGAGTCCCAGTGGCCGCCCGAGGCGGACCTGCGCGAGCAGCTGCGGCGCGACTGGCACCCCGAGTTCGGCGACCGGCGCCAGGAGCTGGTCTTCATCGGCCACGACCTCGACCGCGACGCCTTCGTCGCCCGGCTCGACGCCGCGCTGGTGACCGACGGCGAGCTGGCGGCCGGTCCGTCGGCGATGCGCGCGCTGCCCGACCCGTGGCCGCGCTGGGGCAGCGACGAGATGCACCTCCACGGTCGCCACGGCCAGCGCGACGAGCGGGCGGCGGCGTAGGCGGGCGGTTGGGGCAGCTGGCGTCAGTTGTCCCGAGCGTCCCAGCGGTGGCGTCATTGCACCGCGGAGAGCGCGGTCGACTGACGCCACCTCGTGCGAACCGCGGGCAGATGACCCCACCTGCCTGCGACCTCGCTCGCCGGTCGCGGCCACCGAGGCCCGCGACGCCTCAGCGCGCCGGCAGCGGCCGGTCGCGCAGCGCGGCCAGGCGGGCGGCGCCGGCGAGGACCACGTAGACCGCGACGGTGACGCCGGCGATCGACGCGCCGGTGGCCGTGTGGGCGTAGTAGGAGAGGTAGAGCCCGGCGATGCCGCAGGCGATCGCGATCCCGCAGGCGATCGCCATCGTCGTCGGGACGCCGCGACCGAACAGGCGGGCGCCCGCCGCCGGGGCCACCAGCGTGGCGGCGACGAAGAGGTTGCCGAGCGCCTGGACGCAGATCAGGGTCGCGACCGCGATCAGGGTCACCAGCAGCAGGTCGACCAGGCCGGGGCGGACGCCGAGCGTCCGCGCCGCGTCGCGGTCGAAGGCCGTCGCCAGCAGCCGCGGGTGCAGGACGCGCAGCGCGATCAGCACGACCGCGGTCAGCCCGGCGGCCGTCGCCACGTCGCCGGCGGTCAGCCCGAGCACGTCGCCGAACAGCAGCTCCTGGACGCCGGGGGGCGAGTCGGGCGAGAGCGCCAGCAGCACCCCGAGGCCGAACATCGAGGTGAAGACGACCGAGATCGAGGTGTCGCGATCGATCGTCGGGATCCGCGCCGCGGCGGAGATCGCCAGCGCCGCGACCAGCAGGCCGACCGCGCCGCCGAGCACCAGCGGCGCCCCGATCAGCGCCGCGCCGACCAGGCCCGGGAACATCGCGTGGGGGAGCGCCTCGGCGCTGTAGCTGAGCCGGTGGAAGACGATCCAGCAGCCGAGCAGCCCGCCGGCGATCCCCAGCAGCACGATCTCGACCAGCGCCCGCTGCATGATCCCCTGGGCGAAGGGGTCGAGCACCACGTTGGACAGCACGCCGCTCATCCGTGGCGGTGGTCGCAGATCACCGCGACCGCGTCGCCGTCGCCGAGCCGCAGCAGGTCGTGGCCGTACGTCGCCTGGAGGGTGTCGGCGGTCAGCGTCGCGGCGGGGTCGCCGAACGCGACCTGGCGGCCGTTGAGGCACAGGACCCGATCCCACCCACGCGCCTGGCCGACGTCGTGGGTCGCGATCAGCAGCACGTGCCCGGCCGCGGCCAGCTCGTCGATCAGCTGCTGGAGGCGCTCGCTCGAGGCCGTGTCGAGCCCGGTGAAGGGCTCGTCGAAGAGCAGGATCCGCGAGTCGCGGACCAGCGCCCGGGCGACCAGGACGCGCTGCCGCTGGCCCCCGGAGAGCGCCCCGAAGCCGGCGTCGGCGCGGTCCTCCAGGCCGACGGCCCGCAGCGCGGCGCGGGCCTTGGCGCGCTCCTCGCGGCCGGCCCCGCGCCACCAGGGGCGATGCGCGATCGTGCCCATCAGGACCACGTCGAGCGCGCTGACCGGGAAGTCCAGCCGCGAGCGCTCGGTCTGCGGGACGACCGCGACCTCGTCGTGGAGCGCCAGCCGGCCCTCGCGCACCGCCAGCTCGCCGAGCACGACCCGGAAGAGCGTCGTCTTGCCGCCGCCGTTGGGTCCGAGGATCGCGATCCGCTCGCCGGCGTGGGCGCGGAACCCGACGTCGCGCAGCGCCAGCGCCTGGTCGTAGCCGGCGGCGACCCCGTCCAGCTCGAGCAGCAGCCGACCCGGCTCGTCGCCGGCGGCCGCGTGGCCGCAGACCTCCGCGACGCCGCCGGTCGCGGCCGCGCCGATCGCCTCCGTGGTGCTCATCTGCGGGTGGTCGTCGCTCACAGTCCGGCGACTCGGCAGCGTACCGCGCCACCGGTGAATCCCCGGACCATCGCGTCGGCGTTGTGCTGCTCCATCCCGAGGTAGGTCGCGCCGTCACTGCCGGCCGGTCCGAGGGTGTCGCCGTAGAGCGTCAGGTTGGAGACGGCACCGGTCTGCCTGGCCATCGCGTCGGCGAGCTTCGGGTTGACCGAGGACTCGGGGAAGACCGCCTTGACCTTCTCGCGCTTCACGAGGTCGGCGAGCTTGGCCACGTCGCCGGCCGAGGGCTGCGCCTGCGTCGTCTGCGAGGGGATGACCGCGCCGACGACCCGGATCCCGTAGCGGTGGGTGAAGTAGCCGAACGCGTCGTGGCTGGTCACCAGCTTGCGCTGCGCGGCCGGGACCTCGCGGATGCAGCGGGCGATCCCGGCGTCGAGCGCTTCGACCTTCTTCAGGTAGGCGGTGGCGCGGGCGTCGATCGCGGCGGTCGCGTCGGGCTCGGCGGCGACCAGCGCGTCGCGGATGACGGTGACGGCGGCCGCGACGTTGCGCGGGTCGTGCCACCAGTGGGGGTCGACCGCGCCCCCGCCGTGGTCGTGGCCGGCCTCCTCGTGACCCGCTTCGTCATGGCCGGCCTGCTCGTCGTGGTCGCCGCCGGCCTCGTCCTCGTGGTCGCCGTGCTCGTGCTCGCCCTCGCCGCCGGGCAGCCGCGTCGGGACCTTGGCGCCGACGGTCACCGTCGTCGCCTTGCTGCCGCTCTGCTCGACGATGTCGCCGGCCCAGCCGTCGAGGCCGTCCCCGGACGCGAACACGAGCTTGGCGCCGGCCGTCTCCTGGACGTCCTTCGGCCGCGGCTCGTACTCGTGGGGGTCGGTGTTCGGCTGCAGGATCTGGTGGAGCGCGATGCGGTCGCCGCCGACCTCGCGGACGATGTCGCCCAGCTGGGTGGTGGTGGCCACGACCGCGATCCGGTCGCCCTTGGCGCCCGAGTCGGAGGAGCCGCAGCCGGCCACCCCGGCGCCGATCAGGCCCAGGAGGACCAGCAGTGCCGGGCGGCCGGCGAGCCGGCGGCGACCGCCGCCGCCACCGCGCGGGCGGTCGGAGCGACGGTGCAGGACGGAGTGGAGGGTGACGCTCATCAGGAACAGGACTCCCGCCAGAACGGCGATCGTGGCCCCGGGAGGGGCGTTGGTCTTCACGGAGAGCCAGAGACCGGCCGCGCCGAGCGCGGCGGTCACCAGCGTGGTCGCCAGCTGCCAGATCGGCATCCGGCTGATCCACGGTCGGACGGTGGCCGCGGGGATCACCATCAGGGCGGCCGCCAGCAGCGCGCCGACCGCCGAGAGGGTGGCGACCGCGACCAGCGCCACCAGCACCAGCAGGACCGCATCGGGCCCGCCCGCGCGGACGCCGAGGGCGCGAGCGCCGTCACGATCGAAGCCGAGGGCCAGCCAGCGCGGGCCGAGGAGCAGGGTCGCGACGAGCACGACCGCGCTCGCGGCGCCCGCGATCATCAGGTCGCGGTCGGAGATCACCAGCAGGCTGCCGAACAGCAGGCCGTTGACGTTGGCGGCGGCGTCGAAGACGTCGCTGGCCAGGATCACGCCCGCGGCCAGCGCCCCGACGAGCACCATCGCGGTCATCGTGCTGTGGTCGCCGCCCTGACGGGTGGCCAGGCGTCCGACCGCGACGGCGAACAGCAGCGCCATCGCCAGCGCGCCGAGCGGGGCGGCGAAGCCGAGGCCGTCCGCCAGCACCAGGCCGGGGAAGGTCGCCGCGGCCACGCCGTGGGCGTAGAAGGCCAGGCCGCGAAGCACGATCCAGGTCCCGAGCACGCCGGCGCCGATCGCCAGCAGCAGGATCGCCCAGAGGCCGTGCTGGACGAAGGGGAGGGTGAAGGGATCGAGCATCGGAGGGACGTCGGCGGCGGGGCCGGGACGCGAGCAAGCCTACATGAGACCAAGTCTCAACATCATCGTGGCTGGGCGAGGTCGTGCGAGGTGGCGGCTCGCCGCTCGGGATCTGGCGTCGACCCGCGCCTGTGGCGGGCCGGCGCTCGGCTGCAACCGACGCTGCGGCGATCGCGGTCGTCGGGGCTAGCGTCGCCAGGCCGCCCTTCGGCGGTCGACGCACCATGCCACGCCCCATCCGCCGCCCCGTCACCAGCCGCCGCGTCGTCTCCCTGACGGCGATCGCCTGCTTCCTCGCCGTGCCGCCGGCGCTGGCCGCCGACAGCGGACAGCTCAACGGCAGGATCGAGCGCTCGCGGGCGCAGGACCACCAGCTCCAGCAGCAGGTCCACAACGCCCAGCGCCACGTCAGCGGCTATCAGGGCCAGATCGACGAGCTGCGGGCGCAGCTGGCGCGGATCCAGCCGCGGCTCGACGCCGACCGCGCCGCCCTCCAGCGGCTCCAGGGCGAGCTGCGCGGCTCGCGGACCCGGCTCGTGGGGCTGCGAGCCCAGGACGCCAGGGACCAGCAGGTGCTGGCCGATCAGCTGGTGGCGATCTACGAGGCGCCGCGCGCCGACCTGATGACGGTCGCGCTCGACTCCCACGGCTTCGCCGACCTGCTCGATCGCTTCAGCCAGCTCAACCGGATCGCCAAGCGCAACGCCGAGGTCACCGTCCGCGTGCGCGCCGAGCACCGCCAGGTGGCCGCCGAGACCACGCGCCTCGCGCGGCTGGAGCAGCGGCAGGCCAGCCAGACCGCGGCGATCGAGACCCAGCACGACGCGATCGCGCGGGTCAAGCTCGAGGTCGTCGAGCAGCAGCTGCAGTTCGTCCGCACCCGCGACCGCGCCAGCGGCAAGCTCGCCGCGCTGCGCCGCGACCGCAAGGGCCTCGAGCGGCAGCTGAGCAAGATCCAGGCGGCCCAGGTCCAGGCGCTGTCCGGCGGCACGGCCCCGGGCGACGGCAGCGGATCGGGCTTCTTCCCGGCCCCGGGGACGAACTACACCTACGGCGACGAGCCGCGGATCGCCGCCAAGCTGCAGACGATGGCGCGGGCGCTGCACCTGCACCTGATCGGCCTCTCGGGCTACCGCACGCCGCAGCACTCGATCGAGGTCGGCGGGTTCCCCAACGACCCGCACACCAGGGGCCAGGCGTCCGACACCCCGGGCCTGGAGGGCGTCCCCGAGGCGGCCCTCAACCGCTTCGGCCTGACGCGGCCGTTCGCGGGCGCCGCCGAGGCCGACCACGTGCAGCTGGTCGGCAGCATCTAGCCGCCGCCGGGGACCCCCGGTCCGCCGGCGCTCGCTGGGGTACGGTCCGCCCCGTGCCTTCGGGGAACGGTGTCCGACGACCAGGGCGAGCATCGGTCGCCGCGACGACGGCGCGGTTCGTCGCCGCGCGGCTCGCGAGCAGGCTGCGACGGCGATCGGCGCCGGTCTCGCCGACCGCCTTCCGCGCCGCGATCGAGGCGACGCTGGAGCGGGTCGGCGACGCCGTGGCGGGCTGCGACTGGCGGACGGTCGGCCCGACCGCCGACGGCTGGGTCGACAGCCAGGTGACGCTGACGGCCGGTGAGGCCGTGACGCTGCTGGCGACCGGTCGCCTGACGCTGTCGCGGCTGCTCGACGTCGCGTTCGGGCCGACGGTCGGGCTCTGGTACCGGGTCGGCGACGGCCCGATCGCCAAGGTCGTCGGCGACAGCGACACGTTCCGCTGCGAGCGGGGCGGCACGCTGTGGCTGTCGACCAAGCCGCCCGGCGAGTTCCTCGACCGGACCGGCGCCTTCGACCCGGCCGAGGGCCGCTCCGGGATCGGCGGCGGCTTCACCGTCGCGATCGTCCGCTGGAGCGACGCCGAGACGGGCCTGACCGCCGCGGCGGCGGCCGACGCGCGCTGGTTCGGCCCGGCGCGGCGGCGGCTCGCCGCGCCGGTCGATCCGCCGGCCGGCTGGCACTACCTGTGGCGCCTCGGGCCCGGCGAGATCTACCGCGAGCAGGCGACCGCCGACGGCCCGGCGCTCTGCTGCCACAGCGCCGGCGACGTCGGGATCCTGCAGTTCCCGGTCGACGAGCCGCTGACCGACGAGACCGTCCTCTCGTGGTCGTGGTGCGTCGAGCGGCTGCCCTCGCGGCTGCCGGAGCACACCCAGCCGACCCACGACTACCTGTCGATCGCGGTCGAGTTCGACAACGGCCTCGACCTGACGTACATGTGGAGCGCCGCGCTCCCGGTCGACACGGTCTTCCGCTGCCCGCTTCCGTGGTGGAAGGAGCGCGAGACGCACTGGGTCGTGCGGACCGGCCACGACGAGCTGGGCCGCTGGGTCGACGACCGGCGGACGGTCCGCGACGACTACGCGCGGGCGATCGGCGGCCCGCTCCCGGAGCGGATCGTCGCCGTCTGGCTGATCGCCAACACCGTCTTCGGGCGCGAGGTGGGGGAGTGCCGCTACCGCCGGATCGCCCTCGAGCAGGGCGCCCAGCGGGTCGCGATCGGGGCCTGACCGAGCAGGCCGCGCCGCGGTTCAGTCGGGCACGACGCGGGCGACGCCGGCGTCGGTCAGCGCCCAGGTCCCGTCGTCGAGCTGCTCGACGTGGCCGGCGGCGACCAGGCTCTGCAGGTTCAGCGGCGTCCGCATGTCGCCGTGCCCGCGGCCGATCGCGCGATCGATCTCGGCGACGGCCACCCCGACGCCGGCGCGACCGCCGCCGAGCCGGCCGAGCGCGGTCGTGACGTGGACGAGGTCGCGCTGGCTCATGCTCGCGATCCTCCCACGCGACGGCGGCCGAGACCGCACGAGCCGGTCGTGCGTCGCGATCGGCCGCGCCGGCGTGCGACGATCACCGCATGGCCGTGCGCGTGCTGATCGCCGACGACGACCTGGCGGTCCTGCGGATGCTCGAGCGGACGCTGCGGGCCGAGGGCTACGACGTCGCGACCGCTCCCGACGGCGGCGCCGCGCTGGTCGCGGTCGAGCGGGCGCTGCCGGACGTGATCGTGCTCGACGTCGCGATGCCGGGACTCGACGGGCTCGAGGTCTGCCGGCGGCTGCGGGCCAAGGGCCTCGGGATCCCGGTCCTGCTGCTCACCGCCCGCGACGCGATCGACGACCGCGTGACGGGCCTCGACGCCGGCGCCGACGACTACCTGGTGAAGCCGTTCGCGACCTCGGAGCTGCTGGCCCGCGTGCGAGCGCTCGGCCGTCGCGGCCCGGCGACCGCGGCCGGGGCGCTGCCGGCCGCGGCCGGGATCGTGCTCGACCCCGATGCCCGCACCGCCACCCGCGACGGCCGCCAGATCGCGCTCACCGCGCGCGAGTCGGCCCTGCTCGAGCTGCTGCTGCGGGTCGGCCCGCGCGGCGTCCTGACCCGCGAGCGGGCGATCAGCGAGATCTGGGCCGACGGGGCGGTCGAGAACGTCGTCGATCGCTACGTCGGCTACCTGCGGCGCAAGCTCGGCGAGCCGCCGGTGATCCGGACCGTCCGCGGATCGGGCTTCTCGCTCCGGTCGTGAGCGCCCCGCCCCGCGATCGGCCCCCCGGGCACCGCCGCGGCCCCGTCCCGCGGACGCTCCGCGGGCGGCTGGTCGGGGCCGCGGCGCTCGCGGTCCTGCTGTCGCTGTTCGCGCTCGGGGCGGTGGCGACGCTGGTCGTCGAGCACCAGCTGCGCGACGGGGTCGACCGCGAGCTCCGGGCACGGGCGGTCGACGTCGCCCAGCTGGTCGCGACGACGCCGGCGCTGGTCAGCACCCGCGGCGCCCTCGACCTCGGATCCGGCGGCCGCCAGGTGTGGGTCCAGGTCCACGACCGGCGCGGGCGGATGCTGAGCGAGGGCCGCTCGGTCTCGCTCGGGTTCCGGGTCCTGCCCAGGACCGGGGCCTTCGATCGCGCGCTGCGCGACGGCCGCGCGGGGTACGCCGACGCGCGCCTCGGCGGCGAGCCGATCCGGACCTACGCGGTGCCACTGCTGAAGAGCGGCCGTCAGGCGTCGGAGGGCGTCGTCGTGGTCGCCTCGTCGGTCGCCGACATCGAGCAGACGTTCTCGTCGCTGCGGCGGGTGATCGCGATCGCGGCGCTCGCGGCGGCGGCGATCGGCGCGCTGCTCGCCGCGGCGCTGACGACCGCCGGCCTGCGGCCGCTGCGGCGACTCTCACGCGGGGCGCGGGCGATCGCCGACGACCCGGCCCCCGGCCGTCGGCTCGAGGTCGGCACTCGCGGCGACGAGCTGGCGGCGCTGGCGGGCACGCTCAACCGGATGCTCGACGCGCTCGACCGGGCGCGGGCGGCCGAGCGGCGGCTGCTGGCCGACGCGTCGCACGAGCTGCGCAACCCGGTCACCGCCCTGCGCGGCAACGCCGCCTACGCCGCCCGCCACGGGGCCGACGCCGAGATCCTGCGCGAGCTCGAGGCCGACGCGGAGCGGCTGTCGCACCTGGTCGACGACCTGCTGGCGCTCGAGCGCGAGGCCGGGGCCGAGCCGCCGGCCGGGCAGGTGCGGCTGGCCGACGTGATCGGCGCGGTCGTCGCAGACGACGAGCGGACCGTGGTCGAGTCCGATCCCGAGCTGGTGGTCCGGGGGCAGGCCGGGGCGCTCGAGCGGGCGCTGCGGAACATGGTCGAGAACGCCCGCGTCCACGGGCCCGAGGGCGGCACCGTGACGGTGCGCGCCGCGGCGGAGGGCGACCGGGCGCTGCTCGCGGTCCGCGACGAGGGCACGGGGATCCCGCCGGCGCTGGCCGAGCAGGCGCTGCGACGGTTCTGGCGCGGCCCCGACGCGACAGCGGGGCGCCGGCCGGGATCGGGGCTCGGCCTGGCGATCGTCGCGGCGACCGCCGAGCGTCACGGGGGCGAGGTGCGGATCGACGGCTCGACCGTGGCGATCGTCCTGCCGCGCCTGCCGACGGCGGGGACTGTCAGAGATCTCTCAAGGCCCGCCCGTACGGTCGACCCATCATGACGCGCATCCCCCAGATCGACCGCCTGCCGCGCCGGGTCCTCACCCCGCTCGCCGTCGGCGCCCTCGTGCTCGGCGGCGGTGCCGCCGCGCTGGCCTCGTCGGCCGGCGGCGAGCCCGCCCCGCCGCCCGCCAAGAGCCTGCCGCGAGCGCTGGCCGACACGATGAAGTCCGCCGACGCGCCCGGCGTGACGGCGAACGTCGGCTTCACCAGCCGCCTGATCGACGGCAGCGTCCGCGGCAGCTCCGGTGGTCCGCTGATCGACGGCGCGACCGGCACGATCCGCGTCGGTCGCGGCTGGCGGCTGGCGGCCGACCTGCAGTCCGGCGGCCACCGGGTCCAGGTCGGCTTCGACGGCCGTCGGCTGACGGTCTACGACCACGACGGCAAGACCGCCTACACCGCCACCGCGCCGGCCGGCACCGATCAGCTGCTGAGCGCGCTCAGCGCCTTCCGGGCGAGCCCGCAGATGATCGAGATGGCGCTCGCGGCCGCCCGCCGGTTCGTCGACGTCTCCGATCCGCGGGCGGGCAACGTCGCCGGCCGCCCGGCCTACACGGTGCGGGTCGCGCCGAAGCACGACGGCGGCCTGCTGGGAGCGATCGAGGTCGCGTGGGATCCGGAGACCGGCACCCCGTTGCGGCTCGCGGTCTACGCCCACGGCGAGCGTCAGCCGGTGCTCGACCTGGCCGCCGAGGACGTGCGCGTGGCCCCGGTCGCCGCCGAGGACCTGCGCGTCGACGTGCCCGAGGGCGTCCGCACCGTGCGGATCGACGAGGCGATCGGCGACCGCCGACCGCGCGGCCGCAGCGGCCCCCGCGAAGGCGCGGCCGGCGACAGCGCGCTCGAGGCGCTCGCCGGCAAGGGCGGTCCCGACCTGTCGCTGCTGCTCGGCGGACGTGGCGGCGGCTCCGGGGCGTCCGGCCTCGCCGCCGTCCGCAAGGCGGTGCCGTTCGACCTGGTCGCTCCGGCCGAGCTCGCCGGGCTGCCGCGCAAGGCGGTCCGCGAGCTGCGGATCGGCAACCGCTCGGGGGCGGCGCTGGTCTACGGCGACGGCCTCGGGGCGCTGGTGGTGCTCCAGACCCGGACCGGCGACGATCCGCTCGACCTCGCACGCACGGGGCTGCGGCTGCCGGAGCTCGCGATCGACGGCGCGACCGGCCGCGAGCTGGCCACGCCGCTGGGGACCGTCGTCAGCGTCCGCCGCGACGGCGTCAGCCACCTGATCGCCGGGTCGGTGCCGACGGCCGCGGCCGAGGCCGCCGCGCGCCAGCTCGTCGGTCGCTGATCCGCTGCGTGCCCGGTCGTTCGCGGCCGGGCAACGCGGCGGCCGGTTCGCCCTGGCCACGGCCGGTGGTCGCATAGGATCGCGCGGCGATGGACGAGGGGGTCACCATCAACGCTGCCGCGGCAGCCGGGCCGGGGTTGCTGGAACGGGGCGACGAGCTGGAGCGGATCGGCGGCCTGCTCGACGCCGCGGCCGAGGGCGAGGGCTCGGTCGTGCTCGTCGAGGGCGCCCCCGGGATCGGCAAGACGGCGCTCCTGCGGGCCACGCGCGAGGCCGCCCGCGACCGCGGCCTGCTGACGCCCTCCGCGATCGGCAGCGAGCTGGAGCGCGGCTTCGCCTTCGGCCTCGTCCGCCAGGTGCTGGAGCCGATCGTCGCCGCGGCCGATCCGGCCGAGCGGGCCGCCCTGCTCTCCGGCGCCGCGGCCCTCGCGGGCCCGGTGATCGGGACGGGCGCGGCCGCAGCCGCGCCGACGGTCGACGCGTCGTTCTCGGTCCTCCACGGCCTCGGCTGGCTCTGCACCAACCTGGCCGTCCAGACGCCGCTGCTGGTGACGATCGACGACGTCCACTGGGGCGACCGGCCGTCGTTGCGGTTCCTCGAGTTCCTCTCCCGGCGGTTGGAGGGCGTGCCGCTGATGCTCGTGCTGGCCGCACGACCGGGCGAGGCCGGCGACGCCCAGGACCTGCTCGACGCCATGGCCCACGGCCCCGCGGCGCGGGTCCTGCGACCCGCGGCGCTCGGCGAGGCCGCAGTCGCCGAGTTGACCGCGAGCGCCCTCGGCGAGCGCCCGGATCCGGCGTTCGTCTCGGCCTGCGCGACGGCCACCGGCGGCAACCCGTTCCTGCTGCGGGCGCTGCTGCGCCATCTGGCCGAGAACGACACGGCCCCGACGGCGACCGCCGGGGCCGAGGTCGGGGAGGTGGCGCCGGTAACGGTCGCCCGCGCGGCCCACCGGCACGTGCGGCGCCTGGGGCCCGCGGCGGAGGCGCTGGCGCGCGCGGTGGCCGTCCTCGGCGACCGCAGCAGCCTCCGCAACGCCGCCGCCCTCGCCGGCCTCGAGATCGACATCGCCCGCCGCGCCGCCGACGCGCTCGCGGCCGCCGGCGTACTCGCGCTGCCACCGCCGCGGTTCGTCCATCCGATCGTGCGCGAGGCGATCCACGACGACATCCCGACCGCCGAGCGCGCGGCCGCCCACGCCAGCGCCGCCAGGCTGCTGGTGGCCGACCGCGCCCGGGTCGAGGAGATCGCGCTGCACCTGCTGCACACCGACCCCGCGGGCGATCCGTGGGTCGTGCGCGGGCTCCGCGAGACCGCCGCCGCCGCGCTCGCCGAGGGGGCGCCGGAGATCGCCGTCGGCCACCTCCGGCGGGCGCTGGAGGAGCCGCCGCCGCCGGAGGACCTCGATGCCGTCCGCCTGGACCTGGGGCTGGCCGAGGCCCGCGCCGGCGACGCCGCCGCGATCGACCGGCTGGCCGCCGTCACGGCGACCGCGACCGATCCCGGAGTGGCGACCAGCGCCGCGATCGCTCGCTCGCGGGTCCTGGTCCTGATCGGACGATCGCAGGCGGCGACCGAGGGCCTGGTGGCGATTCGCGACCAGGCCGAGCGGATCGGGCCCGAGCTGGGGCGGCTGGTCGATAGCGAGATCGTGGATGCCGCGCGACTGCACCTGGAGCAGCTGCCGGTGCTACGCCGCCACCTCGAGCGGCTCGACGCGACGACCCCGGCCGACGACCCGCGGCGGGCGGTCGTCGAGGCGAACCTGGCGTTCGACCGGGTCGCGGCCGGTGCGCCGGCCGACGGGGTCCTGACGGCGCTGGCGCCGCACGTCACGGGCGGCGGCCTGCTGCAGGCGGCGGGCGCCGATGCGCCGGGCCACTACCTGGGACTCAACGCCTGCGTGCTGCTGGAGCGGCCCGACCTGGCCCGGCCGGCGCTCGAGGCCTCGCTGGCCGACGCGCGAGCCCGCGGGTCGTTGTTCGCCTTCGCCTACGGCACCCGCTACCGGTCGGTGATCGAGTGCCGGTTCGGGCGGGTCGACCAGGCCGCCGAGGACGCCGGGACCGCGCTGCGGCTGCTGACCGAGCGCGGCTGGCAGGCCGGTGCGCCGGGGACCCTCGCCTTCCTGCTGGAGGCGCTGGTCGAGCAGGGCGAGCTGGCGGCCGCGACCGAGGCGCTGCGGCCGTGGTCCGGGGAGACGTTCGCAGGCAGCCCGTTCGAAGCCCTCTTCCTCGGTGCCCGCGGACGGCTGCGGGCGGCCGCGGGCGAGACCGCCGCCGGCCTGTCGGACCTGCTGCGCTGCGGCGAGGTGATGGAGGCCTGGGGCTGGAGCGGGGCGACGGTGGTCCCGTGGCGCTCGCGGGCGGCGCTCGCGCGGGCGGCGCTGGGAGATCGCGAAGCGGCGTTGGCCCTCGCCGACGAGGAGCTGCGGCTCGCCCGCGCCTCCGGCCTGGAGCGCGTCACCGGGATCGCCTTGCGGGCCGCCGGCGTCGTCCGCGGCGGGAGCGAGGGCGTCGAGCTGCTGCGGACCGCCGTCGACGTGCTGGCGCCGACGCCGGCACGCCTCGAGCACGCGCGGGCGCTCGTCGACCTGGGCGCCGCGATCCTCGCGACCGGAGACGCCGCCGGCGCCCGCGTCCCGCTGCGAGAGGGGATGGACGGCGCCCATCGGGTCGGCGCGCGGCGCCTGGCCAGCCGCGCCCGGACGATCCTGCTGGAGGCCGGCGCCCGTCCGCGACGGGCCGTCGTGCGGGGCGTCGACGCCCTGACGCCGAGCCAGCGACGGGTCGCCGAGCTGGCCGCGTCGGGGCTCTCCAACCGCGACATCGCCGAGACGCTCTTCGTGACGCACAAGACGGTCGAGGTCCACCTCAGCCAGAGCTACCAGAAGCTCGGCATCCGGTCGCGATCGCAGCTCGGCGACGCGCTCTCGGCGGCGGGCTGACGGGACCCGGCGCACGCCGCCGCGCGACGGGGCACCATCCACGGCATGAGCGAGCGGACCGCGAGTCGACCAGGGATCCGCGCCGTCACCCGGGTCGCGCTGGTGGCGCTGCTCGCCGTGCTGGCGTCCGCGCCCGGCGCCGTCGCCGCCGGGCCGCCACCGCCGCTGCAGCCGTCGGTGCTCGGCGAGGACCCGCACGGCCCCGGCGTCTTCCGGTTCCCGCAGGGCGTCGCCGTCGATCCGGTGACCGGCGGGTTCTACGTCGGCGACCAGTACAGCGGGACGATCCAGGCATTCGACGCCAACGGCAACCGGCGGTTCTCGTTCGGCGCGCTGGCGGTCCGCCGGGAGCCGGGACGGCTGGGCGTGATCGGCGGCGTCGGGGTCGACCGCAGCGGCCACGTCTTCGTGCTCGACAGCGCCTACGACCGAGTCCAGATCTTCTCGACCGCCGACGGCCGGTTCCTCGGGACGTTCGGCGACTCGTCGGTCTTCTCGCTCAAGAACGGCGGCACGCGACCGGACAGCGGGATCACCGTCAGCGGGCTCGCCGTCCACCAGAAGGGGCCCGGCCGCACGATCTCCGTCTACGTGGCCGACAGCGGTCGCGATCGGGTCGAGCGGTTCGCGCTCGACCCCAACAGCCTGCGGCCCTACGGCCCGCCGAAGGTGACCAACCGCGGCACCGTCCGCCTGCAGTGGCCCCAGGGCCTGGCGGTCGACCCGTCCGGCCGGCGGCTCTACGTCGCCGACAACCAGCAGCACCGGGTGCTCGTGCTCGAGGCCAGGACGCTGCGCAAGATCGGCGCCTTCGGCGCGTTCGGCAAGGGCCTCGGACAGTTCAACGCGCCCTACGACGTGGCGGTCGACGCCCGCGGTCAGGTCTACGTCGCGGACAACCTCAACGGTCGCGTCAACGTCTTCGACCCGCGCACCTACGCCTACCTGGGGACCTACGGCGGCAACGGCCACAGCATCGGCCGGTTCTCGATCGTGCGGGCGGTCGCGTCGAGCCTGACCGACCCGACCGGCGGCGTCTACGTGGCCGACACGGCCAACAACCGGATCCAGCGGCTGGCGGCCGACGGTCGCGTGATCGGGGCCTGGGGGATCGCCGGTCGCGGACCGGGCTACCTGACCCGGCCGCGCGGCGTGACCTTCGGGCCCGGCGGGGGGATCGCGGTCGCCGACAGCTTCGACCACCGGATCGCGCTCTTCGCCGCGGACGGGACCTACAGCGGCCAGCTCGGGCGGATCAACCGGCTGAACGGGTTCGCGACCCCGGGAGGCAAGGTCGGCCAGTACCTGCTGCCGGGCGCCGTCGCGTTCGACGGAGCGGGCAACCTCTGGGTCGCCGATACCTACAACAGCCGGCTGGTGCGGGTCGACCCCGCCGGCGTCGCGGCCTTCACGACGCCGGCCGGCCAGCTCTCGCGACCGCGCGGGCTGGCGAGCGCGGCCGACGGCAGCGTCTACGTCGCCGACACCGGCCATGGCAACGTCCTGCGGATCGCTCCCGACGGGACCTTCAGCACCGTCCGCAGCGGCCTCGGACGACCGGTCGCGGTCGCGACCGGCCCGGCCGACGGGCTCTGGGCGGCGACCTCCGGCTCGCTGATCGACCTTCGCACCGGCGACCGGATCGCGCCGCCGGGCGGCGGCAGCTGGGACCATCCGACCGGCGTCGCGGTCGCCCCGGACGGCACGCTCTACGTCGCCGAGGCGCGGCCCAAGACGGCCGACGGCGCGCGGATCCTGCGCGCGGTCCCCGACGGTGCCGGCGGGTGGGCGTGGGACGCGATCGCGACCGAGGGCAGCGGCCCGGCGCAGGTGATCGACCCCGGCAACCTGGCGCTGAGCCCCGACGGCCAGACGCTGCTGGTGGCCGACGCCGGCAACGACCGGATCCTGCGCTTCGACCTGCCCGGTCGCCGCCCGCCGGCGATGCAGCGCCTGCAGGTCGCGATCGGGGGCGGCGGCCCGACGCTCGGCGTCGTCGGCAGCGACCCGCCGGGGATCGACTGCGGCACCGACTGCAGCCAGCGCTACGGCGGCGGACGCCCCGTGACGCTGCGGGCGACGCCGTTCAGCGGCGCCGTCTTCGGCGGCTGGGGCGGCGTCTGCGCGGCCGCCGGCACCGCGCCGACCTGCACCGTCTCGATGGCCAGCGCCCAGGACGTGCGCGCGGACTTCGTCCCGACCCCGCCGCCGCCGGTCCGGATCCGCGGCGTCCGGGTGACGCCGGCCCGCTGGCACCTGAAGCGCCGCAGCGGCCCGCGGGCGCGGCGGCCGGCGACG
>NZ_AGUD01000096.1 GCF_000240225.1 Patulibacter medicamentivorans
GACCCCGATCGTCGTCAACGACTCGCGCGGCTTCTTCACCAGCCGCGTGATCGGCACCTTCGTCAACGAGGGGATCTCGTTCCTCGCCGAGGGCGTGCCCGCGGCGACGATCGAGCACGCCTCGTCGAAGGCGGGCTACCCGGCCCCCGTGCTCCAGCTCACCGACGAGCTGAACATGGAGCTGATGGTCAAGATCCGCAAGGCGACGCTCGAGGCGCTCGAGGCCGAGGGCTCGACGATCCCCGTCGCGCACCCGGCCTTCGACGTGATCGACAAGATGATCGAGGCCGGTCGTCCGGGCCGCCTGCGCGGCGCGGGCTTCTACGAGTACGTCGACGGCAAGCGCGTCGGCCTCTGGAGCGAGCTGCCGACCCTGTTCGGCGCCAAGGTCCCGGCCGCCAACGCCGATCCGGCGACGGTGCCGCTGACCGACCTCGTCGAGCGGATGCTCTTCGTCGAGGCGATCGAGACGGTCAAGTGCCTCGACGAGGGCGTCCTCGAGACGGTCTCCGACGCCAACATCGGCTCGATCTTCGGGATCGGCTTCCCGGCCTGGACCGGTGGCGTGCTGCAGTACATCAACGGCTACCAGACCCCGGGCAGCGACGAGACGACCGGCCCGGCCGGCTTCGTCGCCCGCGCCCGCGAGCTGGCCGCGACCTACGGCGAGCGCTTCGAGCCGCCGGCCTCGCTGGTCGCGAAGGCCGAGGCGGGCGAGACCTACAGCGACGAGCAGGTCGCGGTCACCGCGTAGCCGGCGAGCGACGCGAGGCGCACGTACACCGGCGCATCTCGGCCGGGCGGCGCTCGGCAGTGCCGGGGTACGGCTCTCGCGTCGCCCGCCCCGGCCTCCGCGGTCCACGAGCACCAGGCATCCGCCCGCGGGCGGATGCCACGGACCGCTCCGCTGCACGCCGTCGTGCACCGTTTGGTCGACGCTGTGCGCCCCGGCGGAGCCCTCGCCCTAGACTGTGCCGATCGTGCGGAGGGAGACGGCGTGCGGGTGAGGATCCTGGGCAAGTCGCCCGCTTGGCAGGACGTCGATGGCGCCTGCAGTGGATACCTCGTGGAGGAAGGCGACTTCCGGTTGCTCGTCGAGTGCGGCAACGGGGTCTTCGGCAAGCTGCGCGCGCACATCGACTACACGTCGCTGAACGCCTGCGTGGTCTCGCACTGCCACGCCGACCACACCCTCGACCTGGTGCCGTACAGCTACGCGCTGGTCTTCGCTCCGCGGCAGCAGCCGGTGCCGGTCCCGCCGTGGCCCGGCACCGACCACCCGGCCCGCCCGGACCTGTACCTGCCGCCCGGCGGGACCAAGGTGATGCGGACGGTGATGACCGCGTGGGGGATGCCCGACCTGGTCGAGCGGGCCTTCGCGACCAGCGAGTACGACCCCGCGGGGGTGCTCGAGATCGGCCCGTTCCGGCTGCGCTTCGGCGAGGTCCCGCACTTCCTGCCGGCCTACGCGATCGAGATCACCTCGACCGTCACCGGCGGGCGCTTCGTCTACGGCTCGGACTGCGCCCCCAACGACGAGCTGATCGAGTTCGCCCGCGGCGCCGACCTCTTCTTCGTCGAGGCGACGCTGCCGCGGCCCGAGCGCTCCGGGCCCCGCGGGCACCTGACCGCGGCGGAGGCGGGCGACCACGCGCGCCGCGCCGAGGTCAAGCGCGCCGTGCTGATCCACATCTCCGACGAGGAGAACCGCGACGTCGCGCTCCAGCGGGCGACCGACGCCGCCGGCGGCGTCCCGATCGACATGGCGCACGCCGACGCGCTCTACGACGTCTGACCGGCGGGCGGCGCCTGGCGTCTACGAACACCAGGCATCCACCCGCGGCGGGCGGCGGTAGATTCCGGGCATGCGTTCCCGCGAGGGCGACCTGTTCGCCAACTTCGAGCGGATGCGCCGCGAGATGGACGAGCTGTTCGGCGGGGTGCTGGACCGCGGTCTGCTCGGGCGCGTGCGGCGGGTCGGCTTCGAGCCGGCCGTCGACGTCTTCTACGAGACGCCGACCGAGGGCGACCGCGCGGGCGTGCCGCGGGCCGTTGTCCACGCCGACCTGGCCGGGGTCGACATCGACCAGGTCGGGCTGGAGATCCGCGGCCGCGAGCTGGTGCTGGCCGGGGCCCGCGCCCCGGTCGAGGCGGAGGGCCGCGCCTACCAGCAGGTCGAGATCGGCACCGGCCCGTTCCGGCGCGTCGTCCAGCTGGGCGCCGACGTGATCGCCGACGAGGCGCGCGCGACGTACCGCGACGGGATCCTGCGGGTCGAGTTGCCGCTGATGCGCCCGCGCGACGCTCGCCGCAGCGTCCCGATCGAGGTCGACGAGGACGAGGCCGGCTCGTGATCGAGATCGTCGCCGACGGCGCCCCCGCCCAGGAGGTCGAGGTCGGAGGACCGGGCGCGACCCCGGTCGCCGGCGCGCTGCCGGTGCTGCCGCTGCGCGACACCGTGCCGGTCCCCGACACGATGATCCCGCTGGCGATCGGCCAGGAGCGCTCGATCAAGCTCGTCGACGACGTGCTGGCCGGCGACCGGCGGCTGGTGCTCGTCGCCTCGCGCGAGCCCGACGTCGAGATCCCGGGGCCCGACCAGCTCTACACGGTCGGCGTGGTCGGCCAGGTCGCGCGGATGCTCAAGGTCCCGGACGGCACGCTGCGGCTGCTGGTCCAGGGCGCCCAGCGGGTCCGGATCCACGACTACGAGCAGACCGAGCCCTATCTCGTCGCCCACACCGAGGACGCGCCCGACGAGGGCGTCAGCGACCCGCCGACGGCGGAGCTGACCGCGCTCCAGCGCAACGTCCAGGAGACGTTCTCGCGGATCGTCGAGGCGGTCCCGTACCTGCCCGAGGAGCTGCAGCTGGCGGTCGCCAACATCGACGACCCGATCGCGCTCAGCCACCTGATCGCCGGCTCGCTGCGGCTCGGCTCGAGCGAGAAGCAGCGGCTGCTGGAGGAGACCGATCTCGGGACCCGGCTGCGGCACCTGGTCGAGATCCTCGCCCGCGAGCTCGAGGTGATCTCGATCGGATCGCAGATCCAGTCGCAGGTCCAGTCCGAGCTGGAGAAGGGCCAGCGCGAGTACGTCCTGCGCCAGCAGCTGAAGGCGATCCAGGAGGAGCTGGGGGAGAGCGACCCGCAGGAGGCCGAGGTCGGCGAGCTGCGCGAGCAGCTCGACGCGCTCGACCTGCCCGAGCAGGTCGCCAAGCAGGCCGACCGCGAGCTGCGGCGGCTGGAGTCGATCCCGCAGGCCTCGGCCGAGCACGGCGTGATCCGCACCTACCTGGAGTGGATCGTCTCGCTGCCGTGGAGCGACCGCACGATCGACGACCTCGACCTGGTCCACGCGCGCTCGGTGCTCGACGCCGACCACTTCGGGCTCGACAAGGTCAAGGAGCGGATCCTCGAGTTCCTCGCCGTCCGCCAGCTGAAGCCGGACGCCCGCGGCTCGATCCTCTGCTTCGTCGGCCCGCCTGGCGTCGGCAAGACGTCGCTCGGGCGCTCGATCGCGCGGGCGATGGGACGCAACTTCGAGCGGATCTCGGCCGGCGGGGTCCGCGACGAGGCGGAGATCCGCGGCCACCGCCGGACCTACATCGGCGCGATGCCGGGCACGATCATCCGCGCGCTGCGCGACGCGGGCTCGAACAACCCGCTGCTGATGATCGACGAGATCGACAAGATGGGCTCCGACTACCGCGGCGACCCGTCGAGCGCGATGCTCGAGGTCCTCGACCCGGAGCAGAACTCGAGCTTCCGCGACCACTACCTGGACGTGCCGTTCGACCTCTCGCGGGTCATGTTCATCACCACCGCGAACACGCTCGACACCGTTCCGGGGCCGCTCCGCGACCGGATGGAGGTCATCCAGCTGGCCGGCTACACGGCGCAGGAGAAGCTGGAGATCGCCAAGCGCTACCTGGTGCCGCGGCAGCTCGACCGCCACGGCCTGCGGCGCAGCTGGCTGACCTTCGGCGATCCGGCGCTGCGGGCGCTGATCGACGACTACACGCGCGAGGCCGGCGTCCGCAACCTCGAGCGCGAGATCGGTCGCGTGGTTCGCAAGATCGCGCGCGAGATCGTCGAGGCCGACCAGGGCCCGGCGTCGTCCAACGGCAAGGCGACGAAGAAGAAGGGCGCGAAGAAGGCGGTCCAGCGCCGCACGACCGTCTCCCGCTCACGGGTCGAGGAGCTGCTCGGGCGCCCGCCCTTCCACCAGGAGCTGCGCAAGCGGACCAGCCGGCCGGGCGTGGCCACCGGCCTGGCGTGGACGCCGGTTGGCGGCGACGTGCTGTTCGTCGAGGCCGCGGCGATGCCCGGCAAGGGCCGCCTGACGACCACCGGCCAGCTCGGCGACGTGATGACCGAGTCGGTGCGGGCGGCGCTGACGTGGGTCCGCGGGCACCTCGACCTGGTCGCCCCCGAGCTGCCGCCGGACTGGTTCGCCGAGCACGACCTGCACGTCCACGTGCCCGCCGGCGCGACGCCCAAGGACGGGCCGTCGGCCGGGATCACGATCGCGACCGCGATCAGCTCGCTGCTGTCGGGCCGCGAGGTCCGGGCCGACGTCGCGATGACCGGCGAGATCACCCTCACCGGCGAGGTGCTGCCGATCGGGGGCCTGAAGGAGAAGGCGCTCGCCGCCCAGCGAAACGGGGTCGCCCGCGTGATCGCCCCGCGCGAGAACGAGCGCGACGCCGACGACGTGCCCGAGGCCCTGCGGTCGCGGATCGCGTTCACCTGGGTCGACCAGGTCGAGGAGGTCCTCGAGGTCGCGCTGGCCCCGGTCTCGCGGCGACGGGGCTCCGGCACCGGGAACGCGCGATAGGCTCGTCGGGTACGGCGAACGGACCCGGCCCGCCCGCCCGCGCCCGCCTCGGCGGACGCCCTGACGGGCCGCGGTTCCCACGACTCCGAGACGGAGGACCATGGCGCGCAAGACCCAGTCCAAGAAGCAGCTGAAGAAGCAGGCCAAGAGGGCCCGCAAGCAGGCGGGCAAGGCCGGGAAGCAGGTGGCCGCCGGCGAGGAGGCCGTCCGCAACCTGCTCGAGAACCAGGACCTGCACGAGGACCTGCGGCAGCTGGCCGAGGCGGCCAGGAACGCCTACGCCCGCGTGGCCGGCAACCCGCAGGCGCTCCTGCAGGACAAGAAGGTCCACAGCGAGCTGCGCAACGCGTCCGGCGCGCTGCTGGACGCCAAGGCGGCGTTGTCCAAGCCGGGCAAGGCGAAGGCGAAGGCGAAGGCCAAGAAGAAGAAGCGGGGCGGGTTCCTCGGCCTGCTGATCCTCGGCGCCGGCGGCGCCGCGGCCGCGATCGTCACGGTCCCGTCGCTGCGCTCCAAGGCGCTCGACGTCGTCTTCGGGCCCGAGGAGGAGCTCGACTACTCGGTCGGCGCGAGCGCGCCCGCCGCGGCGTCGCAGAACGGCACCGGGGCGGCGGCGACCGCCACCACCGCCGGCAGCTGATCGACCGGGGCAGCCGGGCGCGCGACGCGCCCGGCGCCCGGTCCTCTCCTCCCAGGAGCGGGAGGAAACCCCGGTTGGCCAGCCAGCCAGCTATCCTGGGTTGGTGGCGAACGACGCGACCAAGACGCTGGCCACCGACAAGGCGCTGCGGATCGTCGACGCGATGCGCAGCAGCGTCTCCCGTCGGGGCGTCGCCGGATCGACGTTCGACCACGTCGCGCGCGAGGCCGGCGTCTCGCGCGGGCTGCTGCACTACTACTTCGGGTCGAAGGAGCGGCTGCTCGTCGAGGTCGCCAAGCGCGACTCCGAGGTCCGCCTGGAGGCGATGTCCGGCGAGCTGGCCCGCGCGGCCAACGCCGAGGACCTGGGGATGCTCTGGGTCCGCTCGCTCTACGCCACGGTCCGACACGAGCCGGCGTTCGTCTCGCTGCTGCTGGAGCTCTACACGCTCGCCCAGCGGATGCCGGAGATCGCCGACGAGCTGTCGGCCATGACCCAGGCGATGACCGACGCGTTCGCCCAGCGGCTGCAGACGCTCGTCGACGACGGCCGGATCACGATCGGCGCCGCCCCCGAGGTCGTCGCCGACGTCGTGATCGGCTTCGGCCACGGCCTGGCCCTGCGGTTCATGTCCAACCCGGAGGCGGACATGGAGCCGGTCGTCGAGGCGGCCAAGCGCGCCGTCGGGGCGCTGGTGCGCAACGGGCCCAAGGCGTAGAGGCTGGGCCTGGGCCGGGTCGGCCCGATTGGGCTGGTCGGTGCGGCTGGCCTGGGCTGGGTCTGGGCTTGTTGGGCCGGGTCTGGTGGGCGGCGTGGCGTGGTCGGTGGTGGCTCGCGGGCGATCGGTGGCGGCTGGTGCTCGAGACGACGGTCGCTCCCCCGGCCTGGAGGCATTGGGGCCGCTGCCGCTTGCCCGTGCTGCTGGGCGATGCCGAGGTGACTCGGCGTTGTCCGACGATGAGTCCGGTCCGGCATCGACGGGGGAGTGGCGGGTGCCGCGGGTGGGTCAGCCGCAGCGGCTCGGCCCTGGTGGGTTGGCCGCGTCGTCAGGGCGGGGGCTCCAGACGACGCATGTCGCGAGCGAGGAGTGCCGGCCCGCGCCGCGAGGGGGCAACGTCACTCACCGCCACGGTGCGGGGGCCTTTGTCACGTTGACCGCCACATGTGGGGGTCAACGTCACTCAGTCCCCGCACGGGCGAGGGTGAACGACGTTGACCACCTCGACTGACCCTCGCCACCGACCGCCCACCGTGTCAGCCAGCACCGCGCCGCATTCCGAGCAGCCGCGTTGCCCAACCACCTCGACCCAGCCGGCTGCCTTTGCCGAGTCGCCGCCATCGAACCTGTCAGGGCACCGGCCACTCGCCCCGTCAATGCCGGGCTGGACTCATCACCAGGTCCGCCGAATCACGACCAGTCCGCGAAACGACCAGGGCAAGCGGCAGTCGCCCCAATGCCCCTAGGCCGGCGGAGCCGCCACCGCCTCGACCACCAGCCACCACCGACCGACAGCGCGGGCAAGCGGCAGCCGCCCCAACACCCCCCAGGCCGGCCGAGCCACCACCGCCCCGACCACCAGCCGCAACGTCCCGCCGGCTGACCGACCCAGCCACGACTCCGAAGGGCCGGCTCGGCCCCGCGCTCAGGCGGGCCGCTGGGCGATGCCGAGCGCCAGCGGCGAGATCGGCACCGGGGCCCACCGCGGGGCGCCACGGATGTCGCGGTGCTGGATCCGCTCGAAGCCGGCGCGGTCGATCGCGCCGACGGTGTCGCGGTGGGTGTGGCAGCCCCCGAACGCGCGCGGCCAGAAGGTCGCGTCGACGGTCCGCTGCAGGCCTCCGAGCCAGCCATCGGTGGCGACGTGCTCGTAGTAGCGCAGCTGGCCGCCGGGCCGCAGCGCCGCGTAGGCCGACGCCAGCGATCCCGGCACGTCGGCGACCGAGCAGAGCACGAGCGAGCAGACGACCGCGTCGAACGGGCCGGCGGCGTCGGCCGGCAGGGCCTCGAAGGTCCCATCGCGGACGTGGATCCGGGTTCCGGGGACGGCGGTCTCGCGGGCCGCCGCGACGACGGTGGCCTCCTCGCGGAGGAGCCGATCGGGCTCGATGGCGACGATCTCGGTGACCGTCTCGGGGTAGTGGGCGAAGTTCGAGCCGGTGCCGGCACCGACCTCGAGGACACGGCCGCTGAGGCCCTGCAGCAGCTCGCCGCGGGCACGGACGACGTCGCGCGGCTCGTGGCGCATCGCCCATGACCACACGCGCGAGAACAGCGGATGCTCGACGGTCGGCATGGGTCCACCGTAGCGTCGGACGGGGAGTCGGTCGATGGGACGGGATCCCCGCGGGCGACGGCGCCGCAGTGCGCTCCGGCGAATCAGGTGGCGTCATCTCGCGGCCCGCTCGGGAAGCTGGCGTCCGCTGACCGCGTCGAACGCCGTACATCGGCGCCACCGCGGCGGCGTCGCGGACGGCTGACGCCACCTGCCAGCTGGTCGCACGCCCCGTCACTAGGCTGCGGTCCGGGTCCGCGACCGCGGACCGGGTCGACATCACGGGGGAACTCCATGCGCTCACGCATGTTCATCACGTCCGCGCTGGGCGTGGCACTGCTGCTTGCCGGCTGCGGGGGCGACGACGCGCCGACGAAGGCCGAGTACATCACCAAGGCCGACGCGATCTGCAAGAAGGGCGACGCGGCCTCGCAGAAGGACGCGCAGGCCAAGCTCAGCGCGCTCGGCAGCTCGCCGACCAAGGAGCAGGTCGCCAGCGTCGTCAGCGAGATCGTGCTGCCGAACATCGAGAGCCAGCTGAAGGAGCTGCGCGCCCTCGACAAGCCGAAGGGCGACGGCGACACGATCGACGCGATCTACGACGACCTCGACGCGGGGCTGAAGCGGGCGAAGGCCGATCCGGCGGCGACGGTCGCGAGCACCACCAGCCCGTTCGCCGACGCCACCGCCAAGGCGCGGGCCTACGGCATGAAGGACTGCGGCAGCGACGGCTGAGCCGGGACGGCCGGCGGCGCGGGCGCTCGTCCGCGCCGCCGCCGGACCTCAGTCGCCCTTCGGCGAGGTCCAGCGCTCGGCCAGCCGGCCGGCGAACAGCGAGGGCAGGTCGTCGATCGCGACCCGCACCTGCTCCAGCGAGTCGCGGTCGCGGACGGTCACCGTCCGGTCCTCGAGCGACTGGTGGTCGACGGTCACGCACCACGGGGTGCCGATCTCGTCCTGGCGGCGGTAGCGCTTGCCGATCGCGCCGGCCTCGTCGTAGTCGGTCTGGCCGACGCGGCGGAGGCTGTCGCGGACCTCCTTGGCCAGCTCCGGCTGGCCGTCCTTCTTGACCAGCGGGAAGACGGCGACCTTGACCGGCGCCAGCCGCGGGTGCAGGCGCAGGACCGTCCGCACGTCGCCGCCCTCGAGGGTCTCCTCGTCGTAGGCGTCGACGAGGAACGCCAGGGTCGCGCGGTCGCAGCCGGCGGCGGGCTCGATCACGTGCGGGACGTAGCGCTCGCCGGAGGCCTCGTCGAAGACCTCGATCTTCGTCTTGGCGCCGGCAGCGTGGGCGCTCAGGTCGAAGTCGCCGCGGTCGGCGACGCCCTCGAGCTCGGACCAGCCGATCGGGAACAGGTACTCGACGTCGGCGGTCCGCGAGCTGTAGTGGCTCAGCTCGTCGTCCTCGTGCGGGCGCAGGCGCAGGTGCGACTCGCGCACGCCCAACTCGGTGTACCAGTCGAAGCGGGCCTGCTTCCAGTGCTCGTACCACTCGGTCGACTCGGCCGGCGGGACGAAGAACTCCATCTCCATCTGCTCGAACTCGAGGGTCCGGAAGATGAAGTTGCCGGGCGTGATCTCGTTGCGGAACGACTTGCCGATCTGGGCGATCCCGAACGGCGGCTTCTTGCGGCTGATCGCCAGCACCTGCTTGAAGTCGACGAAGATCCCCTGGGCGGTCTCCGGACGCAGGTAGACCGTCGACGCGGTGTCCTCGACCGTGCCGATCTGGGTCTTGAACATCAGGTTGAACTCGCGCGGCTCCGACAGCTCGCCGCCGCAGGTCGGGCAGCGGACCAGCGCCGGGTCCTCGCCGGCCTCGACGGCGGCCTCCTGCAGGTGGTCCAGGCGGTAGCGCTTCTTGCACTTGCCCAGGCACTGGACGAGCGGGTCGCTGAAGCCGGCCAGGTGGCCCGACGACTGCCAGACCCGGGGGTGCTGGATGATCGCCGAGTCGAGCGCCACGATGTCGTCGCGGTCCTGCAGCATCGCCCGCCACCACTCGGCCTTGACGTTGTTCTTCAGCAGAACGCCGTAGTGGCCGTAGTCGTAGGTGTTGGCGATCCCGCCGTAGATCTCCGAGGCGGGGAACACGAAACCGCGCCGCTTGCAGAGGGCGACGATCTTGTCCATGGTCACGACATCGGGGGCCATGCGCGGGAGCGTAGTGGCTGGCGGCGCTCGACCTCGTCCCGCGCGGGCGGCCCGCGCGCGGGCCGCCGGTCGCGGTCGTCTCCAGAACGGCCCTACTTGCCGGTAGGGTGGAGCCATGCCCGGACGCCGCTCCGCCGATCCCGCACCGCCCCCGGCGCTCGACCCGCGAGGGCGCTTCGAGCGACGGGCGCTCGGCGCGCTGCGAGCGACCGGCAGCGGCGACCGTCGCGTGCGGATCGGGCGGTCGGTCCGCGTCGAGGGCCAGGTGCTGGATCCGGCGACGCAGGCGATGCTCGAGCTGCGGCGGCGGATGCGCTACCCGGCCTGGCACGAGCAGTCCGTCGCGCAGGCGCGCGAGACGATCCGCCACGAGGCGCTGGTCGCGGCCGGCCGGCCGGTGCGGGTCGCCGCCGCCGAGGCGCTGCAGGTCGACGGCGCGGCCGGACCGCTCGACGCCCGGCTCTACCGTCCCGGCGGGATCCGCAACCCCGCCGGCACCTGGCAGCCGGTGGTCGAGCGGCCGCCGCTGCTGGTCTTCCTCCACGGCGGCGGGTTCGTGCTCGGCGACCTCGACTCCCACGACGGGCTCTGCCGGCTGCTCTGCCGCCGGATGGGCGTGCTGGTGCTGGCCGTCGACTACCGGCTGGCACCGGAGCATCCGTGGCCGGCGGCGCCCGACGACGCGCTGGCCGCCTGGCGCTGGGCCGTCGCCCACGCCGCCGAGCTGGGGGCCGACCCCGACCGGATCGGGGTCGGGGGCGACAGCGCCGGCGGCAACCTGTCGGCCGTCGTCGCCCAGCAGGCCACCCGCGCCGGCGAGCCGTCGCCGTCGCTGCAGCTGCTCTTCTACCCGACCGTCGACTGGGCCGGCGAGTACGGCTCGCGCGAGCGCTTCGCGACCGGCTTCTACCTCGAGCGCGAGTCGATGGACTGGTGCGAGCGCCACTACCTCGGCGGCGATCCGGAGCGCCCGGACGCTCCCGACCGGGCCGATCCGCGGCTCTCGCCGCTGCGGGCCGGCGACCTGTCGGGGCTGCCGCCGGCGGTGATCGTGACGGCCGGCTTCGACCCGCTCCGCGACGAGGGCGAGGCCTACGCCGCGGCCCTCCGCGCGGCCGGGACGCCGGTCGTCGTCCGGCGGATGCCGGACCTGATCCACGGCTTCGCCAACACGATCGGCGTCGGCCGCCGCTCGCGCGAGGCGACGATCGAGGTGGCGGCGCTGGGTCGCGGGCTGCTGGAGGTCGAACCGGGCCGATCGCGTCTGGCGGCCGCATGATCCAGCGCTGTCTTTGGCACTCTCCGAAGAGGAGTGCCAACGACAGGTCGCTCCTGTTGCGGCCGTCCTATACTCCGTGATCCGATGCCCATCTACGAGTACCGCCGCCCCGATGGGACCACGTTCGAGGTCCTGCAGAAGTTCTCGGACGACGCGCTCACGCACGATCCCGACAGCGGTGAGCCGGTCCAGCGCGTGCTGAGCGCCCCGGCGATCCACTTCAAGGGGAAGGGCTTCCACAACACCGACTACGGCACCAAGAAGCGGCCGGTCGGCGACAGCGGGAGCAGCTCGGGAGACGGCGGCGGGTCGAGCGACAGCGGCAGCGGCGACGGAGGCTCGTCGAGCAGCGCGTCGTCGTCGGACAGCGGCAGCGGCTCCTCGGGGTCGTCCTCGTCGAGCGACGGGTCCTCGTCGTCGAGCAGCGGCACGGCGGCCGCCTCCAGCTCGTCGGGGTCCGGGTCGAGCTCCTCCAGCGACTGACCGGACACGGCGCCCGCGATGCCGGTCTACGAGTACCGCCGCCCCGACGGGACGACCTTCGAGGTCCTGCAGAAGTTCACCGACGACGCGCTGACGCACGACCCCGAGACGGGCGAGCCGGTCCAGCGCGTCCTCCACGCGCCGGCGATCCACTTCAAGGGCAAGGGCTTCTACGCCAACGACGTCGGCACCGTCCGCGGCAACCGCGAGCTGGAGCGGGCGGCCGAGGCGGGCGCCGACGCCCACGACGCCAAGATGCACGCCCAGCGCCGCGAGCGCGAGAAGGCGAAGGCCGACAGCGACCGCCGCAAGGCCCAGCAGGCGCAGGCCCGGGCCGCCGCGAAGGTCCGCGGCGACTCGCCCAAGCAGCACCCCAAGCAGCCCTGAGCGGGTCGCCCGCGGGCCCTCACTTGTCGAACTTGCGGCGCGCCCGGTCGACGTCGGACTGGTTCACGATCAGGCCCTGACCGCCGTCCGGGAGGGTCTGAACGCCGGATGGCTTGAGGACCGCGGACGAGCCGCCGCCGGGCAGGAACTGGCCGATCGCGACGCCGAGCAGCGAGAAGCCGGACATGTCGGTCTTGACCGCCTGCGGGGCCTTCCAGGCGATCATCGGCAGCCGCAGGAAGCCGGCGGGGGAGAGCACCCGCCGCTTCATCGCCGAGAGGATCTGCTGCTGGCGCTGGGCGCGGTTGATGTCGTCCTGCCCCGCGTCGCAGGTGTTCTTGCGGACCCGGGCCAGCGCGAGCGCCTGCCGGCCCGTGAGGTGGTAGCTCTCGCCCTTGCGGAGCCGGAACGAGGTGCCGCCGAAGTACCTCCCGCCCCCGGAGGTGACCCCGGAGCGCTGGTCGTGGCCGCTGCCGCCGCTGACGACCGCCGTCAGGCAGCTCTTCGGTGTGAACCCGATCCCGCCCATCGCGTCGATCAGGCCCGGGAAGTTCTGGAAGTCCATCTCGGCGACGTGGTTGACGTCGATCCCGGTCAGCGGCTCGACGGCGCGGACCGTGCCGCGGGTGCCGTCGAAGGCGTAGGCGGCGTTGATCTTCGACAGGCCGTGGCCGGGGATCGTGACGATCGTGTCGCGCGGGACCGAGAGCTTGGCGTTGGCGAAGCCGCCCGTCCGCATCAGCATGATCGTGTCGGTGCGCGAGACGCCGCCCTCGCTGCCCGGCTCCTTGGAGCCCTTCGGCCGGGCGTCGGTCCCGAGCACCAGCACGTTGGTCGGGGTGAACGGCGCCCCGCCGCCGCCGAGGACCTCGTCGACCTTGCCGCCCTGCTGGTGGATCTGGGCGGAGATCAGGAACAGGACGACCGACAGCAGGACCCAGCCGATCGCGGCGACGAGCACGCCCCGCAGGATCCGGACGGGCAGCGAGCGCTGGCGGCCGCGACGGCGCCGCGGCCGCCGGGGCCCGTCGGGCTCCGGCGCGAGCTGGTCGTCCTGGTCGTGCCGGCGGCCGAACCGGCGGCGGGCCTCGTAGACCGTGTAGGCGGGACGCTCGCCATCGCCCGGCTGGTCGCGGCCGGCGTCCGCGCGCGGGGCGCCCGAGCGCGGAC